>CASFDQ010000130.1 GCA_949293385.1 uncultured bacterium | reverse complement strand
TGGTTGCGGGAGCCGGATTTGAACCAACAACCTTCGGGTTATGAGCCCGACGAGCTACCGGATTGCTCTATCCCGCGATATGTCGCGTCCCTTACGGGTGCCAAATTATAATACCACAAACTAAAGCGTTTTGCAACCCTTTTTTTGAAAAAAATTAAAAATCTTTTCGACAGGGTCTCGTATTAAGCATTCCGTACTTGTAATATCCGACAAAATATGGTAAAATGTTATAAATATTTTGCGGAGGTGCTTAATGGAACTTATTACCGCTATCTCTCCTCATATAAAAGCCGCCGAAAGCACAAGGCGGATCATGTTCGACCTTATCGTCGCTCTTTCTCCCGTAACCCTTTTCGGCGTTTCTATCTTCGGCTTCAGGGCTTTATTGGTCGTTGCCGTTTCGGTAGCCTCTGCCGTTTTGTCCGAGGCTCTTTTCTGCTACATTCTTAAAAAGCCGGTTACCGCTTGGGATCTTTCGGCGGCGGTAACGGGTCTTATTCTGGCCCTTAACCTTCCTCCGAGAATACCTTTTTATATGGCGGCTGTCGGCTCGGCTTTTGCGATCGTCGTTATAAAGATCCTTTTCGGCGGAATCGGAAAAAATCTTTTAAACCCTGCCGCGGCGGCAAGAGTTTTTATGCTTTTGTCCTTCGGTACCGCCATGTCGACCTATTACGAGCCCTTTACCGACCTAGTGGCTGCGGCTACCCCGCTTTCGGGCGGCAATTACATATTTAAAGAGCTTTTCTTCGGGGTCTGCAGCGGTACCATCGGCGAGACCTCGGAGGTCATGCTGCTTTTCGGGGGTGCCTATCTGGTTTTAAGAAAGGTAATAACCCTGCATATTCCTCTTTCCTTTATTCTTACCGTTATGCTCGTTTCCCTTATTGCGGGACGGGCTCCTTTGACCGAGGTCTGCTCAGGCGGAATACTTCTCGGGGCGATATTTATGGCAACCGATTATACCACGAGCCCCGTGACCCCCGTAGGTCAGCTCGTTTTCGGTATTGGCTGCGGCCTTTTGACCATGTTCTTCCGTATTTTCGGAGGTATGCCCGAAGGCGTCTCCTATAGTATTATTCTTATGAATCTTGCGGTTCCCGCTATAGACCGCTATCTGCCTACGGTTCCTTTCGGAAGGATGCTCGCCGTAAGAAAGGAGGAAGAAAATGCTTGACCTTTTAAGAGAAAAGCAACTTTATGAAAACTGGGTTCTGGCTGTTCTGCCCCTTGTTGCGGTATCCGCTTCGGTTAAAACGGGACTTCTCATTTCGGTCATAACCGTTTTAGCTCTTATTATTTCCTCCCTTGCGGTATTCGCCCTAAAAGCCCTTTTAACCGAAAAGACCGCCCCCTTTGCCCGACTTATTATTTCGGTCGGAGTCGTAGGAATTTCGGCGACCCTGCTCGGTATATTCTTTAAGGAGGATATTGCGGCCCTCGGCATCTACGTAAATATTGCGGCGGTATCTGCGGTACTTCTCGTCCGAAGCGATTTCGTTATAAGCGCCGATCTTTCGGGACTTATTTCGGGCTGTGGATTATCGGCGGCGGTAGGTTCGGCCTTTTTGATAGTTTCCTCTTTAATAAGGGAGTTTTTCGGAAACGGAAGCCTTTTAGGCTTCGATATCTATTCGAAATATCTTACCCCCATAGCCTTTTTAAAGACCCCTGCGGGCGGTCTTCTTACGACGGCAGTCCTGCTTACGGTCTACTGCCTTTCGGTCGGCAAAAATAAAAAGCGAAAGGAGGAGCAGAAATGAGTATATTCCTTTCGGTAGTCGCGGCCGCGGTCTTGACCGACAATATTATGCTTTCTTCCCTTTTAGGGTTCGAGCAGGCCACCGACAAATCACCCTCCTTTACCGAAATACTTAAACGGTGCGGTATTACGGCGGTCCTCGTCTTTTTATCCTCGGCCGTTTCCTACCCCGTAATAAAATGGGTCCTTCCTCTGCTTGGACTCGAGGTGCTGACGGGGCTTATCTGCGTTCTCGTTATCTGCGGACTTATTTTTGCCGCCTTTACCCTTACAAAGCTCTTCCTGCCCGCGGTCTACGGCTTCTTAAACGGCTATAAAGCCGTTACGACCTGCTCGGCACTCGTACTCGGAATATGCCTTAAGCTCTTTTCTTCGAGCGCGGTTTCGGATTACGCTACCGCTCTGCTTTACGCGGTGTTCTCTATGATAGGATTTCTTTTGGTTTCTTTGATCTTTTGGTCTCTGCGCGGCGTTTTAAACAGTGAGGAGCTTCCCCGTTCACTCAGAGGGCTTCCCGTAACCCTCCTCGTCGCCGCTCTGATCTCTATGGCATTTCAGGGCTTTACAGGAGTTTAAGCTATGGCGAAATTTATAAAAAGGCAGGACCTTTCCATAATCTCGGCGGCCGTGCTTTGGGGCTGTATAAGCCTTTTTACCCGACCTATGCAGGAAAACGGCTTTTCCTCGCCCATGATAGTTGCGGTAAGGGCGGTCACCACCACCGTCGTAATGTTCTTCGTAATACTTATAAAGGACCGCTCCCTTCTTAAAATAAGGCTTAAAGATCTTTGGATGTTTTTAGGTACGGGGATAGCAAGCTTTCTCTTTTTCAACGTCTGCTATATGTCCTCTATCGGCGAAAACTCGGTTTCGGTAGCCTGTATGCTGATGTACACCTCTCCGATATGGGTAACCCTCTTTTCGGCGTTGCTTTTTAAAGAAAAGCTGACTGTCGGTAAGCTTTTGGCCCTTTTGATATGCATTATTTCCTGCGCGGTGCTCTGCCTTTCTTCTTCGCTCAGGCTCAGCAGTATCGGCCTCGTTTACGGCCTGCTTTCGGGTCTCGGTTACGGACTTTACAGTATTTTCGGAAAGTACGCAACAAGAAAATATTCCACAACTACGGTTATTTTCTACACCTTTGCCTTCGCGTCGGCAGGAGCTATCCCAATATGCAATATTGGCAAGGTGATCCCTCTTTTTTACCGCCCCGAAAACATACTTCTCGGAGCTTTAATATCGGTTATTTGTACGATACTGCCCTATCTGCTTTATACCTACGGTCTTTCGAAAACCGAGGCAGGCAAGGCGGCCGTCCTTTCGATAATCGAGCCGGTGGTCGCCGCCGTTGTTGGCTTTTTGGCCTTCGGTGAAAATCCGGGAATTACCGGCATCGTCGGTATGCTCGGCGTAGTAGCGGGAATAATTCTTTTGGAGAAACAAAAAACTGACCTTTAAGGTAGTTAAGGTTGGGAATAAAACTAGAGGATATGTATCCAACTTGATACATATCCTCTTTTTTTGAAAAATTGATGGCGAGCGTAGGGCGCGACGGAAAAACCTGCCTTACCCCGACGGGTCATTCTGAGCTGGTCGAAATTTTGCGACAATGAGATCTCGTCACCTACGGTGCCGCGCTACGCGTTCGACTTACGCTCAAGATGACCCATTGTCGCTTGCATAGCCGTAGGCGGAATCTCGTCGGAGATCAAAATCGCACCGTCGCGCTCTACAACATTTTCCGTAAATCCCTAGCACAACCGCCTTAAGTATCAGTTTTTTCTTTGCTCGTCGAGGGTTAAATAGAAGCTGTCGATAAATTCCGCCATAAAGGCGTCGGCCTCGGGGCAGCCGAGTCTTTCTATGGAGGCTCTCGTTGAGATCTCGGCGTCCTTAAACTCCAAATTGCCCATTTTGACCTCTTCGATACATTTTATAAGGGCCGAAAGCTTATCGGCCGCTTTGATAAGACGCTCGGCATCGGGGTCGGGAGAATAGACCGACGAAAATTCTTCCCTTAAATCCTCGGGAAGCATAGAGATAAGCTCCTCCTCGGCCACCGCCTCGATCTTTTTATAGGCCTCTTTGATTTCGGGGTTATAGTATTTTATCGGAGTCGGCATATCGCCGGTAATGATCTCGGAGGTATCGTGAAACATGGCGCAGACCGCAATTCTGTCGGCGTCGTAGCTTTTTCCCATTCTCTTGTTCCCGATAAGGGCAAGGCAGTGAGCGATAAAGGCTACCTCTAAGGAATGCTCGCTTAAATTCTCCTGACGGGTGTTTCTCATAAGGCCCCAGCGGTTTATGTTTTTCATTCGGGAAAGAATGGCGTAAAAATGACTCGGCATATAAAAATCTCCTTATTTGTTTACTTGATAATTATACCATTTAATGATATAATATCAATATCTTTTTTATGGAGGAAACGGCTTTGACCTATTCTGTCGCAAAAAAACGACTGCTCGGTAAAGAAAAAGGGCAGGCGCGGTCGGTATTTTTTATCGCACTTGTCTGCGCCGCCTGCTTTTTCGTGCCTTTTATGATATACGACGGAGGATATTTTTTGTTCTTCGGCGACTTTAACGTTCAGCAGATACCCTTCTATAAGCTTTGTCACGAGGCTATCAGAAACGGAGAGATCGGTTGGAGCTTTACTACCGATCTGGGCGCTAACTTTATAGGCTCTTATACCTTTTATAATATTACGAGTCCTTTTTTCTGGCTGACCCTGCCCTTCCCGAACTCCTGGGTGCCTTATTTTATGGGACCGCTTCTTATTTTAAAGTTCGCCTGCGCCGCCCTCACTGCCTTTTTATTTATAAGACGTTTTACCCGCTACGACTATACCGCCAAGCTCGGCGCTCTCCTTTACGCCTTTTCGGGCTTCTCGATCTACAATATCTTTTTCAATCATTTCCACGAAGCGATAGTATTCTTTCCGCTTCTGCTGCTTGCCTTCGAAATGCTCGTGACCGAAAACAAACGGGGCGTTTTTGCGGTAACGGTAGCGGTCTGCGCCATGGTGAACTATTTCTTCTTCGTCGGAATGCTGGTATTCGGAGTTATCTATTTTGTGATAAGGCTTATAAGCCGCGCCATAAAGCCCACCGCATCGGTATTTTTTGCGGTATTCTTTGAGGCGATAATCGGAATGCTCCTTGCCTGTATCGTTCTTCTGCCTTCCTATCTTGCCATTTCGGGAAACTCCCGTATAAGCGAGATAGACCTCGGCTGGAACTCTCTTCTTTTCGGCAAGGAAAGTATTTATGCCAACGTTTTCGAGGTATTCTTCTTCCCGCCCGACCTTCCCGCCCGACCCGTATTCTTCCCCGAGGCCGACGTAAAATGGTCGTCACTGGGAGCGTGGCTACCGCTTTTCAGTATGGTGGGAGTTTTCGCTTTTGTCCACGCCCGAAAGGGGAGCTGGCTCAAAAGGGTTCTTATAACCTGCGCCGTGATGGCCTTCGTTCCTGTTTTAAACTCGGCCTTTTACGCCTTTAACGACGCTTACTACGTACGCTGGTTCTATATGCCCATACTGCTTATGGCCCTTGCCACGTCTATCGCCGTAGAGCAGACCGACATCTCCTTCGATAAGCCCTTCAAGTGGGTCTTCGGAATAACTATGGGTATTACCCTTATCGTCGGCTTCTTCCCGCAGACCACCGACGACGGACTTATATTCGGTCTCTTTACCGAACCCAATAACCTTATGTATGTAAGCCGCTTCTGGATAACCTGCGCCGTTGCTCTTGTTTGCCTTTGCATACTCTTCGTCCTTATTAAGAAATTCAGAAACGACACCAAAAAATTCGTTAAACATTCTATCCTCTGGGCTATGGTCGCGGCGATATTTTATACCAATTTCTTCATAGCGGGAGGAAAGTCCCATTCCTATACCCACGAGGTCGTCGTAGATCAGCTCATAGAGGGAGATCTTGCCCTTGAAGGCGACCCCGACACCTTCAGAATTGATACCTATTCCTGTATGGATAATACCCCTATGTTCTTAGGTTATTCCAGTATCAACGCCTTTCACTCTATAGTACCCTCCTCCATAATGGAGTTTTATGAGTTTATAGGAATAAACCGCGACGTGGCAAGCCGTCCCGACACCGATCACTACGCTATAAGACCCCTTCTTTCGGTTAAGTATCTTATTCAGCAGGAATCGGAAGATCCCTTTACCGACGAAAACGGAAATAACGAAATGCCCGGTTATGAATATATTCATAACGCTTCGGGCTTTGAGATTTACGAAAACCTGAACTATATCGGTTACGGCTTCTCCTACGATGCTTATATGTCCTATGCCGACTGTGAGGATATGAGCGGAAGCGAACGTTCTAAAGAGATGCTCAGGGCAATTCTTTTAGACGAGGCACAGATAGACAAATACCGTCATCTCCTTACCCATCGCGACGACTATATAAGCGACGAGTACGCAGGCTACAATATGTCATACACCGACGTCAGAGCAGAATCCGACAAGCGTCAGGCAACCGCCGCAACCTCCTTTAAGACGGGTAAGAATTCCTTTACCGCAACGGTTGAGCGGGACCGTGCTAACCTTGTTTTCTTCTCGATCCCCTACGACGAGGGCTGGTCGGCTACGGTCAACGGAAAGGCCGCTCCCATAGAAAAGGTAAACGTCGGCTTTATGGCAGTACCCGTAGAAGCGGGAAAAAGCGAGATAGTATTTACCTATAAGACCCCCGGACTCGGTGTCGGTATGATAGTTTCGGTTTCGGCCCTCGGAATACTTCTTATCTACCTTGCGGTATGCTTTATCCTGCGCAAAAAGCAGGGCGCCGACCTAAGCTATCCTGAAGGTGAAGAGCTTCTTTCGCGCTGGGAAAACGAGCTTGAAAGCGAGGCCGCGGCTTACCTTACAGAGGAAGCCTTTGACGATATCTTCAACGAAAGCGACGAGGAGACGGAGGAAATGCCCGATGATCTCTAAGCTTAAGCTTATAACCTCTATGCTCATTTTCGGCACCATCGGTATTTTCGTAAACTATATCGATCTGCCGTCGGGATTTATCGCCTTCGTGCGCGGTGGAATAGGAGCGGCTTGTCTTGTTCTTTTCGCGCTTTTATCAAGGTCGCCCATATCCAAGACCGAAATAAAGAATAATTTTTGGCTTCTGGTTATTTCGGGAGCCGCAATAGGCTTTAACTGGATATTCCTTTTCGAATCTTATAGGTTCGCAGGAGTACCGATAGGAACCCTTTGCTACTATATGGCACCGGTTTTTGTTATGATTGCATCTCCCTTTGTTTTAAAGGAGCGTTTCACCCTTAAAAAGCTCTTCAGTATAATATTGGCTCTTGTCGGAATGGTCTTCGTTTCGGGGATCATCGGCGGAGAGCTTCCCGAAGGTGAGATCGTTATCGGAATAATATTCGGACTTTCGGCGGCCCTTCTTTACGCTTCGGTCATCCTTATGAACAAAAAGCTTAAGGATATCTCGGCTAACAACAAAACGGTGGTTCAGCTTGCCTCAGCCGCGATCGTGGTCCTGCCATACAGTCTTATTTTCGAAAGCATAAAGGCGGAGGCCTTTACGCCCCTCAGCCTTTCGCTTCTTATCTGCGTAGGAGTAGTTCATACGGGACTCGCTTACCTTCTTTATTTCGGTTCTCTTTCGGGAGTATCGGCAACCACCGCCGCTATTTTCAGCTATATCGATCCCGCTCTTGCGATCGTTCTTTCGGCTATCATCCTTTCGCAGCCTATGGACGATTTCGCCAAGATCGGCGCAGTTTTAATTCTTTTAGGCGCGCTTTTAAGCGAGCTTGATATCAAGTTTAAGGGGAGAAAGAGAAATGAAGATATCTAAAACTATAAAGAAGCAGGTCGTAGTTATAGGCGGAGGAGTTGCGGGCTGTGCGGCGGCACTGGCGGCGGCACGAAACGGCGCCGATACCCTTCTTATAGAGTCGTCGGGGGTTTTGGGCGGTCAGGCAGGTCTCGGAATAGTTACGCCTCTCGATTCGCGGGTTACCCTATCGGGCGAGAGCTTCGGCGGAATACTGAAGGAAATAAGCGACGGGGTGTGTATGCTTTCGGAAAAATACTGCACCAACGACCCCGATGAAGGCCACCACTGGCAGATAGCGGCCCCTCATATCGTTAAGTATCTTCTTTTAAAGCTGCTTGACGATGCGGGCGTCGAAATAAGGTTTCATTCTACCCTCTGCGATACCGTAAAAGAGGGTAAGGAGATCAAAAAAATAACCATTTTGGAAAAATCGGGCTTTACCGAGATCTTTGCCGAGGTGTTTATCGACGCCAGCGGTGACGGTGATCTTTTAGCCCTTTCGGGATGTGATTTTTCGCTTGGAAGCGAAAGCGGAGTTTACGATACCCTTAAGGAAAACGACCTTGATATAAGGCATAATTCGGAGGAAAGGTATCAGGGCGCGGTAGGCGTTATGCAGCCCGTGTCGATATTCTTTACTATGGGCGGAGTCGATTACGAAAGGGCTTCGGCTCTTAACAATAAGCATCTTCTCTTCGGGGACTACGGTATAACGAGGGAACGGTTCGAAAACTGGAGCTTCGCAAACACCTGCGGCTTCGAGCTTTCGGACGACGACAGTATACCTATGCCGCAGGGCAGAGTTCTCGTTTCCCGAGGCACAAAAAGCGACGTTGCCGTAATAAATATGTCGCGGGTAGTAGGTATAAACGGCGCCGATTCGGACAGTCTTAACGAGGGAGAGATAAAGGCTCAGCTTCAGCTTATCGCCATAGTCGATTTTCTTCAGACATTTATACCCGGTTTTGAAAAAAGCTACCTTATTCAGTCGGGCGCGACCCTCGGTATAAGAGAGACCCGCAGGCTCAGAGGCAAATACCTGCTTTCGGGCGGAGAGGTCATCTCCTGCAAGCGCTTCGACGACGCTGTAGCAAGAGGCTCTTATATTATCGACCTGCACGACCCGAAGGGTAAATCCTCGGCCATCGGCGGAAGTATCAAGGGCGACTTTTACGAGATACCCTACGGAAGCCTTGTTACCGACGAGGCTGAAAACCTTTTGGTTTGCGGAAGATGTATTTCGGTCGACCATATTGCCCACGCGAGCACCCGTATTCAGGGAACCTGTATCTTAACGGGGCAGGCGGCAGGCACTGCGGCGGCTATATCTGTGAAAAGCAAAACGGCACCGTCCTTACTTGACGGCACCGAGGTAAGAAAGCTCCTTAAAGCTCAGGGCGTAAATATATAAATCAAAAGACACAGATCAACCGATCCGTGTCTTTTTTATCCCATTATAAGTCCCGCAAGGCTTCCAAAGATAAGTCCTGCAGCGAAAACGACGGCCGTTATGATAAGGCTGTCTTTTTTGCTTTTGTTTACGCGGTAGAGAACTAAAAGTCCGACTCCGCCGTTGGTAAGAAGGCCACAGAGCAGAGGCCCGAGACCCAAGGCACCCTCTACGTAAAGGGAGGTCAGGGTCACCGATACGGCACAGCTCGGAACAAGTCCTACGAGGGCGGCGGCAAGCTCGCTAAGTACGGGGAAGTTGAGTGCGCTTTTTAACGCCTCCTCGGGGATAAGCTCTACGGCTATATGAAGCAGTACCGAAACGACAAAGATTATAAGCAGGATCTTAAGAGTATGCTTTACGGCCGATAGCCATACGCCGTCGCTGCAGGAGCAGTTTTCCCTTTCACAGAAGCCGTGAATATCCTCTTCCCGTTCGGCGTGACGTTTTCTCAGAATAAAGTCGGCTATGAATCCGACCAAAGCGCCTATAACAAACTTGAAAACAAGTATAAAGATCAGAAGCCATAGGGTTATACGTCCCTTTCCAAGCTCGGGAAGCATAATAACGAGCATTTCGTCGCTCGTGGCAAGGAGGACGGCAAGAAGGGTTCCCATAGTTACCGTTCCTGCGGCGTACATTCCCGCTATCGCGCCCGAAAAGCCGCACTGCGGAATAAGGCCCAAGGCAGAGCCGATAAACGGACCCGCACCTTTAACCTTATGCACTGCGTTTCCGAGACGCGCACTGCTCGTATGCTCAAGCCATTCCATAAACAAATAGGCAAGAAATATTATGGGAGCCATTTTAGCCGTTTCTATAAGGCTATGCTCCAGCGCGTGTAGTATCTCGTGTGGCATTATATTTCTCCAAATAAAAAAGTCTTTCGCTATTTTACCATACTTTTTTAAAAATTGCACTAATTATTTTTCATTCTCGAAAGCATCCGATGAATTTCGGCCTTAAAGGCGGCGTTTTCGGGGTCTTTAAGAAGAGGGTCGGCCTTTATAAGCTCGGCGGCCTGACGTCCCGCAAGGCGAAGCACGCCGATATCGCTCGACAGGTCGGCGATACGAAGCTCTGGCAGACCGTGCTGACGGTTACCGAGGAAGTCACCGGGGCCTCGAAGGGCTAAGTCTTTATCGGCGATCTCGAAGCCGTCCACCGTATCGCACATTATTTTAAGGCGGGTCTTCTTCGCGGTCTTAGAGTCGGAAATAAGGATACAGTCGGAGCTTCCGCTTCCGCGTCCGATACGGCCTCTGAGCTGGTGAAGCTGTGAAAGGCCGAAGCGCTCGGCGTTTTCGATAACCATAACGGTAGAATTCGGAACATCGATACCGACCTCAATGACCGTAGTTGAAATAAGCAGGTCGATATCCCCTTTTGCGAAGTCGCGCATTACCCCGTCCTTTTCCTTCGGCTTCATTTTTCCGTGAAGCAGGCCGAGCCTATAGTCCTTAAACTCATTTTTCGAAAGGGTCTCGAAATATTTCTCGGCCGATATCAGGTCGCCTGCCTCTTCCCCCTCTTCGACCAAGGGGCATACTATATAGCCCTGATGACCGTTTTCAATATGCTTTTTTATATAGTTATAGATCCTTTCGCGGTAGGAGGAGCCGACGCAGTAGGTCTTTACCGCCTGCCGGCCCCTCGGATATTCGTCGATTATCGAAATATCAAGGTCTCCGTGCATTATAAGGGCAAGGGTACGGGGTATGGGGGTAGCCGACATAACGAGAAGATGGGGCGCTTTTCCCTTCGAGGAAAGGACCGCCCTCTGCTCAACGCCGAAGCGGTGCTGCTCGTCGGTTATGACAAGTCCGAGGTTTTTAAAATAGACGTTATCCGAAAGCAGAGCGTGAGTACCTATAACAAGGTCTATCTCGCCGCCTTCGAGCCCGGCTTTAAGCTCGTCCTTCTTTTTCTTGCTGAGGCTTCCCGTAAGGAGAGCGACCCGTATATCGGTCGTTTCAAAGAAATTCGAGAAGGTTTTAAAATGCTGCTCGGCCAAGATCTCGGTAGGAGCCATCATAGCGGCCTGATAACCGTTTTTGACGGCAGAATAACAGCAGGCGGCGGCAACGGCGGTTTTTCCGCTTCCGACGTCGCCCTGAATAAGGCGATTCATCGGTCGCTTATCCGACATATCGGCGGCCGCCTCGGCTATACATCTTTTCTGCGCCGAGGTAAGCTCAAAGGGTAGAAGCTCGTAAAATTCTTTAGTAAAGTCGGTCTTAAATACGCAGGGGGTCAGGCCTCTGTTGACGTTTTTTATAAGCAGAAGACCCGCCTGAAGCATAAAAAGCTCTTCGAAGATAAGGCGGTGCCTCGCTTTAACGAGAATCTCCTTATTTTCGGGAAAATGAACGTTTTTTATAGCCGCACTTCTTGACATCAAGCGGTTTTCGTCAATAACGCTTTTAGGCAGTATCTCCTTGGGCTCTACGGCACTAAGGGCGGTTTTTACCGATTTTTCGAGGGCGGCACTGCCAAGTCCTGCGGTTGCGGGGTAGATAGGTCTTAGATAATCGAAACCCGCAGGTCTTATCTTCGGGGAGGACATTTCGGCATAAAAAGACTCGGTAGAAAGCTTTCCGTAAAAAAGGAATTCGCTTCCGACCTTAAGCTTTTCTGCGTCGTATTTATTGTTAAAAACGGTAACCGTCATAATGCCGCTTTTATCCCTTACCGTCGTCTTGTAAAGAACCATATTTTTTCGGATATAGTTTTCTTTAACGGGGGTAACGACCTCGGCCTTTATACAGACGGTTCCTCTTCCCCTTGCCTCGGAGATAGGAGTAATGAGGCTCCAATCCTCGTAGGAACGGGGATAAAAACGCAAAAGGGCGCCGACGGTGTCGATGCCCAATTTGCTATATAACAGGGAGCGTTTTTCGCCTATCCCTTTAAGATATCTTATGCTGTCCGATTCGGTTGCCATAAGGCACCTCCGATTACTCTACGGAAATAATGAAATAGTATACGGGCTGACCGCCGTTTACCAGAGTGAATTCGACCTTGCTTCCGAACTTGCTCTCTAAAACCTTAAAGAGGGATTCGGCCTGCTTATCGGTAACGTCTTCGCCGTAAAATACGGTAACGAAGGAGGAGTCCTTTTTAATAAGCTGCTTAGTAAGACGAACAAGGCAGTTTTCGATGCTCGTTTCGGTAAATACGATCTTTCCGCCGTCGAGGGCTAAAAGCTCGCCCTGTCTGATCTTCTTGCCGTCGAACTCAGAGTCGCGGGCGGCAAAGGTTATCTGACCCGTTGAGACGTTGTTGATAGCGTTTCCGAGGTTTATAGCGTTGGTATCGGTGTCGGCATCGGGATCGAAATTAAGCATAGCGGTAATTCCCTGAGGAATGGTACGGCTGTGAATAACGACGACGTTTCTCGTGGCAAGGGGGATAGCCTGCTCGGCCGCCATAATAATATTCTTATTATTGGGGAGAACGAATACCGTCTCGGCGGGAGTAGACTCGATAGCGTGAAGGATATCGTCGGTAGAGGGGTTCATAGTCTGACCGCCGCTGACGACGACGTCTGCGCCAAGATCGGTAAAGAGGGCGGCAAGACCGTCACCTGCGGCAACCGATACGAAGCCGAAGGGCTTTTCGGGCTCGGCAGGCTTGAAGGGCTCGTTTGATTTAGCAGCGGCCGCGGCCTCCTGCTTGGCCTGCTCGTGCTGCTCGGCCATATTTTCTATCTTCAGCTTGGTAAGAGCGCCGAAGGTAAGGGCCTTCTCGATAGCGTTACCGGGATGATCGGTATGAACGTGAACCTTTATTATCTCCTCGTCGTCGACCACTACTACGCAGTCGCCCATAGACTCAAGATAGCTTCTGAGCTCTGCGGGCTCCTTATCGCAGTCGGCCGAACGGATTATAATAAATTCGGTACAGTAGGGGAAGTTGATGTCGAAGTCTTCAAGCTCGCCTGCGGCGTTTCTGACCGTAGGTGCGGCTTCTTCCTCGGTCTCCTTGACGGCAGGTGCGGCAGCAGGCATTATCATAACGCCGTCCTTAAACACCGAGTACATACCCTCGAGGATAACGACGAAGCCCTGTCCTCCTGCGTCGACGACCCCTGCCTTCTTGAGAACGGGAAGCATTTCGGGGGTCTCTGCAAGAGCCTTCTTAGCTCCTTCCATAGCGGCCTCGAAAACCTCTAAGGGGTCTTTTCCCGTATCGTTTGCGCGGCTCGCGTATTCACTTGCAACGCGGGCAACCGTAAGAATAGTACCCTCGGTAGGCTTCATAACGGCCTTGTATGCGGCCTCAACGCCTGCCTTAAAGGCGGCGGCAAGATTCTCGGAGGTTATTTCGTCGGCGTCCTTAAAGCCCTTTGCAAGGCCTCTGAAAAGGAGGGAGGTAATAACGCCCGAATTTCCTCTTGCTCCGCGAAGAAGGGCGGAGGCGGCGGTTTGTGCGACCTTGCCGACCGGCTCATCCTTAACACGGGCAAGCTCCTTTGCGGCGTTTCCGATACTCATAGACATATTGGTACCGGTATCTCCGTCGGGCACGGGGAAAACGTTAAGATCGTCGACCGCCTTTTTATTATTTGCAATGTTGTTTGCTGCAGAAATAATTGCGTCACGCAGTATGTTTCCGTTAAACATCAGAACACTCCTTAAAATTGGGCACAAAAAATGCGCGGTGATAGCCTCGGGGCTTTATCATTCTTTGATTCCGTCTACCTTTACGGTAACCTTGTTGACCTTGATGCCGGTGGCCTCGGTAACAACGTAGTGAACCTTATGAACAATGCTTTGAGCGATTGCGTTTATATTCATTCCGTAGGATACGATTATATGAAGCTCAATGGTAACGTTATCGGCATCGCCGCGAATGATTATACCCTTGCTGAGGCGTTCCTTTTTGGAGATGAAGTTGAAGAAGTGCTGCTTTCCTCCGCTGGGAACCATACCGACAACTCCGAAGCAGGAGGTGACGGCTTCGCCAATCAGTTTCTGAAGATAGTCTTCAGAAAGCGAAATTTTGCCAATTCGGGTTTCGTAAGAAATCATTGTAAAATCCTCCGGAAATTATTTTTTAACTTTATATTTATCAGCCGAAAAGAATATATCGTAGCAGGATACCTCACCGATATTTTCAATTTCGTCAGAATAAAAGACCACTGCGCTTCTGTAAAGAAGGGGGATAACGGGCATTGAGGAAAGAAGGGCGGAGGCAATATCGGTTACCGAATTTTCGCCCTTATAGTAGCCCTCGATCACCGAGATGTACGAGGTTTCTCCGTCGAAATCCTCGGGGATCTCCTCCTCTTCGGGCATATCGAAGGAGCCTTCCTCCTTTTTATCGTCCTCATCCTTCTTGTTTTCGGACTTTTTCGGCGCCTCGGGCATTCCGTAGGCGGCCGAGCCTCCCTTTAAAACGAGGGAAGATATATCCATATTTCTGTTCAGCTTAATTTCGCCGAGATAAAGCTGAAACTGACCGTTTTTAAGGGCGTTTACAAACTGCTCCGAGGAGGAGGTCTTAACGTTTATTTTAATTCCTGCCTCGCCGAGCTGCTTTTTTATGAGGTTGGCGGCCGAGAGCTTGGTATAACTGTCTCGGTTTACGAGAAGGTCGAGCTCTAATATCTTACCGCTCTTATTTTCAGAATAACCTTCCTCATTTAATCTATTATAACCTATGTTGGCCAAATTCTCAACACATATTTTTAAATTCGCCGAATCTGATAGGGTCTGATATCCCTGAGTTACGCTCCATTCGGGGTGAAAAAAGCCGGTAGCGGCAACTCCGTTGGAGTAAAAGGCCTCGCTTACGATAAGCTTTCTCGAGATGGCCGAGGAGATAATATGACGCAGGTCGTCGCTTCTCAGGGGGCCGTAATCGTGGTTTATACCGAGGTAAACGAGGTTGTTAAGGTTTACGGGGGCCTTCTGACCGCTCATACGGATAATATTTTCGTCTCCCCCGTCGGCATAGTAGATATCGGTGGCGCCGACCTCAACGTAATGCTCCATAGATTCGCCGTCGGGAGCGTTTATAAGCGTTATTTCGGTAACGCTCGGCTTTTCTCCGAAATATTTCGGATTTGCCGTCAGCTTTTTGCTTTTGTCGCCGAAAACAAAGCGTCCCGTACCTATCGGTACAAGCTCGACGTTGTCCTCGTTTTTAAGCTGATCCGAGCCGTTTTTAAGTATGGGGAAGCCGAGAAGCCTATAAAAATAGGGGTCGTTTTTCTTAAGGTCGAACCGAACGGCTCCGTCCTCGGTCGCCTCGACCTTTTCTACGCCTGCCGTCAGGTGTGAATACCTTTCGCTTTCTCTTGCGAGGTTAAAGGAAAATATGACGTCCTCGGCGGTAAGGGGGGTACCGTCGGAAAAAAGCGCATCCGAAAGGGTAACGGTACATACCGAGTCCTCATTTTTTACGCTTTTCGCAAGGACGAAGACCTCTCCTAAGGAATTGTCGAGCTTTATAAGCGGATCGAACATAAGGGAGGAAAGCTCGAAATTAAGCTTACTTATGGTCTTATAAGGGTTAAGGGTATCGTTAGCACAGTATAAAAGGCGAAGGGTCGAGCCCTTTTCCTCGTTTTCGGTACTGCTCGGAGCGGGGGTAGGTCCGTTTTTTTCGGGCGTTTTGCCGCAACCTGCCAAACCTAAAAGCAGCGCCGCCGCCAGCAGTATTGAAATAAACCTTTTTATCATTATAACTCCAATTATTTAATACGAACGGCCGTAGCCGAAATTGCTTTTCCGCTGTTTTTGTCGGCCTCTATTATCATTCCCTCGAGGACGCAGTTTCCTTCGGCGTGAGTAAAGCGTCCCGTACCGCCGTTTTTAAAACGGTCGATAATAATTTCGGCTTTTACGCCGAGAACGCCGTCCTCGGGGCCCGTCATACCCAGATCGGTCATATAGGCCGTTCCGTTTTTCAGAACCCTGCAGTCGGAGGTTTGAACGTGGGTATGCGTTCCGAATACCGCCGTGACCCTTCCGTCAAGATAGAGTCCCATTGCGACCTTTTCGCTGGTGGCCTCGGCGTGAAAATCCAGAAGTATGAGATCGGCGCCGTCGTTTTCGGCCCTTTCGATAAGCCGGTCGGCGCAGGTAAAGGGGTTTTCGGCTTCGTGAAGCTCTAGGTAGGTCTGACCCAGCAGGTTTATGACCGCTATCTTAGTATGCCCCATATCATAGAGGCAGTAGCCCTTCCCGAATTCGGCCTTAGGCATATTATCGGGACGAAGCAGGGTGTCGTCGCTATCGAGAAGTGGACGGAAATCCTTTCGGTGAAGGGTATGATTACCGCCGGTTATAACGTCGGCTCCCGCCGCATAAATAAGGGCGGCAGAGTCGGCAGAGATCGCGTTTGAGACCGAGGAATTTTCTCCGTTTACCACCGTAAAGTCGATACCGTATTCTTTTTTTATTTTAGGAAGGGTTTTAAGGAGAAATTCCGTTCCGCCCTCAGAGCATACGTCGCCTACGGCAAGTATCTTCAAGTTTGCACCACCGTTTACAATGTTAATTTTATTATACTATAAAACCGCTTGTTTTTCAACTGCAATATTATTTCTTCAAATAAAATCCTTTTCGAAGGAAAGGTTGTATAGTATGATGTATTAAAAACACGACCTTAAAGGAGGAAGAATATGTACAAGGCAGCCGAAAATACGGTATTTACCCAAGAAGAGCTCAGACTCATAGACGAAATAAGTATATAAAAACTCGGCTACGATATGCCTCATCCACCGCTACGGAAAAGTTTCGTTTGCGACGACAGTCGCAACATCATTTATGCGAAGCATAACATCATTTGCCGTAAGGCAACATCGTTTTCCGTCCGCAAACGAAAACGATATTTGCGCCTTTGGCGCAAAACGGTGTTCCTCCCTGCGGGCGGAAATACGACCCTACGGGTCGTGGTCCCCCTTCTCCCACCGGAGATGGCCGAGCATCGTAGCCGTTTTTCTCTTATAAGCATTTAAGTTTAAAACGCGGGGAACAGAGCCTCCTACGCTCGCCGTAATTCACTGTGCACAACCGAATTACGGCGGGCGTTTCAGATTTTTTGTCGGATTTTGAAAAAATTTGTTAAATTAGGTTTGAAATATTATACAAAGTGTGTTAGAATGAAAGTCGCGGAGCGTAAAACGTTCCAAAATCAAATTTATGGAGGGTCCTTTATGGAGAACAAACTTGTTTTTGGCATTCACGACAAGCCTAAATTCGGACAGCTTATTATTTTCGCTATTCAGCAGCTGCTTGCAATTATGGCAGCAACCATCGCCGTGCCCGCAATCGTAGGTAACGGTATGAGCGCATCGGCCGCACTTTTCGGTGCAGGCGTCGGTACTCTCGTTTATCAGCTTTTCACCAAATTCCGCAGCCCCGTATTCCTTGGCTCGTCCTTCGCATTCATCGGCTCTATGACCGCAGCCTTTGCAGGCGCACTTTCTAACGTATACCTCGGATATCTCGGTCTTATCCTCGGTGCCGCATTCGCAGGTCTCGTTTACGTTGTTATCGCTGTCGTCGTAAAATTCGTCGGCGTTGGCTGGATAAACAAGCTTATGCCTGCCGCAGTTATCGGACCCACCGTTGCCCTTATCGGTCTTTCTCTCGCAGGCGCCGCTATCAACGACGTATTTTCCTACGGTGCCAAAAACGGAGACGCCTCGGCATTTATGATGACAACGAGCACCTGGGTCTCCTTCGTTTGCGCTATGGTTACCCTTTTCGTAGTTGTTATTTGCTCTACCTACGGCAAAAAGATGGTAAAGCTCGTACCCTTTATTATCGGTATCCTCGCAGGCTATGCGGTAGCACTTATCTTCACCCTTATCGGCATCCGGACCGGAAACGACGCTTTAAAGGTTATCGATTTCGCTCCCTTCAAGGCTCTTGTTGCCGACGGAGTAGGTCTTTCCACCTTTGTTTCTACACCCGACTTCACGTTTGTAAACGCATTCAAAGGACTTAAAGCCTTCGATCTTTCCTACCTCGCTACTATCGCAGTTGCTTACGTTCCCGTTGCTTTCGTAGTATTCGCAGAGCATATTGCCGACCATAAGAATCTTTCGTCCATCATCGACAAGGATCTTCTCGAGGATCCCGGTCTTCATCGCACCCTCCTCGGTGACGGCGTAGGCTCTATAGCAGGTGCCTTCTTCGGTGGTTGCCCCAACACCACCTACGGCGAGTCGATAGGCTGCGTTGCCATTACCCGTAACGCCTCTGTCGCAACCATTACCACCACCTCTATCATGGCTATCCTCATTGCCTTCGTTTCCCCCTTCGTCGCATTCCTTGATTCTATCCCCGGATGCGTAATGGGCGGCGTTTGCGTTACCCTTTACGGCTTTATAGCAGTTTCCGGTCTTAAGATGGTTCAGAAGGTCGACCTTGAGGATAACGCTAACCTCTTCACCGTATCGGCTATTCTTATCCCCGGAATCGGCGGACTTGCTATGCAGATCGGCGAAGTTAAGATTACAAACATCGCTTGCGCACTTATCCTCGGCATCATCGTAAACGTTGTTCTTCACCTTAAGAAAAAGGCTGCCTAAAGCCTACAAGGAGCATTACCCCATGAAACAGTACGATAACGTTACTATTTTTAATCATCCTCTTATAAACCACAAGGTCGCTATCCTTCGTGACGAAAAGACCAGCATGAAGGAGTTCCGCGAGCTTATTGAGGAGATCACCACCCTTATGACCTTCGAATGTCTTAAGGAGGGAGTCCCCACCGTTAAGAAAGAGGTTAAAACTCCCCTCGAAACCTGCACTCAGGAGGTCGTTAAGGATAACTCCATAGTTATCGTTCCCATCCTCAGGGCAGGCCTCGGTATGGTAAACGGAGTTCACGTGCTCTTCCCCTCGGCAAGGGTCGGACATATCGGTCTTTGCAGAAACGAGGAGACCCTTGAGCCTTATGAGTATTACTGCAAGATGCCGGACGGGATCGAGGACAAGCTCGTTCTTATAATCGATCCTATGCTGGCCACGGGAGGCAGTGCCTGCGACGCTATCGACCGTCTTAAGGCCCGCGGCTGTAAAAACATTAAGTTTATGGCAGTTATCGGCGCACCCGAAGGCGTTACCCGCGTTGCAGAGGCTCATCCCGACGTAGAGATCTTCGTTTCGACCTTAGATCGCTGCCTTAACGAAAACGGATATATCCTGCCTGGTCTCGGAGATGCAGGCGACCGTCTTTTCGGAACGAAATAATTGCTGATTTTTAAAAACAAGGTACGATTGACGTACCTTGTTTTTTTATGGCGGTTGCACATATTAAATTTTTATGTTATACTCAAGAGGTATTATTTTTTAAAGGATCAAAAGCTTATGTCTTTAAAGAAAACGGTAAATGAATATAAAATCCTTCTAAGGTCTATCCCCGCTACCGTCGTTACCCTTTTCGTGGTAAGCGTTATCTGTATGAATCTTTTAGCGAACAAGACCCTTTTGCAGCTCGACTGGATAGCCCTCGACGGCGGTATTCTTATATCCTGGCTCTCCTTTATGTGTATGGATATTATAACTAAGCACTTCGGCCCCAAGGCCTCTACCCTAATTTCTGTTCACGCGGTTATTATAAACCTGCTTACCTGCCTTATTTTTTATATCGTCAGTATAATTCAGTCAAACGCCAAGGACTATTCGGCCTACGACTCCATTTTCGGCGGCACCTGGTTTATACTGCTGGGAAGTACGGTTGCCTTTCTCGCTTCGGCGGTAGTAAACGCCCTTTTAAATCACCTTATCGGCCGAATGTTCAAAAGAAAGCCCGACGGAAAAGCGGCCTTTATGATGCGTTCGTATATTTCGACCTTCGTAGCGCAGTATCTCGATAATTTTATATTCTCGGTAATCGTTTTCTATTTCTTCGCCCCTATCTTCTGGGACGGCTTTTACTGGACGATACTGCAGTGTGCTACCTGCGCCCTGACGGGAGCTGTGGCCGAGCTTATTATGGAGGCCCTATTCTCCCCTATTGGATATAAAATATCGAAAAAGTGGAAACGGGATAATATCGGAAAAGAATATTTCGACCATATAAATAAGGAGGGCGGAAAATGAGAGTTTTAATAACGGGTACTTCGAGAGGAATAGGAAGGGCTATTGCCGAAAAATTTTTAAATGAGGGACATACGGTTTTCGGCATCGACCGAAACGAGGCTTCGATAACTTCCGTCGGATATACTCATTTTGTGCTTGATATAAGAGAGACCGAAAGGCTTCCCGAAATCGAAGACGTAGATATCCTTATAAACAACGCAGGGACGCAAAATGAAGAGGACATAGATATAAACCTCAAGGCGCTTATCGGTATCACCGAAAAATACGGCGTCAGACAGGGTATAAGCTCGATACTGAACATCGGCTCGGCAAGCGGTCACACGGGGGCGGAATTTCCCCTCTACTGCGCAAGCAAGGGCGGAGTTATGGCCTACACCAAAAACACCGCAAAAAGGGTTGCGCCCTTCGGCGCTACCTGCAACAGCTTAGACCCCGGCGGAGTTCTTACCCCCTTAAACGAGTGCGTTATGGAGGATAGGGAGCTTTGGGATAAGATTATGCAGGAGACTCCCCTCAGAAGGTGGGCTACCCCCGAGGAGATAGCCGAATGGGCATATTTTTTGACCGCAATAAACGGCTTTTGCACGGGACAGAGCATCCTTGTAGACGGCGGCGAAGCCATAAATCATAATTTCATCTGGAAAGAATAAAAACACCCGCCGTAAGGCGGTTGTTTTCTTCTGCGTGCCGCAGAGGTTTAGCTTTAATGGTTAGGGATAAGGGAAAAGGGAGGAGGGAAAACAAATTTATATCGTTCTTACGTGAAATCCCCTCGTCCCTCATCCCTCTTCCCTAAACCTCAATATTTCCCTCGGCGAAGCCGAAGATGAAAATAAAACCGCCTTACAAGTGCCGTTTTTTATAGCAATACAGTTTTACCGCTTTTTCTAGACTCGTTGGCGCAGAAAACGGTGTGGTGACTTACTACCGAATCCTCCAGAGTAGTACAGGAGACCGAGGGCTCGTGACCGTTTATATAATCGATAAAGTCAATGACGAGATTCTCGTCGCCGCCGCCGTGACCGCCCTTTGCGCCTATCATATCGCCGGTAACGTTAAGATCGAACTCCTGCTCGCAAAATCCGGCGTAGCTTTCCGACGGGGTCATATTGCGAAGGACGTATTTCGAGCTTTCGAAAATGCCCTTTATCTCCCCCTTGGTGCCGATAATGTGAATATTGCGCTCTGATTTGGCCGAGCCTCCTATCATACTGAAGGAGCCCGTCGCGCCGTTTTCAAAATTAACGATTAGGGTCTGATGATCGACGTTACCTCCGCGATCAAAGTTCCAGAGGCACTCGCCGAAGGGGTTATCGGTTTTAAGCCGCTCCTTTTTCTCCTCTACCGACATATTTATCTTTTGGGGATCGTCCTCCCAGACGTACTGATTCCAGCGCAGAATATCAATATAGTGCTTCTCTGCAGAATAGATACATTCGTTATTATAAGGGCAGTCCACCATACAGCGGTTGCCTGCTCCCTCGGGCTTTCTGTCGGGGCCGTACTGAAAATCGCTTCCGAAGCTGGACACCGCCACCGGCTTGGTATGATTCATCATCCACATCATAAGGTCGATATCGTGGCAGGATTTTGCAAGCAGCATCGGAGCGAAGCATACCTCCTCGCTACGCCACTTTCCTCTGACGTAGGAGACCGACATGTGATGATAATTTACGTGCTCGTTCATTTCTATCGAAACGATATCGCCTATATCTCCCTTTAAAATATGTTCCTTTATGGCACGGTAAAACTTGGTGTAACGCAGAACGTGGCATATTACCACCTTCGAGCCGTTGCGCTTTGCCACCTTGCGGAGACGGTTCATTTCCTCCTCGTTTACGGCAAAGGGCTTTTCGAGCAGAAGGTCGTAGCCCTTTTCGAGGACGGGGATCGCGGTGTCGACGTGAAGCCAGTCCATTGTTCCGTTTATGACCACGTCGGCGAATTTTTCGCGCTTACAGAGAGCGTCTACGTAATCGAAGCAGTTCTCTTCCGGAACGCCGAAACGGTTTTTCATATATTCCCTGCGTTCGGGATTGGGGTCGACTATACCTACCACCTTAAGCTTTTCGGGAAAGGTAAAGGATACCGAAGCGTATACGTTAGCACGGTTACCTGCTCCTACTAAAACGGCCGTTATCTGCTTATCCATAACAAAAACTCCTTTTTGCTTGACTTTTATCGGTTTTCATTTTATCATAAAAGCAGATAAATAATAGCACAAAACTGCTCTTTATTAGCAGAATGGAGTTTTGATATTGAGAACGAGAAAAGAGAACCTGCCCGAGCTATTTCCCCTTAATATAAGGCATTTTATAAATCACCGCTCGGGCGGAAGAAATCATTGGCATGAGGAGATAGAACTGCAATATGTCGTTAAAGGGGAGGCCTTCCCCACCTGTAACCTCGAAGGTGTTTCCTTAAAGGTCGGGGACATACTGTTTGTAAACTCAAACGAGCTTCATTGCGGAAACAATATGCCCGTACACGGAGAATTTTACTGTTTTCATATAAACAAGGCCTTTTTCAGTAACCATATCGGTGATGAGCACATCGTTTTTGAAAATCTTATAAGGGACGAGCGATGCCGAGCTTTACTTGACAAGGTGATCGCCTGTCATCGGCGCGGCGACTTTAAAAGCAGGATAAATGCCGCAGGATATTTATATGATTTCTTCGGAATTCTCGCAGAGAATTACGTTAAAACCGCCACAAACGAGAGCGAATTTAAGAAAAGCTTTAAAAGATCGGATAGCTTCAACGATATTGTAAAATATATTGAGGACAACGCTACAGACGCACTGACCGTGGCGGAAATCGCTGAGCATTTTTTTATTTCCCCCTCCTATCTCGCTCATCTTTTTAAAAAGCGTACAGGCAAGGGTGTTATGGTCTTTCTCGGCGAGGTGCGTATAAATAAGGCTCGACTCTACCTCGAAAAAGAAAATATGTCGGTTTCGGAAATCGCCTGTGCGGTGGGTTTTGACGATATAAACTATTTCAGCCGAAAATTCAAGCAGATCTGCGGCGAAACCCCCACGCAGTATCGAAAAAAATGTAGATGAGCTATTGCTTTTTTCTTTGAAAGGAATATAATTAAATCAGACTTTTAAAAAAGGCGGTTAATTTATGAAAATAACTTTTTTCGGTTCAAGTCACGGATATCCCGAGCCCCACAGAAGATGCTCATCCACCCTTATTGAGGTAGGTGAAAACCGTTATTTTATCGATATGGGAACTATGTCTTCGGAGGGGCTTCGCAACCGCGGAATTCCTATTGAGTCGGTCAAGGCAATTTTCCTTACCCATATGCACGGAGACCACACTAACGGCGTTATTTCTTTTTTAGATATTTGCAGTTGGAAATTCCTGAAGGCAAACCCCAAGGTGTATTTTCCCTGCGACCCCGAAAAGGCAAGAGGGGTCATTAACGACTGGATCTCTCTCACCGGTACCAAGATGCGTCCCTTCGAGTTTTTAGAAGTTGCTGAAGGTGTGATTTACGATGACGGCATTATAAAGCTTACTGCTTTCAAGACCCTACATACTTCCGTCACTCCTTCTTATGCTTATCTCGTAGAGGCCGAAGGCAAGCGCGTACTGTTCAGCGGCGACCTTTGCCATAAGGGTCCGAAAGAGGATTTCCCCCTTTCGGTTTTAGAAGCTCCGCTTGACCTTGCGATCTGTGAAGCCGCTCACTTTAAGGCAACCGAATATCTCCCCTTATTCGAGGGTAACGAAAACCTTAAAATGCTTTGCTTTAACCACTATTCCGACAGATTTTTAGAGTCGGTTATCGAGATGACGAGACTCCTTCCAAACATTCCCGTAACGAGAGCAACCGACGATATGATAATAACCCTCTGAGGCGAAAAAATGAACTATAATTATCACACACATACCTACCGTTGCCGTCACGCAAACGGCGCAGACGAGGACTATGTAAAGAGGGCTGTTGAGGGCGGAATAAAAACCCTCGGCTTTTCTGACCACGTTCCTCTTAAATTTGCTGATGGGAGCGAATCGGGCTTCCGCTGTCCCACAAAGGAGGCGGAGGAATATATCGAGAGCATAAAGGCTTTAAGGGAAAAGTATCGAGATAAGCTCGATATAAAAATCGGCTTCGAGATGGAATATTATCCCACGCTTTTCGATAAAACCCTGGAATACGTTAAAGCCCTCGGAGCAGAGTACCTTATTTTGGGACAGCACTTTTTGGGGCCCGAAAACGAAGGCTACACCCACGCGAGTATGGTGGGTTCCGACTCGGACGAGGCCGTAAAAAGCTACGCCGATCTTATCGTCGAGGGAATAAATACGGGGGTCTTCACCTACGTTGCACATCCCGACGTTTTAAAGTTTTCGGGAGACGGTAAGGTCTACAAGGCCGAGATGAGACGTGTTTGCGTTGCCTCCAAGGAAAAGGACGTGCCGCTTGAAATTAACCTTTTGGGCGTACGAACCGACAGGCATTATCCAAATCCCCTTTTCTGGGAAATTGCAGGCGAGGTAGGCTCCCCCGTGACCTTCGGCTCGGATGCCCACGAGCCCATCGATACCTACGACGGTAAGTCGGTTAAAAAGGCCCTTAAAATGGTGAAAAAATACGGTCTTAACTATATCGGCGAGCCGAAAATAAGAATTATTTAAAAATTTAAACCCGCTAAGTTTTTACGCTTAGCGGGTGTTTTTTCGTAGCCGAAAAGATTTATTTTAATTTGCAATATCTCACGGGAGGAGCAAGCCCCTCCCCTACGCTCTCCGTAGAAATTTATTCTAATTTGCAATATCTCACGAGGGAGCACTATCCCTCCACCGCTACGGAAAAATTTCGTTTGCGACGATAGTCGCAACATCGTTTATGCGAAGCATAACATCATTTGCCGTAAGGCAACATCGTTTTCCGACCGGAAGATGTATAATATATTTCGTGCGAAGCCGTATATGATCCGTCGGAGACACGTTAACATTTTGCCAAAGGCAAAATATATCACTTTTCCGAAGGAAAAATATCACAGGGCAAAGCCCTATATCACTCGCCGAAGGCGAATATCACTGCGGCACAGCCGCAAGGGTTTTGCCGTTGAAGGTGACGTTTTCGAGGTTTTCGTACTCGAGGGGCACGTTTTCGGTAGTGACTAAAATCTCGGAGAAGACCGAATCGGAAACGTTTTTAATTATTATTCCCTTACCCTGCATTTTTTCGAAGGTGGGCATCATAACCGGCTCCCGTCTTATAGCGGGGTCTATAACGCTTTCGACCGAGAAGTTATGAACACGGAGGTTTTTAATCGGACGCTCGGGTATGCCGAAAATATACATTGCGGCGACGGTAGCCCTTCGGACCATCACGTTATTTATGGAGATGTCCTCCATAACGGGGGTATCGTCGGCAAGAGGACGGGGACCGAAATCGAAAAGCTCCATATCCTTGCAGTCGGCGCCGCTGGTCAAATAAAGGGTCATATTGCTTTTAAGCATTATGGTTCCCGTAAGATAGCGACCGGGAGGGAAGAATATTATTCCCCCGGAAACCGACTTTATAAGCTCGTTTATGGCTTTCGTATTATTGGTGACCCCGTCGCCGACAACGCCGTGCTTCGTAACGTCAAAATAGGGCTCGGTAGGGGTGGTTATCTCGGAAGGCCTGATAACCTCGGATAAAAAGGCGGATAAGTTTTCCATAAGGTCTCCTCCAAAGGCAGTTTTTTATATTCTACCATATAAAGCCTTAATTTGGAATTGCTTTTCTGAGCAATTATATTGTAAAAATGCGCATTACTTTATAAAAAGGATTGCAGGATAGAGGGTCTCGAGCCTTATATCGAGGGTGTAAACACCGTCGCCCTTTTCGGTAAAGGAGACGGGTGCTTCGGAGCCGTCGGGGAGCATTTTGGTTATTTCCTCAGGCTCTTTTTCGAGGAAGAGGCTTAGCCCCTCGGCAGGATCGATTCCGAGAAGGCATACCGAGGCCATTATTCTTTCGTCGGGCAAGATACCTGCCTTAAAGCAGATCTCCTCGTCGCCTACGCAGTAGATAGGCAGCGCTCCTGCACGGGAAAATAGGGATACAAACTGCGCTTTTCTGCTCTCGTTTAAGAAGGCAAAGCCCTGCATATAGTCGAAGCTATAGGTAAAGGAACCGCAGAAGACCACCGACAATCTGCCCTCTCCCCTATCGAGGCAGGTTACTGCGGGAGCGAGAAGCTCGGCATAGCCGTCCTTTCTGAAATAGTTATGAGAAAGCGCCTTTGTGGCAGGATTTGCAGAAACAAGCTTTTTCATATCCTTCTGCTTGGTACAGCACTGATAGAGACTTCCGTCGAAGGTCTCGCCGTGGCAGACACCTAAATCCCACTCGTTGGCCCTTACACCGAGTTTTTCACCGTACCCTCTCTCACAGAAGATCTGCGCCGCAAGGCCGTCGCAGAAGACCGAGGTTTTAAACATTTCGGAAAGCTGCTCGTCGGTCAGCTCTTCGGCAACCTTGCCCTCTATGAAATTGAGTTTTTCGGCATCATCCGAAAGATAGAAGGGCATTCCCATACGCTCAAGATTTTTCTCCACGATATCGTGGATGTAGTTATACCAAACGTTGCCCGAAAATTTCATATATTTTTGCTCGGTGAAGGTCGCCGAAACACCAAGCCACTTTATATCGTCAGAAATGTCGGCAAGTTTTTCGTACATTTTATTATGCTCGGCCAGAATATCTCTGTAGGCTTTGCCCGATTCGGGCTCGAAAGCAGAGGTACGGGTCAGCCAATGCTTGGCGCCTTTTAGCCCCTCTAAGATCGAAGACACAAAGTGTGCATGGAGGTGACGGGCGCTTTTGGCATAACGGTTAAAGGGAATTGTATCGGTTTCGGCTAGAAGGATATCGATTCCGCGCTTTTTAAGCCTTCTTGAGCAGATAGCGGCGTTTATAATTCCTTTCGCGAATTCTCTTACCGAATAAGGGGCGTAACAGCCGTTGGGTACTCTGACCATGGTCGGGTTGCCCTTTCCCGCAAAGACCTTGTTGGTAAAGTCCACCGCTTCGCAGATATGACCGCTTGTGCAGTTGATACCCTGAATAGACGGGTCGATTTCGTCCATAGCTGCACGGAACACCTTTGCCGCTTCGACCATTGAATCGCGCTGAGTTTCCTCGAAAACGGTAGTAATAGGGTCACTTGCAGGGTGGGTAGAGACGTGCTTCCAAAGGTCCTCTCTCGTCCAGTTAAGCCCCGTTCTGCGGTTAAATTCTGCCATGTGGAGGGGACAGGCACAGCCTCTTCCGCTTCGGTGCATAAGACGGAAATCGTCGTCCAGCATAATGGCCTTAGGGTGCTCTTTTGCAAGAGTCCTCATTACCTCGCTGAAATGAGCCAAAAAGCCCTTATCATAGGGACAATAGGAATTTGTGGTCTGAACCCCGTCGGGACAGCAGTTTCCGTCGGCGTCGGAAAGTCCTACGTAGGTCTGAAAAGGTGCGTGGGTTATCTCATATCCGTCACCGAGGCTTGCCTGAATAAGGATGCCCGCCTCCACGCCTTCTTTTGCGAGACGGTCGCGGTAGCGTGCGTAAAGTTTTGCGGCAGGTCCCGCCTTATCCCAGACGGGATCTCCCTCGGGGACGAGTATCATCATAAAGAGCGGCATCGAAAAAGCCCCTCTTTTTACCTGCGTTATTATATCTTCTGCCCTTTTCTCGAACTCATTTTCGGAAAGGGGGGTTATAGAGTAATTATAAAGCATAATATTCCCTCCTCACACCCTCATATTAGCATAGCGGCAACTCTAAGTCAAGGCGGCTTTTAACGAAAAACTTTCGGAAATATCCGACGGTTGCAAGAAGAAATTATATGTGTTATAATTATAATGGTATAGGTTAAGCGAAACAATCCTATTTCGCCGCAAAATCTTTGATTTTGCGACAAATTTTCAATAAAAATTTGTCCTATTCCATTGCAATGAGTGTTGTGCAAAATTAAATATTAAAATTTAATTTTGCTTAAGCCACTTAAAAAGTGGCTTGTCGAAGCGCTTTTTAGCGTTTCGACAAACTACAATCATTATAAAAAAGGAGGGAGAAAATGAAAGCAAAATATATAAGCGGCCTGCTTTTCGAAGGAACTTTACCCGAAGGTTCTTACCTGAATTCCCTTCCCGCAGTAAAGCATTTAGAGGACGAAAAGGAGCTTCGCTTTTCCGAGGCCGTTACCTTTTTCGTCGGGGAAAACGGTACGGGAAAATCGACCTTGCTTGAGGCTATTGCGGTAGCCTTCGGCTTTAACGCCGAGGGGGGAACGAGAAATTTCTGCTTTTCAACGAACGAGACCCATTCGCCCCTCTTTAAAAATCTTACCCTTCTTAAAAGAGGCTTCGCAGAGGACGGTTTTTTCCTCCGCGCCGAAAGCCTTTATAACGTCGCCACGAATATCGAGGAGCTCGACCGTATCGCCGCCGCTTCTCCCGCTATTTCGGCAAGCTACGGCGGTACCTCCCTACATCATCAGTCCCACGGCGAAAGCTTTCTTGCTATCGTTCAAAACCGCTTCGGCGGAAAAGGCCTTTATATACTTGACGAGCCTGAAGCCGCTCTTTCCCCTATGCGGCTGATGACCCTTATGAGCGAAATGAACCGCCTTGTTAAAAAGGATTCACAGTTTATTATCGCGACCCACTCCCCTATCCTTATGACCTTCCCCGAGGCTCAGATATTGGAGTTTTCGGACAAGGGTATAAAAGAGGTCAAGTATAAGGATACCGAGCATTTTAATATAACGAAAAGCTTTCTCGAGAACCCCGAAAGAATGCTTCGTTATTTATTAGAAGAATAAAATTAAAAGGAGAAATTTTATGAAAAAGCTTTTATGTTTAACCCTTAGCGTAGCTCTCGTTTTATCTCTCAGCGGCTGCTCCCTGCTTTTGGCAAGGGTAGAAAAGTCCGCGCAAAAGGTTCCCGCAGTATCGGATCTCGTACCCTCGGTCGATAAGATCGGGGATATCGACGAGACCGAAGGTCTTAACAAAACCATAGTCTGCCCCATGGAGGATTCGATGTATCCCGCCGCACATATAGAGCTTAAGGAAGATCTCACCTTTAAAATGCAGGTAAATCTCTACGAGGGCTTCGGCGATATTTTGGGCACCTACGAGGAGGACGGTAACGGTGACATAAACCTAACCGTAACCGAAAAGACCTTTGAAGGTTATTCGGGAGATACCTTAGAAAGCTTTAAGCTTATCAAATTAAACGACACGAGCTACGAAATAGAGTTTGACGGCTTAGAGCAGGTCGGCGCTATTCACAGCGGCGCTGTCTTAAGCGAAAACGAATAGAGAAACGTGACTTTGCTTTTGGCGCGGCAGTATATCAACGATAATATCGAGCGGGCTCACGTGTGGCGGAGGCTCCCCTTCCCGGGGAATACAGAAGAATGATCGGAATGTAAAAAACGATGTGGGGGACCTCGTTTTTTGATATGGTTCGTTTTTTCCATGAGGAATACATTTGTTTTCTTGTTGTTGTGGCTGACTTATTGACAAACGGGGGAAATAGGGTTATTTATATATATAAATAACCCTATTTCCACGGAGGAAGCATTATAAAAAAACGAATTTTAAGCCTTATTTTAGCTCTGGGTCTGCTCGTTACTATGGCGGGCGTTACCGCCTACGCCGAAACGCCCACCGCTATTCAGCACGATATCTCTGCAGGCTCGGTGGTGATAAACGACTGCGGTGCCGAATGTCCCGGTCACGTCATTTTCGGAGAAGTCTCCGATTTCACCGGCCATAACATTAAGATCCTCAGCGGTTCCCACAAGGTGACCCTGCGAGACCTCTACGTCCTCAACGCTTACCCCCGGAATATAACGAAACGACTATTCCCGACTATTCGGTAATTTACGTTGCCGACGGCGTTTCAAGGGTAGATTTCACCTTTGAGGGAGACTGCGGCTTTAATAGCGAGCACGGACTTTATTCTCTTGCCGACGAGACCAACTTTTACGGCACAGAGGACTTGGAGATCGACTTTTCAGGTCACTACGAGGGAGCGTTTATTAAGAACAACCTTACGGTCAGCGGCGGAAGCTTTGGCGCATCCGTGTCAGCCTATGACGATTCCGACCCTTTCAAGCCCCACTCCTACGCATTGACCGTCGGAGGCACTCTTACCGCTTCGTACGCCGAGCTCGACTTCAGTTGCGCAGGCTATTTGGAGGAACAGAGCTATCCCGGTGGAGCGGAGGACGATCTTGCCCTTTGCGCCCTGAAAACAAAAAAGCTCGTAGCTAAAAACAGCGTTATTGAAGCCAGAACAGACGAAGTATATGCCGACGACGGGATATTCTCCCGAAATTATGGTATTTTCGTAAGCTCAGACGCGACCTTAGAGGACTGCCGGCTTAACGCCAAAGCCAGAGACGCCACGGTAAGTGCAGGTCTTGTTTGCCACGGTACCCTTAAGGCGATCTCCTCCTACATCGATGCCACAGGCGGACTCGGAGATGATATCAGCAACGGAATTATCGCGCCGTCAATCGACGCCGAAGAAAGCGAGATCGTCGGAGAATCCCGTGGCGAGGCCGAGGCCTACGGAATCTTCACCTCCGCGGTTAAGGTTAAGGGCGGTTTGATCAGCGGACTCGCAGAGGCCGAAAACGCGGCCGACAGCGCGGGCATCTTCCTTATTGCTCCCGCCTCCTTCGATCTTATCGACGCTAACATCTTTGCTAAAGGCAAAACCGCCGACGTTATGACCGCAGATACTAATTTTGCGGGCGTCGTTTATAAGGCGGATGAAAACGCTGCTCCCGTAGTTAAAGCGGCGGCCGATATTGACGATTACTTCGGAAACTGCCATAAGCTTATCTACGACGCTAACGGCGTCGATGCCGAAATGCCCGAAGGCAGAGAATATTATTCTTATCAGGAATTTTATGTCAGCGACGAGAAGCCTACCGCCGACGGATATATGTTCCTCGGCTGGCACCGGATTCCCGACGGCAAGGGCGTAACCATCGATCCCGAGCGTATGCTTACGATGGGCGACCGAGATCTCGTGCTTTACGCACAGTGGAAAGAGCTTGAGATCCCACCCACCGGTGACAGCTCGGCGGTCCTCCACTAGGCAGTCGTGGCCGCAGCCTGTCTTTCCATCCTTACGGCAGTCTTGGTTTTCCGCAAAAAAAGCTCCGTAAAGTAAACTGAATACCTAATCATAACCGCCCGAACGGGTTAGTAGAAATGTTCTTAGCGAACATTTCTGCAGCTCTATTCGCCTAACGGCGAGTTATATTGCTGCGCAGTGATATTCGACTTTCAGTCGAGTGTTATTTGCTTCGCAAGTTTACGGGCGAATAGAATATCACTAAACCCGTAGGGTTTAATATCACTTTCTTTTGGAAATATCTCTCTATAGACGAGGAATTTTCAAAAGAAAATATCACGCTGACTTTAGTCAGCATATCACTTAACAGGCAAAAAAAGAGAAGACTCGTTGCAAAAACGAATCTTCTCTTTTCTGTTGTTAGTGGGTTTGGGCTACTGCCCAACTGTATTTGTACATACAAATGCGATGCTGGTTCTAACCCGATATATTATTCTATGCTAAAACAAAAACTTCACTAACGACGCGTCAGCGTTACCGTGGTTTTTTGCCTTTTCTTACATAAAAATCATCCATTTTCGGGTGCGTAGCAGTTTTGTAGGTGTAACTTTGTTTCCAAAAGCGAAGATGAAAAATGCAGTAATACTGCCGTATTATAAGGCTTTTCCGCATGGGCGGCCAATGCCGTACCCGTTGCCGAATATACCGTGGCGCAGATAGTTTTAGCCAACAAGGGCTTTTTTCAGAAGCAGCCGCCTTGCAAAAACGGGTGACCGCAAAGCCGCTTCGCAATGCTTCCACTCATATCCCGGAAACTATGATGTGAAGATCGGAATCATCGGAGCGGGAATGATCGGCAAACTGGTCATAAATATGCTTAAAAGCTATAATCTTGAGGTGCTGGTCTTTGACCCGTTTTTGCCGGATGAAAAAGCCGCTGCGCTTGGAGTTAAAAAGGTCGGCCTTGAAACGCTTTTCAAGGAATGTCAGGTGGTATCCAATCACCTTGCCAATAACGAGCAGACCAAAGGGATGTTAGACGGCAGGCTGTTTGAAACGATGCTTACTAACGCCACCTTTATCAACACGGGACGTGGGGCACAGGTTGTAGAAGCAGATCTGATAAAGGTACTGAAAGCGCGCCCCGACCTTACGGCTCTGCTTGATGTGACCCTCCCCGAGCCGCCCGAAAGCGACAGCGAGTTTTACACTCTGCCAAACTGCATTCTCACGCCTCATATCGCAGGAAGCTCAGGCAATGAAGTACGCCGAATGGGCGAATATATGAAAGAAGAATACGAAAAGCTTATCCAAAACAGACCCTGCCGATATGAAGTGACGTTAGAAATGCTTAAAACAATGGCATAGATTAAAAAGTCAATTCGCGCAGTATAAATCTCGTGTGTTTACAGATACTAACAGTCAGGTCTGTAAAGCAAGGAGTTTTTATATAATTATGAAAGCCACCGGAATTGTTCGTAGAATAGACGATTTGGGTCGTGTGGTTATCCCCAAAGAAATCCGTCGCACTATGCGGATTCGCGAAGGCGACCCATTGGAGATACATAGTGACGCTGAAAGGTTTTTTCGGGCGGTAAGGAACATTATAGACCGTTATAACGGATATAACGGATATTAACCGATAAAAGCAAAAGCGAGGTTTTCACCTCGCTTTTTAGTTTTATAATTTGACGACCTTGCCCGTGGCGATACTCTCGTACACGGCGTTCATTGCCTCGATGGTACGCTTATGCCATTTGAGGTTGATAAGAGGCGTTTTGGAGTTTCTGATATTATCAACAAACTCGTCTATAAGACCGATCCACTCGTCAAAGTAGGTATACTGAACGGTATATCTGTCGTTCGGACAGCCGTTATGGTAGACGTTGGGTCCGAAGCAGTCGGCCATCAGGGTTCCCTTTTCGCCGTTTATGGTAATATTTACCTCCATACGCTTGGGGAACACCTCCCAGCCCGGACCGGGAACCTTGATACGCTCCTCCATCTTAGACCAGGAGGGGTCGAGAGAAAAGACGGTTCCGTCTTTCATTCTGCCGATAACCGAAAGCATATCCTCCTCTTCGATATCGGGGCGGATGTTGGGCGCCACCTCGGCGTAAATGCTTTCAAAATCGCTTCCCGTCATGTGGCGGATCATATCGAAAATATGGGGATGGTCGCAAAGTGCACCTCCGCGGAAACGGGGATCGCCCTCCTTTATGGGCACGCGCTTTCCATAGCTTTTCTCGGGAACACCCTGCCAAGGGAAGGCCCAAACGGGAGAAAGGGTAATATTGGTTGCGTTAAAGGACTTGATCTTACCGATCTCGCCTTTCAAGAGCAGCTCCTTCATTCGCACGATAACGGGATTATAATGCATTTCAAGCTCTACCTGACAAACGAGACCCTTCTTTTCGATAACGTCTATCATCTCGTCGTATTCGTCCATATCGAAGGTCGGCACCTTCATGGAAAGAATATGAATACCGCGCTCGGCACAAAGCTTCATCTGACGAAGATGCTCGCTGTTTTCGCTGGCAAGAACTACGGCCTCGATCTCGGGGTGTGCGTCCAGCATTTCGATCTCGCTGTCGTAGCAGGGTATACCCTGTACGCTGTTTAAAAATATCTCCTTTACCTCTTCGTTGGCGGTAGCGACCGCTACCCAATCGAGCTTAGGGTTATCCTTAAGGGTCTGATAATATTTTCTCGTATGGCCATGGGTCATACTCATCATAGCAATTTTTAACGGTTTCATTTATATTACCTGCCTTTCTCCGGTTTCGGCGGAAATTCTTGCCTTTTCCACCAACGCCTTAAGCTTGGAATCGGCGGCCAGGAGCTCCTCCTCGGTACCCTTTTGGGTGGCAGTAAAGGCAGAACGAACGATCGCGATATCCTCGGCAGAAAGTCCGTAAAGCTCAAAATCAACGTCGGTGAATTTCTTATTCTCGGAGCCGAAAAGGTAGATGGAGTCCTGCTTTAGCTGTGCGTCAACAACGACGTCGCAGGCTATACCGCGCTGAGAAATGATCTCGTGCTTATCCTTTGCGGGCTCTCCCTCCTTAAGGGTGGCGGATATCTCTAAGGTGCAAACGATGCCCTCTTCTGCGGTTGCGATAAGATTAAGGGTATTGTCGTTTTGCATAGCGGTAATTCCGACAAGCTTTCTCCCTAAAACGTACTGACAGATGTCCAGCTCTCGGTAAAGCTCGGCAAAAATATCCGATCCCTTTTCTACGATACGAGCAACACGCATAACGCTGATACCCACGAGAGTACCGCCCTGAACGATGTTTTTAAGCTCGATAAATCTGCGTTCAAGTCGGTGTGAGAAAAGGGGGATATCCCGACCGTCTATTATAACGGTTTTTTCATCCTTTAGCACCGCTCTTTTTTCCACGTCGTATTTTTCGGTAAGAAAATCGAGCTTTTCCTGTAAATTTGTCATTGCTTTCAGCTCCTTTAAAGCATTTTAACTCTAGGCTTGTATTTTTCAAGGTAGGCCGCATTTTTCTCGTCACCGCCCGGGGTGTTTGCGCTTGACCAAACGGGAGGGGTGATGCCTCTTTCGATGCACTGCCTTACACATTCGATCTCAAGCAGGTGTGCAATATAGAAATCGACGATGTTGGAAACGGGTCCGATGGGGGTGTCGAGTCCGGGGACATTTACAACGGCGTCACCGACGGGGTTGAAATCCTCTATGCAAACGTCGGCGTAATCAAAAAGATTCGTCTTGTTAGGATGACGGATAAAGTGATCGGCAGGCATTTCCTTTTGCCAGGCCTCGCTTGAAACGGCTATTATTTTAGCGCCTTTCTTTTTGGCCTCCATTGCCGCGTCGATGGTAGCGGGATTGATTCCGATATTGTGGAAAATTATAAGAAGATCGTCCTTTTTAAGGTCGTAATATTTTACTATCGAGCTACCGTAGTTTACGGTTCTTTCAAGCTCTAAATATTTAAGGGCCTGATTAAAGACCGAAAGTCCCGTTTCCATTACGGGATTGATGCAGGAAAGGCCACCCGCACGGAAAAACATTTCGCCGACCGGCAGGGTGGTATGACCGCCGCCTCCGTAAACGTTTATAAGACGGTCGTTTTCAATGGCGTCTGCCATAAGGGAGGCCGCCTTTTTGATGTTTTCCTCCTGAGTCGCATTTACCTTCTCCAGGTTTTCGATAACAGCCTTATAGTATCCGAAATCGTTCATATTTTAGTCCTCCTTTTTAAGTACGCGTTTATAATTTCTTCCGATATTGTCCCAAAGCTCAATCGGGTCCTTTGCGGCAACGACCGTTCCGTAGCCGCCGCGGTAGGTCCAGGTCGCAAGACGGTCTACCCCTAATTCCTCGTACATATCTACCACCTTGTCGATCTGTGCAAAGTCGTCGGGACGCTTGTTATAGCCCATAAGCCAACGCTCGCTCTGCTTACCGTATTTCTTAGCCATTGCTACCGTTCTTTCGGTAATTTCGCGGAAGAAGCTCTCGGGCAACGACCAGTTGATAATGGTGGTAGAGAAGACGTCGAAATAGGGACAGGAGGCTACCATATCCCAGTTATCGTAGCCGCGAAGCTCGGTTACGTAGTAGCTGTTTAAGGTTGCGTGAACACAGCAGGTGATCTCGAGGTCGGGGTTATACTCCTTTAAGGCCTTTGAGGTATCGCTTAAAGTAAAGAGGGCCTCGCGCCAGCGGAACTGCTTAACGTCGTCGTTCATAAACTTGGGCATTTCGTAGCCGTAGTATTCCTCGAACTTCTTCATACATTCGGGACAGCGGCAGGCCCAGTCGTCACCTGCACCGCCCGTAATAGAAGCGTAGGATTTAGGATAAGCGTAGTGCGGCTCGTCCCAGAAAAAGCCGTCGACCTCGGTGTTCTTGGCGATCTTCAGACAGATGTTTTTGAAATAGTCACGGAAGGAATTGGTGTTAAAGCAGGCGGCGTTTAAAACCTCGCCTGTGTAAGCCGAAACCTGACGGTGGTGAATATTATTCTGCAGAAAGAGGCTTACCTGCTCTCCGCCGAAATATTTACCGATACCCCAGGTATCCGCAATGACCCGAAGGCCTAAATCGTGAGCCGCCTTTACGATATTGTTGATATTGGGGAACCAGAAGTCCACGTCAAACTCAGTGATAGCGAGAATGACCGTGTCACAGCCGTGATCCTTCATCTCCTTAAAATCTTCGATCGCGTGCTCCACGTAGTTTAATCCGTAGTAGCTTACCGCCGTGTGTTTAATTGCCATAGCTTTTCTCCTTTTAGTTAGTTTTTTAATGCTACCGCCTTAACCAATTCAATAATATACCTTAACGCGCCTGAAGGAAACTCACTATTCAACACAAAAGGTGGATTATTCAACTGTTGACTTGCGGTGATTTTGTGCTATAATGAGGTGGGGGTGGATAAAATGTTATGCGACGGCAATAACCCTGTTTTAAAGATCGTAGGCGTTGAGCGGGTATGCTGGAAAAGCGGCGTTTTTGACGTAAAGGCCCGCGCTTATTCGGCACTTGCTTTTCGAATAAGCGGTAACACGACGATCACCGCCGACGGAAAGGAATATTATATACGTTCAAACGATATCCTGTATTTGCCTCAAAACGTTTCCTACAAGGCGGAATATGTCGATACGGAAATACTTGTAATTCATTTTATCGCCTCTCGGGACGACAAGGAGCTGGAGGTGTATTCCTTTCAAAACGTCGAAAAGATCTATAAGCTGTTTTTAAGCGCTCTCAGCGTCTGGAAAAACAAGGAGCCCGGCTTTAACGTCTACGTCCTTTCACAGCTTTATATGATCTTAGGGCTTATCCTCGAAAAAAGCACCAAGATAAATCAGCCTGAGCATTTTCTTAAGGCGATTTCCTTTATAAATTCCAACTACAAAAACAGCACTCTCGATATCGCTGCGATCTGCTCCGAGGCGGGAATGAGCGCAACCCATTTCAGACAGCTTTTCAGAAAATACTATCAAAAGACTCCGATAGAATATATCACAAGCCTGAGGCTTGAATACGCAAGAAGCCTCATATCCAACGGAGTTTCGATAGAAAACGCCACTTATGAAAGCGGTTTTAATGACCCCAAATATTTTGCAAGGGTCGTTAAAAAGCAGTTCGGCTGTACCCCGAGAGATCTTAAAACATACGGAAAATAAAAACAGCATATTTTTACCCATACATAGCAAAAGCGAGGTGAGATCCACCTCGCTTTTGCTGTTTTTATAGTTTGGTCACAGAGAAAAGGGCATATATCTTTTCGACTCCTTTACCTTTTCGGAAGAAATGCTTTTTGCCTCGCGGTATTTCGTCGGGGTATAGCCCGTTTCCTTCTTAAATATCCGCATAAAGTGAACGTCGTTTTCGTAGCCGCAGAGGGAGGAGACCGCCGAGACGGTATAGTCGGTACTGTAGAGCAGGTATTTTGCGTATTCCGTTCGGCTCAGGGTCACGTCCCTTTTTATACTGTTCCCGAAAAGCTGCTTATGCCGGTGCTGAAGATAAGAAAGGCTTACCGAAAGCTCTTTCGCTATCTTCTCAACCGACCAATCCCTTTGCGGGTTTGAATATATCGCGTTTCTGAGCTCCGACAGCTTCTCAGACAAAGCAGAATAGGTCATATCGTTTTTATCGAGCAGATCGGAGATTTTGAACATAATAAGCTCGAAATAGAGCTTGGCCGACTCGGTATTATTTTTACTTTGCGAATATTTTTCGAAGAAAATATTTTTAATAAGCTTCGAAAATTCATTTACGTTTTCAAACTCCAAAACCCTGTCGAAGGGAAGTCCGAGAGCCTCGTAACGCTTCATATCACCGTCTTCGGCCTCAAAATGCACCCAGTCGTTTATAAATTCAGCACCGTCTGCACCGTAGAGCTGAGGCGTATCCTTCTTAAAAAGCACGACGGCGTTTCCCCTGCTTCGGTGGGTTTTCCCCTCAAACACGAAAAATCCGGGGGAGCGGAGGATAAGCAGTATACAGTCCCCCGTTCCGCTCGGGCGATTTATTCGAAAGGTCTCGTCGTGACGGTAGTCGTAGCCGCAGTTTACTATTTTCATAACATCACGCTCCAAAAAGCAGAAAACATCAGTTTTATAGCATTATAAACTATTGTTTAATGCATTTCAAGTTTTTAAAATAAAAGAAAAGGAGTGTGGATCATGAAAGCGAAAATTCTTGTGAACAAAAACTTTGAGATAGGCGATATCGATAAGCGTATCTACGGTTCGTTTATCGAGCATTTAGGCCGAGCGGTCTACGGCGGTATTTACGAACCGACCCACGAGACCGCCGACGATATGGGCTTTCGAGGCGACGTTTTAGAGCTTATAAAGGCGGTCGACGTACCCATAGTCCGCTATCCAGGCGGAAACTTCGTTTCGGGCTATAACTGGGAGGACGGCACGGGAGATAAGGCCAAAAGGCCCCGCCGTCAGGAGCTTGCCTGGAAATCTATCGAGACCAACGAGGTCGGAATAGACGAGTTTCAGGAATGGGCTAAAAGGGCCAACAGTGAGGTCAATATGGCGGTAAATCTCGGCACAAGGGGCCCTGCCGACGCGCAGAATTTAGTAGAATACTGCAACTCCGACCGAGATACGGTCTATGCCAATATGAGAAGGGTAAACGGCTTCGATAAGCCCTTTAAGATAAAGACCTGGTGCCTCGGTAACGAGATGGACGGCGCTTGGCAGATGGGTCATAAGACGGCCGAGGAATACGGTCGTGTTGCCACCGAGGCAGCAAAGCTTATGAAATGGACCGACCCCGATATCGAGCTTGTCGTTTGCGGAAGCTCGGGATACTATATTCCCACCTTCGGCAAATGGGAGCACGAGGTCCTTCGTCATACCTACGAGTATATCGACTATATCTCCCTTCATCAGTATTACGGAAATCACGAGAATAACGCCTCCTATTTTCTTTCGGAATCCCTTCAGATGGACGGATTTATAAAGTCGGTTGCGGCAATATGTGACGCGGTCAAGGCCGAAAAGCATTCGAAAAAGCAGGTAAACCTTTCCTTTGACGAATGGAACATCTGGTATCACAGTAACAACGATAAGACCGAAGACTGGCAGGTAGCCCCTTCCCTGCTTGAGGATCTTTATAATTTCGAGGACGCTCTGCTTGTGGGCTGTATGCTGATGACCCTGCAGAACAACTGCGACAGAGTAAAGATCGCCTGTCTCGCTCAGCTTGTAAACGTCATAGCCCCCATTATGACCGAAACGGGCGGGAAGGTCTGGGCTCAGACCATTTATTATCCTTATCTTTACGCCTCCCGTTACGGCAGAGGAAAGACCTTAAGGACCGTAAACACCTGTGAAAAGTATACCGCAGGAAACGGCCTTTTGGTTCCCTTTATAGAGTCCTCGGTTATTTTAAACGAGGAAAAGCGGGAGCTTGTTCTTTTCGCGGTAAACCGAAATCTTGAGGAAAGTATGGAGTTAGAGCTCTGCTTCGAGGATCTGGGCGAGCTGACCGTAGCCGAGCATATCGAGCTTTACTGCGACGATCTTAAGGCGGTAAACACCAAGGAAAACGAGGCGGTCGCGCCTAAAAACCTAGAGGTTTCAAGCAACCCTTCTACCGCTCACACCGTTACCCTAAACCGTCAGTCCTGGAATATGATAAGATTTAAATACTAAACGGAAAACCCGAGATGAAATTCATCTCGGGTTTTGTTTTTTATAGGCAGACGGGGAGGTGCCCGTAAAGCTTTTAAAGCGGCGGGAAAAGTAGACGGGGTCGTCGAATCCGCAGGCCTCAGCTATCTCCGAGACCGACATATTGCCGCCGTATATTTCAAACAGCTTTTGCGCCTGTTCTATTCTGAGCTTGGTCAGTAGCTCGGTGGGGGTAAGGCCCGTAGCCCTTTTGAATTCGGTCCTTATATAGTCTTCGGCGTACCCGCTTTTTATGAGCAGCGGGGTCAGCTCGAGCCTCGGGTCGGAAAAGCTCTTGCTTATTTCGCCGACGATATCGGCTACTGCACGGGTTATCTTCTTATCCAGCTTTATGCTCTGAAGAATAAAATGAGCGTAGGCAACGGTAAGTGAGGTAAGATATTCCTCACCCGAATGACGGTTATCGTATATGAGCCGCGCAATCCGCTCTCCGCTTTTATCGTCACTATCGGTAATTTTTACGATCTTATCGAGCAAAAAGAGATTGCCGAAATCGGCTCCTACCGAAATATTCACAAATCCCTCCTCGGACACCGAGCCGTGCACCGTTTTAGGAGGAACGATTATAATGCTTCCCGGCTCGAAGGGGATTCCGCCATTTTCGGTGGCAAGCTCTCCCCTTCCGCTGAGATAATACATTATTTCCCCGTAGGAGTGCTGATGAAGGGGGTATTTTTTAGTACCCTCCTTTGTTATCGAAACAGAAACCTTACTCATAGCATCACCGATGATATAATATCAAAAATCTATCTTTTGTGCAAGTATAAAAATGCACAGTTATTCTTTCAAGGACCTTAGCGCGCTATAATAAGGGTAGTTTCAAATATTTCGCTTGGAGGCAGTTATGAAAAGATTTATCGGTTTTGAACACGGAATGGGAATAGGCGGCTGGCTTACAAACTATAAGAGGTTTAACGTTTTGCCCCCGGACAGAAGACTCTGTCTGACGGTGGGCGATATGGAGCATTTCGCCACCTATATCACCGAAGAGGACGTTAAGTATATAGCAAGCCTCGGAATGGATCATATCCGCTTAGGCTTCGATCAGATAGTTTTCGAGGAAAAGCCCTACATCTACCGTGAGGAGATATTCGGTCACATCGACAACTTTATCGGCTGGTGCAAAAAGCACGGGCTGAATATCGTTCTTAATATGCACAAGGCGGTCGGTAATTACTGCGACATAAAAGAGGAGGTTGAGCTGCTTGACGACGAGGAGCTTCAGAACCGCTTTATCTCCCTCTGGCTGGCTTTTGAGGAAAGATACGCAGATGATAATTCCATCGCCTTCGAGCTTCTTAACGAGGTAAGAAACGTTGATCCCGAAAAATGGAACCGCCTTGCAGACAAGACGGTGACCCTTATCAGGGAGAAAAACAAGGAAAGAAAGATTATTATCGGCTCCACCTGCTGGAACAGCGCTTACACCCTTAAGCATCTTAAAATATATGACGATGAAAATATAATTTATACCTTCCATTCCTACGAGCCCTTTGAGTTCACCCATCAAAGAGGGGTCTTACAGGCAGCGACTCTTTATTATAACCGCGCCATGCCCTATCCCTGCGATATAGAACGCTATCGCGATTATCAAAAGGTCGTACATAATAAGCTCTCGGCTTTCGAGAATTATGAGAAAATGGATATCGGATTTATGCGTAACGTTTTAAAGCCTGCCACAGAGTTTGTAAAAGAGCACCCCGACAAGATCCTTTGGTGCGGCGAGTTCGGCACCATCCGTCACGCCGATATAAAATGGCGTGAAAACTGGATGAGGGACGTCATTACCATACTTAAGGAAAACGATATTCCCTACTGCGTCTGGAACTACCTCAGTACCCCTAACGACGGAAACCGATTCAGCCTCGTTGACGATGATAACCGCAAAATTTTAAGCGAGGAAATGGCAAAGATCATCAGAGGCGAGGTATGACAGAGAATATTCCTTATCTTCTTTTATCGGTCTCCCTATCATCAGGCCGAAACCTTATCTCGAAGAAGACCGCTGTCTCCTACAGCGGAAAAGCTCAGTTCTTTTTCTCGCAGACCCTTCTTTTCGGCTGTGCCGCCGTTTTAATGCTTATTTTCGGAATAACCGATCTGATAAACGCTTCGTCCGTAACCCGGGTTTTCGGCGGAATTTACGGGATTTTACTCCTCATTTCCCAGTGGATGTTCACCTTAGCTCTTAAAAACGGAACCGCCTCGGTCTGCACGGTGATCTATTCCCTCGGGTTTATAATACCTACCCTTGTCGGAACCTATTTTTGGAATGAAGACTTAACTATTTTCAGTTTCCTCGGTATTCTCGTTGCTGTCCTTATTATTCTGCTTTCGGCAAAAAAGGAAAAAACGGAGACCGCTCACGGAATATTTATACCCTTTATTCTCGTGGCTATGACGGCCTCGGGAGGGCTCGGAATTATGCAGAAGGTTCAGCAGTCATCCGCCTTCGCAGAGGAGAAGGAGGGCTTTTTGGCGATTGCCTTTTTCTTTGCCTTTATCTTCTCCCTTGTTGCATTTTTAATTTTCGGTAAAGGCTTTAGATTTTCTTTTAAAGCCTGCATTCCCCCTGCCCTTACGGGAGCCTGCTTTGGCGGGGCAAACCTCTTTAATACCATTCTGGCAGGAAGGATGAGCTCGGCCGTTTTCTTCCCTCTTCAGAACGTTTCGGTAATTCTTCTGACGGCGGTGCTGAGCCTGCTGATCTTCCGAGAACGCCTTACCCTAAGAACGGGGATCATTTTACTTCTCGGAATAGGAGTCATTATTCTCTTCAGTTTATAAGCAAAAACGAACAGGCGCCCCGTTCGTGAAAGGATATATGAATATAGAATAAATCAAAGAATGGTTTTACGGTAATCGTTGTAGGGCGCGGCGAAATAGTTTTGATCTCCGACGAGATTCCGCCTACGGCGATTTTGCGACTTTGCTTGCGACAATGGGTCTTGCCTTCGCCTGTCGAACGCGTAGCGCGGCACCGCAGGTGACGGGATCTCATTGTCGCAAAATTTCGACTTGC
>CASFDQ010000129.1 GCA_949293385.1 uncultured bacterium | reverse complement strand
AACTGTTCAGGAGTAGTAATTTCGATCTCGCCGTCGCCGTCTTTATCCTCGGTGGGAAGAGCGCCGTCAAAGGAGCCGTTCCAGATCTTGATAACTTTGGGTTCTTCATAACCTTTAATGGAAAGGTCAGTAACTATGACGTTTACACCGGAGCTATATAAGCCTGCATAGCTTGCGCCGGTCTGAGGATTCTTAAAGGGCACGGCACCCATATAATCGCCGTTCAGATAGAAATATCCGTTGCCCTCATACACATACATTTTCATTGTGATGGGGGTTCCAACACTCCAAACGTCGCTAAAGCCTTCGGGAGTTATGCTTGTGCGACCTGAATCTCCAAGACCACGGTTCCAATAATGTACCCAAGGAACGTCGCTCGGTTTTTGTGCGTAAACAGCAGCGTAGGTAACGCCGGAGGTTTTAGAAGCGGCATTAACCAAAAGACCTAAACTGCCGGTATCTGCTGTGGGCACAAAGGTTGCCTCATAGACATAGTTTGCTTCGGAAAGCATAGGCAGATAAGTATAGTTATCTGTTCCTGTCGAAACAACGTTAACGCCCTTCGCATTTCCTGAGGTAGCAAATTTAGAAGTTGCATTTTTCGTATTACCCCAGTTTTTTCCGATAGATTCCCAGCCTGTGGGAGTCTGACCATCAACGTAGTCGCTTAAGTTGAGTTTATAAAGCGATTTTGTGAAGGTCTCGTCCATATGCGAAACTATTGCATTTACGTCGGTTGCTACGGCGTTTGCCACATAGATCATCGGCAGAGAAACGAGAAAAACCGCCAGGGCGAGAATGAGGGATAAAACTTTGCGTGATTTTGCGTTTAAGTTCTTAATTTCCATATTATTATCCTCCTTCCCTATTCTGTCCACTGGGACTTATCAATTCCCAGTATCATTGCGCGGATAAGCGCAAGGTCGTAAGAGCCGATCTCACTGCTTCCGTCGAGATCGGTAGCAGAGCTCCATTGACTGCTTGTTTCATCTGCGCCGAAGCTTCTGTTAGCGGCAACAAGGTCGCAGATGTCGATAGTTCCGTCGTCGTTTACATCGCCGGCCTTGTAAAAGTTCGTACCGTCGGTTATGTATGCGGCAGAAACGGCCGACATAGGCACCAGCAGACAGCTAAGTACGAGAACCAGGGCGCAAACTGCGGAAAATCCCTTAAGATGTTTTCTCATAGTGGTTTATCCTTTCTACGGTTTTTGGATAGTCTACGCGACTATATTTCCTTATCAATTATAATACAAGCGGCGATATATTGTAAAGCGTGCAAAACGCCAAATATTACCCCCCCCCGTTTGTGCATTTTATACAAACGCAAGGAAAATGAGAATCTTTTAATTTGCGACGTCCCAACGTTTACCCGTTTTATTTAATGGAATAGGGTTACCTCAACGACCCGAGCGAAATTTAATGTTTGATAAAGTAAAGTTTGGACATTTTCCGTTTTGTTTCGCGGAGTAGGTTTCTACTCATCCGCCTCGTACCTCGGCACCTTCCCTGCTAGGGAAGGCCGACGGATACCGATATCTTACGGTCGGGCTTACACGCTTGGGTTTTTCTTAGAATATAATTCGCGTATGGGCGCGGCGGCTCGCCGTGGGAAGGGAGGCACCGCCCTACGACGTTATCGTATAATTTATATCGAGAATAGCCGTCAATCCCCGTCTCATTTTCATCGAGCGGCCGATGACCGCCCCTACGGTTGCCGTGTGTTGTTCGAAAAAAATATAACGGATACCGAAACAATTACGTTTTCGGTGTCCGTTACTCTGTTTACTCGCGGGTCGCGCTACTCAAAGGGCGTTTTACTCTTTTTCTGTGCGCAGCACCCCTGCAAAACGCTGTTTTGCCCCTGCGTAGCCCCTCGTCCCTGAATTGTTTTAGGTATCCGTTTTTAATTTTCAATTTTCAATTTTTAGTTTTCAATTTTATCCGCGTCGACGAGATCCCGCCTACGGCTATGCAAGCGACAATGGGTCATACTGAGCCTATCGAACGCGTAGCGCGGCACCGTAGGTGACGGAATCTCATTGTCGCAAAATTTCAACTACGCTCAGGATGACCCGTCGGGGTACGGTCGTAGCGACGTTCTTCGGATGCCGAAGCAATTTCGTCTTCTTTACTCTTTTCACTCGCGCGTAGCGCTACTCACGCCGAAGGCGTTACTCTGTTCACTGTCCACTGACCACTGACCACTGACCACTGCGGCCAACGGCCGCTTGTCCACTGTTCACTAATCGCTGAGCGAAGCCTTATAGCCTGCGTTTTCGATAAGGGCTTTAAGGGTATCGTCGGAGATATCGGCGGAAAGGGTCAAAACTGCGCTGCCCTTTTCGTGGCTGACCTCGGCGGAGGCTACCTCGGGGAGCTCCTCGAGAAGCTGTTTTACTCTTGCCTCGCAGTGGGGGCACATCATACCTTCGATCTTTAAAGTTTTAGTCATAATTTTTTCCTTCTTTCTTTTACTATAAAGCCTCGTGCCGTAAAGGCGCAGGGCATTTGATACGACGCAAACGCTTGAAAGGCTCATTGCGGCGGCTCCTATCATAGGGCTGAGAGCCAGACCGAACATCGGGATAAACACACCTGCCGCCAAGGGGATGCCGAGGGTATTATAGAGAAAGGCCCAGAACAGATTCTGCTTTATATTTCTAAGGGCGCTTTTCGAAAGCTTTACCGCGGCAGTAAGGTCGGCAAGACTGCTTTTCATAAGGACCACGTCGGCGGCATCTATTGCGATGTCGGTACCCGCACCAATTGCGACTCCTACGTCGGCGGAAGAAAGGGCGGGAGCATCGTTTATTCCGTCGCCAACCATTATAACCCTTCCCTTTTGCTTATAACTAAGAACCGCTTCGGCCTTATCCTCGGGCAGCAGGTCGGAAATAACCTCGTCGAGCCCCACGTTTTTTGCCACCGCTTCGGCGGTTGCTCGGTTATCGCCCGTAAGCAAAACGGTTTTTATCCCCATTTTTCGAAGCTCTGCCAAAGCCATCGCGCTGTCGGCCTTAACGGTATCGGCTACCGCTATAATTCCGATAAGGGTATCGTCCTCGGCGAAGAAAAGGGGCGTTTTACCCTCTGTCGTCAGTTTTTCGTAAAGAGTTACGGTTTCCTCGCTTAAACTCAGCTTCTTTTCAATAAATTTCCTGTTTCCTGCCGTAAGCCTTTTACCGTCGAGAACGGCAGATACTCCGCTTCCTGTCAAAACGGTAAAGTCCTCGGTAGGAAGAGGTTCGATATCCTCTTCCCTGCCCTTTTCCCGCACGGCTTTGGCCAGAGGATGCTCGCTTTTTTCCTCGAGGGATACGGCCTTTATAAGAAGCTCTTTTTCGGGGAGACCAAAGGGAATTACATCGGTTACCTGCGGTTTTCCCTCGGTTACGGTTCCCGTTTTATCGAGAAGGACTATATTCGCACGGCCCGCCTCCTCAAGAGACTGCGCCGTTTTAAAGAGTATGCCGTTTTTGGCGCCTACTCCGCTTGCAACCATAATTGCGACGGGGGTCGCAAGTCCTAGGGCGCAGGGACAGGAGATCACCAGCACCGAAATACCTCGGGCAAGGGAAAAGCCTAAATCGTAGCCGCAGATAAGCCATATTGCGGTCGTTAAAAGGGCAATACCGATAACGACAGGAACGAATATACCCGAAACCTTATCGGCAAGCCTTGCGATAGGGGCTTTCGTAGAAGAGGCTTCGGTCATAAGGCGGATAATTTTCGAGAGGGAGGTATCCTCACCCACCCCCGTAGCGCGGCATTTTATAAAGCCTAAACGGTTTACGGTCGCGGACGATACCTTATCTCCCGCCGTTTTATCGACGGGGATGCTTTCCCCCGTAAGGGCCGACTGATCGACGGCGGTCTCTCCCTCCAGGATAACTCCGTCGACGGGGATATTCTCTCCGGGACGGACGATAAATATATCTCCTACCGAAACCTCGCTTATTTCGACGGTCAATTCTTTTCCGTCTTTTATAACGGTGGCCTTTTTCGGAGCCAGATCGATAAGTCCCTTAAGGGCGTCGGTAGTTTTATCCTTCGAACGCTCCTCAAGCATTTTTCCGAGGGTTATAAGGGTAAGTATCATTGCGGCCGATTCGAAATAAAGACCGTGAAGGTGGGCGTGGGAGGGGTCTTTAGTCATCAAAAGCACAAGAGCGGTACTATATATATATGAAGCCGCCGAGCCCAGAGAAACAAGGGTATCCATATTGGGAGCAAGGTGTATCAGTCCCTTTACGCCGTTTATAAAGAACTTCTGATTTATCACCATAACGGCGGCCGACAGAAGCATCTGAAGAATGGCGTTTAAGAGATTGTTCTCTTTTATAAAATCGGGATGAGTTAGTCCCAGCATAGCCCCCATTGAAAGATACATAAGGGGAATTAAGAGCACTGCCGATAGAGTAAATCGTGGAAGAGCCGAGTTTTTACGCTTTTCGGGCTCGGTCTTCGGGGTCTCTTTCTTATCGGCAGGGGTGGCACCGTAGCCTGCGGCCTCTACCGCGGAAATTATTTCCTTATCGGAAATATCGCCGTCTACCGTCATAGAGTTTGTAAGCAGGCTTACGCTGCAGGACTCGACCCCTTTAAGATCGCCTACCGCCTTTTCGACCCTCGCGGAGCAGGCGGCGCAGGACATTCCGTTTATATTAAATCTTTTCAAGCTATCACCTCATAAGTTTTTTGAGAGTTTCGACGAGCTCGTCGACGGTCTCATTCTTGCCCGCCTTTATATCGTCGGCAACACAGGTTTTTATATGGGCAGAAAGAAGCTCCTTATTAAAGGAATTAAGGGCAGAATTTACGGCCGACACCTGCATTATGATATCGGTACAGTAGGCGTTTTCCTCTACCATTCCTTTTATTCCTCTTATCTGACCCTCTATTCGGGAAAGTCGGTTTATAAGGGCCCTTTTATCGGCCTCTTCTCTCGTTTTGGTTTTATGAGCACAGCAGTTTTCCATATTTTCACCTCATAATTCGGTATACCCCCTAGGGGTATTTAAATTATAACAGATTTTTTTTAGATTGTCAAGGCTTATAAGGTATGGTAAAATAAATAAAAAATCGGCTTTGGAGGTAAGTATGCGAGGAACTGATAAGGCTTTAAGGTTTATTTTAGACCGTTTTTTCTGTAGTGATACAAATTTAATATACGATTTTCTTATTGACGGGGGTAACGCCTGGCATCATCTTCCCAGACCCTCTGACATAGAAAAAAGCTGCCCTAACCCCTGCGGTTGGGGTACGGGCATGGAGGACTGCGTTTTAAACGGAGGTTCTGTGCTTGACGCGTTGGTTTCGGAATATAACCTTACTAAAAATATGAAGCTAAAGGAGCTTTCGGATAAGATACTTGACGGTATGATGCTCTGCGCCACGGTAAGCGAGGATAGCGGCTTCGTCGCCCGCGGAGTCTCCCCCTTCGACAAAAAAAGCTACTATATAAATTCCTCCCGCGATCAGTACACACACTGGGTCTACGGGGCGGTAAGGCTTTTTTCTTCTCCCCTCTCCGACGAGGCGCAAAAGGAGGATATAAAAAGGGTCATCGTAGCCATAGCCGAAAAATGTCTTAGAGACGTTACTCCCGAAAACGACTATAATATGCTTCGTGCCGACGGGAAGATCGGTATGGTCAATAAAATGTGGGGGGACGTTTGGCCCCACAAATACCTGCGGCTTCCTATGTTTTACGCGGCGGCTTATTTCGTCAGCGGAGACGGTAAATGGAAGGCTCTTGCCGACAGATATAAGTTCGAGGCACTCGCTGAGACAAAGGCCTTCGAGCCGCATAAGCACAGCACCTACGTTATCCTTCAGCTTCAGTATTCACTAAGACTGATGTACGACCTGAGCGAGGAAGAGGAATATAAAAAAGGCTGCCTCAAAATTATGAGGAGCCTTTCGGAGTTTGCGGAAAAGAAGTTCGATCAATGTGTCGAGCGTCTCCGGGGGTTAACGCTTGATTTTAAATATAAAAAGTGGAACGAGGTCGACCGGTACGACCCCGGCGTAGAGGTAGGCGGCTTCCGCTATCTTAACCCCGCTCAGAGCGAATGGGAGGAAAATAAGAGCTTTTATCCTCTCCGCGAGGTTGGAGAAACGGCCTGCGTTGCGGCCATTTGTCCGGAAAGACGGGTAAGGGAGGATATTCCCGAAACACTAAACCGAGTAGCCGACAGCATAGATTACGAAAACCATTATACCTACGCTCCCCTGCTGCTATGGTGTGGGGATAAGCTTTGTAGGGAGAATTTGGGGTTGCGACCTTCGGTTGCAATTAAATCCGTTTCCGATGGAAACGAATGAAATCCCTTACGGGATGAAATCACTGCGTAATGAAATCCGCTGCGGCGAAAGAAACGGATTTGATTTCATTTTCTGCGAAGCATAACATCATTTGTCGTAAGGCAACATCGTTTTCCGACCTAAATAAGAAAACGATATTTGCGCCTTTGGCGCAAAATGATGTTCCTCCCTGCGGTCGGAAATACGACCCTACGGGTCGTGGTCCCCCTTCCCCCAAGGGAAGGCCGACGGATACCGAGGAAGTTTAGGGACGAGGGCTTAAGGCCTA
>CASFDQ010000128.1 GCA_949293385.1 uncultured bacterium | reverse complement strand
TTGCACGCAGGGGATATTATGATATATCCGAAGCGTACAAGTCTATGCACTTAATATGATTGAACCGCCGTGTACCGAACGGTACGCACGGTGGTGTGAGAGGTCGGCTACTCAACTAATGGGTAGCCTCCTACTCGATTATTCTTTTTAAAACTTTATTGAGCTTTGCCACGGGAAGGCCTACGACGTTGAAATAGTCTCCGTTGATCCCCTTGATAAGAAGGGAGCCGTAACCTTGAATACCGTAAGCACCTGCCTTGTCCATCGGTTCATTTGTGTTTACATAGTCGTCGATTTCTTTATCGTTAAGGGGATAAAAGGTAACCTCTGTGGTTTCGCTAAAGCTTACCGATCGTCCCTTTTTGAATACCGCACAACCCGTAATAACCTTGTGGGTCTTTCCCGAAAGCAGACGAAGCATTCGTTTAGCGTCCTCGCGGTCGGACGGCTTACCGAGAATAACGCCGTCTACGATTACCGACGTATCTGAACCGATAACGGTATCTTCGGGAAATTTCTCGGAAACGGCTTTGGCCTTTCTTACTGCGAGAATTTCGGGTACGCTTTCGGCGGGGATATCGTCCGAAAAGCTTTCGTCAACGTCTGCAGGAAAGATCTTTACGTCGGAGGAAATAAAAGAGATAAGCTCTTTTCGCCTTGGTGAGGCAGAAGCTAAAACTAACATTCTTCGATTAACTCCTTAAAGTAGGGAAGTGCGCCCCTAATGGTTTCGGTAGCGACGCAGTAGGAAATACGAACGTAGTCTCTACAGCCGAAGCTTTCTCCCGGAACAACGAGAACGTTTTTCTTCTTTGCCATTTCGGAGAATACGTTTCCGTCTCCGTTCGGAGCTTTTAAAAAGAGATAGAAGGCTCCGTCGGGTGCGGCACATTCATATCCGTAAGAGGTAAGATTATCGAGAAGCAGCTTGCGGTTGATCTCATAATCGGTAAGATCGGGCTGAACGTCAATGCAACGGGCAAGGACCATCTGTAAAAGGGAAGGTGCGCAAACGTAGCCCATAGCGCGTCCTGCTCCTGCGGCAGCGGCGTAAACAGACTTAGAATCTTCGCAGGAAGAAGGAACGTAAATATATCCTATTCGTTCGCCCGGAAGAGAAAGGGATTTACTGTAAGAATAGCAAACAATGGTATTATCGTAATATTTAGGAACGTAAGGAACGTCGATATCGCCGTAAACAAGCTCTCTGTAGGGCTCGTCACAGATGATATAAATGGGATGACCGATCTCTTTTGCCTTTCTGTAAAGGAGGTCTGCAAGCTTCTGCACTGTATTTTCTGAATATACTACGCCGGAGGGATTGTTCGGAGAGTTAATGATAACTCCGGCCGTATTTTCGGTCATAGCGGCCTCAAGCTTTTCGAAATCTATCTGAAATCCTACCGTATCGGCATCAACGACCTTGAATTTAGCACCTGCGCCTTCGGTGAATACTCTGTATTCGGGGAAGAAGGGAGCAATTGCGATTATTTCTGCGTCGGAAGAAAAGGTTAGGGCCGAAAGGGTACAGCAAAGAGCGGCGGCCGCGCCGCAGGTGATGTATATTTCATCAGCCTTCGCGTTCATACCGAAGCGACGGTTTATCGAATCGGCAATAGCGGTTCTTGTCTCAATGCTTCCGGGAGCGCTTGTATATCCGTGAACAGCTATCGGATCACAGTTTCTGACTATATCTGCAATCGCTTCATCAACCGCTTTCGGTGCGGGTGTGCTGGGATTTCCGAGACTAAAATCGAAAACATTTTCTGCGCCGAGTATCGCCGCCTGTTTTTTTCCGTATTCAAAGAGCTCGCGTATTGCCGAGCGTGCGGTTCCGAGACCGTAATTTTTCTGATTTACCAAAATAAAAACTCCTTCTGATGTTTAAAAATATATAAATAATATAAAACTATATTCAGAATAAGTCAATGTTTTTCTTTACCGAGATTTAACTTGAAATGTAGTTGATGTTAAAGTATAATACTATATGAAATAATTACATAATGGGGGAGGATTGGTCCATATGAGAAAGACTAAGATTATATGCACGCTTGGTCCCGCCAGCGAAAACGAAGAAATAATTGAACAGCTATTCAGGAGCGGTATGAATGTAGCCCGTCTGAATTTTTCACACGGTACGCACGAAAACCATAAGAAAACGATCGAACTTTTCAGAAGAGTTCGCGATCGTCTCGAACTTCCTGCCGCTATTTTGCTTGATACTAAGGGCCCTGAAATAAGAACTAAGCTTCTTGAAGGTGATAGTGCCGAGCTTAAAGAAGGTCAGACCTTTGTACTTACGAGCGAAGACGTTATCGGAAACAGCACGCTTGTCAGCACCACCTATCCGAGTCTTAATAAAATGGTATCGATCGGGAATATAATAAAGATAGACGACGGAAGTATAGTTCTTAAGGTTACTGACGTTACCGAGAAAGACGTTATCTGCAAGGTTCGTGTGGGCGGTAGGTTAAAGAACCGTAAAAGCATAAACGTTCCGGGTGTTCATCTTGACGTTCCGTATTTATCCGACGCCGACAAGGCCGACGTGCTTTTTGCGGTTGAAAACGACGTGGACTATATTGCCGCCTCTTTTGTTAGGACCAGACAGGACGTTACCGATCTCAGAAAGTTTTTAAACTATCACGGCGGTCATAATATCAAGATCATATCTAAAATCGAAAACAGTGAAGGCGTTGCCAATTTTTCCGAGATTCTTGAAGAGTCGGACGGTATTATGGTAGCCCGCGGCGATATGGGCGTTGAGGTAGAATACGAGAAACTGCCCGGCCTTCAGAAGCGCTTTATTAAGACCTGCTACGGTTCCGGTAAGATCGTTATTACCGCTACTCAGATGCTCGAGTCTATGATCCATTCGTATAATCCTACAAGGGCCGAGATAACCGACGTTGCAAATGCCGTTTTCGACGGAACCAGCGCAGTAATGCTTTCGGGTGAAACGGCAATGGGCGATCATCCCGCAAGAGTCGTCGAGGTAATGGCTAAGATCGTTCGTCAAGCCGAAAGTGACGCGATCAGTATGAATATGTTTGCTGACCGTAGCTTCGTTCGCGAAATGGACACCGCAAATGCGATTTGCGACGCCGCCTGCACTACCGCAAAGGATCTTAACGCACAGGCGATTATTGCGGTTACGAAATCGGGTCATTCGGCACGCCGACTTTCGAAGTTCCGTCCTACCGAGCCTATCGTAGCCTCTACCCCTGAAGTTAAAACCTATCATCAGCTTTCTCTTTCTTGGGGAGTTCATCCCGTTTTGGCGCTTTGTCAGGAAAACGAAGAAAAACTGTTCCTCCATGCTCTTGATTGTGCTAAACAGATCGATGTAGTTAAGAGGGGAGATACTGTCGTAATTTTAGGCGGCGCACCGATAAACGTATCGGGTAACACTAATATGATAAAGGTCTTAAAAGCAAATTGATATTTTTTTAACGAATTCTGTAAAAAACTCTTGACCTTAAGTGTGTTATAGTGTAAAATATTATCGAACCAAAAATAGGATTTTTTCCTAATTTCAAAAGAAAGGGCAAAAGTTATGAAAAAGTTTTTTGCATTTGTACTCGCACTCGCACTTATCTTTACCTTGGCCGCTTGCGGCGCCTCTGAAAAAACCGCCGAATATAAGCTTGGTCTCGGAGTAGTAGTTTCGATGGACTCTTCTTCCGATAAGACGGAGGACAAGGACGCATTTGCTCGCGTTGATACTACCTACGCAACCGTTGTTCTCGATAAAGACGGAAAAATCGTAGCGGCAGACCTCGACGCTGCACAAACTCAGGTATCCGTTGCCGACGGAAAGCTGTTAAACCTTGACTCTGTTGGTCTTAGCACTAAGAAAGAGCTTAAAGACGACTATGCTATGAAGGAATATTCCGGAATTGGCAAAGAATGGTACGAGCAGGCAGCAGCTTACGCTGAAAAGATGATAGGTAAAACTGTAGAAGACGTTAAAGCCTTAGCGCTTAACGATAAGGGCGCACCCGCAGACGCAGACCTTAACGCAGTTTGCACTATGGCTGTTGGTAGCTTCAATGCCGCGATCGTAGCCGCTTGTGAAGATGCTCAGGCAAAAACATTCACCGCTTCGGATGATTTCAAGCTTGGTCTCGAAGTAGACCTTAGCGTCGATTCCTCTAAGGACTATAACGCTGATAAGGATACTAACGCAACCGTACAGGTAGACGCTACCTTTGCAGCAACCGTTATCGGCGCTGACGGCAAGGTTATTTCCGCTCTTCTTGATGAGGCACAGCCGGCAGTTCAGATCGATAACGATGGTAAGGTTGCCTCTAAGACCTACACCAATACCAAAAGACATCTTAAGGAAGCTTACAATATGAAGGCCTACGCTCAGAACTGCATTGCAGAGTGGTATGTTCAGGGTAAGGCTCTTACCGACTACGTTGTAGGCAAAACCGCTGACGATATCAAGGCTATAAAGACCGAAGACGACCGTCCCACCGACGCAGACCTTTCCGCATCCGTTACAATTCAGATCGGAGCATATCAGGCAGTTTTAGCTCAGGCTATTGCCAACGCACAGTAGATCATTATTCAGAGGGGATCTAAGATCCCCTCTTTTCTAATTCTTTTGGAGTAAATATGCTTAAAAAAATAGTTTCTGCTGCCTTGATCTGCGGTTTAATACTGACCTTGTTTTCCTGCAGTAAAACGCAGGAGAAACAACGTTTTGACGAAACGTATCTCGATTATTTCGATACCGTATCAACTATAGTCGGGTTTGAGAATAGCAAAGAAGATTTTGAAAAAAACGCTGAGTTTATCGAGAAAGAGCTTGAAGAGTATCATAAACTTTACGATATATATAAGAGCTATAAGGGAATAAACAATCTTTGTACCGTAAATCAAAATGCAGGAGTATCTCCCGTAAAGGTAGACTCCCGAATAATCGACCTTATTGATGAGTGTGTTCGAATTTATAATCTTACCGACGGTATGACGAACGTTGCTATGGGAAGTGTGCTGTCTGTATGGCACGATTATCGTACCGACGGCTTAAACGATCCCGAAAACGCCGAACTGCCCCCGATGGAGAAGCTTACTGCTGCGTCAAAGCATACCGATATCACAAAAATTGTAATCGATCGGGATAACGGTACCGTTTTCCTTACCGATCCCGAAATGTCGTTAGACGTAGGAGCGATCGCCAAGGGCTACGCCACCGAACGTATTGCACTGGCTCTAAAGGAAAAGGGAATTACTTCTTATACGCTTAATATAGGAGGAAATATCCGCACTATCGGCACCAAAGCCGACGGCTCAAGGTGGACGGCATCGGTTACCGATCCCGATCCCGAGAGTTTAACGGGGTACGTAAATATCGTTGAACTTGCTGACAGCGCCTTTGTTACTTCCGGCTCATATCAGAGATTTTATACGGTCGACGGTAAGCAGTATCATCATATTATCGATCCTGAAACCCTTATGCCGAAAAACACTTTTTCCTCGGTTTCGGTATACTCTGAAGACAGCGGCCTTTCCGATGCGCTGTCTACCGCACTCTTTAACCTTTCCTACGAGGATGGCGTTGCTCTGCTTAGAAAGCTTGACGGTGTGGAAGCGATGTGGATAACCGACAAGTACGAAATTTTATATTCTGACGGATTCGAAGAAATATTGGTTAACGAAGAAAATCTGTAACGGGAAACCGTTACAGATTTTCAGATTACTGACAAACCCACCAAATTTTTGGTGGGTTTAAATATTTTAATACAAAATTAAGGAATGGATGCAATAGATCCTTGCTTGCAAGGATAGTTGCGATCTTTTTCATATTTTGCACCACTGCGGTGAATAAGC
>CASFDQ010000127.1 GCA_949293385.1 uncultured bacterium | reverse complement strand
TTGTCTTTTTGTATCTGTCTTAAGCATCGAAATCCCTCTTTTTGCAACTGTTCTTTGCTTTTATTATACCATATTTATCCCAATTTTTCACCTGTTTTTACAAAAAAATGACCGCTGACTTACCTTTGTCAGCGGTCTGAACCCCCGCCGTAAGGCGGGGGTTCTTCTGCATACTGGAATGGTTTGGTTATCCAAAAAACATTTCAATCTCTTTCGGAATAGGTGTATTTAACGTTATAATCGGTCCAGATCTTTCCTACGCCCGGCTTCTGATACAGACGGAAGTAGTCGATGCAGTAGCTTGAGGGGAGGGCCTTTTCGTTGTTCTCGATAAGATTGGGCTTATAGGAAGCATCCTCGGCGAAAACGTGGTTATTGAAGATAAGGAACTGAGGATCGTGGAAGCCCTTCATTTCCTTAGAGGTGTTAGAGTTTAGAGTGTTGGGATCGGTAATGTCGTAGGTCTCGTATTTTTTACCATCTACGTACATCGACATCTCGGTAGGAGTCCACTCGTAGCCGAAGGTATGATATTCGTTGATCGAATTGTTAAGGGGAACGTGGTGCTTAGCGCCGCTTACAATGTGAGCACCGCCGGCATCCTTGGTATACCATTTATGCAGGTTGGGTATAAACTTTCCATCGGGATCGCCGAAGACCTCGAAGATATCGACCTCAACGAAATAATCGAAGCAGCTTCTTTTTCCGATACCTGTGTTCGACTGTGTCCAGAAGGAGGGCCATACGCCGATAGTGTTGGGGACCTTGGCGCGTATCTCACAGTAGCCGTAGGTGTACATCATATTCCACCGGGTTATGACCGAGGTCGGAACGAGGTATTCGGTTTTTGCCTTGTTGGCGCTCTTGCGTGCGGTTAAAACAAGGTTACCGTCCTTCATATCGATAGTCTCACGGGAGGAAACAACCTTGATCTTTTCGGTTCCGCCCATTTTAGCCTCTAAGCACCAGCGGGTAAAGTCGAGCTCCTTGGTTTGGAACTCGTCGCCCCAAACGTATTCGTATTCGTCGAGCATCTTCGCCTTAAAGTCGGAAACGGTACCCGAAAGCTTAGCGTCGGGGTTGTTTTTGGGCTTCTTTTCGGCGAAAAGCTGAATAGCAAGGTCGAGCATAGCCTTGTGACCGCCGTCGAAAATAAGCTTCTTATCCTTTACCGATACGCTGTACTTATTAAAAGCGATATTTTTATTGCTCTCTTTGCGGTTTGTCTTTCCGACGAGGATCTCGTAGGGAGACTCGGCGGCCGTGTCGGATTTTACGGGGAGGCTTACGTTATAGTTTTTGGAGAAATATCTCTGTACGGCTAAAGCGCTGTCTTTAACGGCGTTGTCACCGACGGGGAAGATAATGGAGAAGACCTCGGGGTGCTCCCAAACGACGACGTCGGTGGTCGTGTCGACGTAGGAGCTTTCCTCGGAGGAGGTTACGGGGTTTTTGGTTCCCGCAAAGTCTCCCGAGCCTATGTAGTTGTTGCCGCCCGAAGGAGTCTTAGAGCTCTCGTCGGAGGAGGTATCCTCGGAGCTTCCCGAATCGGAGGAGGTGGGAAGGGAGGAAGAAGGGGTCTCCGCTCCGTTGCCTCCGCAGGCGGTTACCGAAAGTAAAATGCAGAGGGCGAGCAAGAGCGAAATAATATTCTTTGTCATTCAAAATCTCCTTTAAGTTATTTTAAAACGCGCCAACGGGGCATTGTTGAGATAGCTTCACGGTATTCGGCGGGGGTCTTTCCGTGAATTTCCTTGAAGGCACGGTTATAGGTTCTGATAGAACCGAAGCCGACCTCTTCCGAAATATCGGCTATTTTTTTATCGGGGTCCCGAAGCAGGTCGCAGGATTCTCTGACCCTGAGCTTGTTTACGTATTCGCTGAAGCTAAGCCCGAGCTTGCGGTTAAAAAGCCGCGAGATATGAAAGCGGCTGAGGTGCAGATGCTCGGCGACGTATTCGAGGGAAAGGTCCTCCGAATAGTTTGCCGTACAGAATTCGAGAATATTTCGAAGGGTAGAATCCTCTCCGTTTACCGATGGCTTAAGAGAGAGCTTACCGAGTATCCTCGGGAGAAGAAGATTAAGGTAGCCCGTATAATCCGAAATATCACTTTCCTCGGGGAGACCGACTATAGTTTCGATATATTCGGCAATTTTGTCGTTTTCGTCGAGGGTAATATGATTTTCGAGAGGGACGCTTCCTGAAAGCAGTTCTCTTTTTCCGTAAAACAGCTTTGGGGTTACGATAAGGACGTAAAAAAGCGAGTTTTCGGCCGAATTATAATAGTGAATCTGATTCGGGAAGCTTATGTAAAGCTCACCTTTTCCTATTTCACAGACGGTTTGGTCGGCGTAGGCCACCGTGCTTCCCTTAAGGACGTAGACCAGCTCGATCTCGTCGTGAAGGTGTGGCAGGTTGGTAAGCCGCTTAGTGCCGCGCTGAATAGAGACGGGAGCGGTCTTATATTCGTAATTGGCGTTCATTAAAAGCTCCTTGCATACATATATCAAAATTATACCATTAAACCGCCTGTTCCGTCAACTGTTTTAAAGTATATTAAATATTTTTCGTGACAAAAGGTTGCGGCTGTGGTATAATCTTATAAATACTAAACTTTGGATGTGTTAATTTTGGAAAACAGATATTTTGACGTAATAATCGAGGAGATGTCCTCCTTCTTAAACGGAAACGGCTTTAAGGAGGAAAAGGGCGTTTATTTAAACGAAAAATACGCTCTTAAGATCGAATATGACGAGACGAGACAGGTCTACAACCTTTCCATAGCCGCAAACGGAGAAAACGGAATCGGCGAATACAAGAATATCAGCTCCTACCTCTTCGACGAAAGTCAGACCAAGGCTGACGCCGTCAGCGTAGGTATCGACTTTGTTGACAGTGCGCAGAAGGCTATGGGAATAAAGGCCGGCTACAGAGGGGGTGCCGCTATCGATCTCCCCACCGCAAAGGGCGAAGGCGTGACGGTTTCTACCCTAACCGCAAAGCTTCTCGCGAACTATCCCGAGCTTAAAGAGGTATATAAGGCCGAGGTCGACGAGAAGGGCAAATACCTTTATCTCGATTTCTCCGCCCGTTACTTTATCCCCGAAATAAGAAAGACCCTCGACGAGAAAAACAAGAAGGCCGTAAAAAAGCTTATCGATATGCTCTGTGAAATGTTTGTTACCGGCGACCGCGCTACTACCGACCTTGTTATAGTCCTCCTTTCGGGAGCTATCGGAAAGGATGCCGAGCGCTTTAAGACGGCAACCGATAAGATGGAGGAATGTCCTCATCTTATAACCGCAGTAAACAACGAGATCGCCGTTCTTGCTAAAAACAAAAAATTCGCAAAAGCCTTAAGCTTTACCGAATGATCCGTAAAAAAACAAAGGACAGATAACCTGAGTTATCTGTCCTTTCAGATTACTGACAAACCCACCAAATTTTTGGTGGGTTTAAATATTTTAATACAAAATTAAGGAATGGATGCAATAGATCCTTGCTTGCAAGGATAGTTGCGATCTTTTTCATATTTTGCACCACTGCGGTGAATAAGC
>CASFDQ010000126.1 GCA_949293385.1 uncultured bacterium | reverse complement strand
GATTTTGGTGTGCAGCTCGCTGCACACCAAAATCGTTCCAACAACTTACCTATGCGTCCCTTGGCCTGGCTCTCTCCTAAAGAAAAGCTTGCTGCTTCCTTTGCTTCTTTCTCTGTACAAAATGTTTGACAAACCTACAATAAGACTTGCTTTTGACCCGAGTTTGTGGTAGTATGGTTGTAGTATTACAGGGAGGTGAGTCTTTGAAAAGAATATTCAGTATATTTTTTGCGGCAGTACTTATACTGAGCCTTTCCTCCTGCGGTAAAAAGGCTGAGGAGACCCTCTCAAAGGCACCCTCCTCGTCAGAGACCGACTCCCTGTCCTCGGTAATCGGCTCGGTATCCGCCGAGACGCCCGAAAGCTCCGAGGATAAGAAGCCCGAAAGCTCAGAGCCCGCTCCTCCTTCGAAGGAAGAGTCTAAAAGAGAGGCTATGCCGGTAATTTATATAAATACCGAGCGGGGGAAGCCCGTACCCGACGATAAGGAAAATATCCGCTGTACCGTAGACCTTGAAAACGAGGGAGAGGGATATTTTCTCGAAGCTCTTGCCGCAAGCATCAGAGTAAGGGGAAACGGCAGTCTTACCGTGGCACAAAGCTTCGGGAAATTCCCTTATAAACTTAAGTTCGATAAAAAGGTAAACCCCTTCGGTATCGATACCGACGCTAACCGCGACTGGATACTTATCCCGAACCGCGGCGACAGGACGATGCTGAGAAATTTCGCCGCCAAGAGGCTCGGAGAGATGCTTAGCGGAATACCTGTTTCCCCCTCGTTTTTAGCGGTGCACGTCTACCTTAACGGAAACTACGAAGGGGTCTACGAGCTCACCGAGCAGATAGAGGCCGCCAAGGGACGCGTACCCGTCGACGACAGCCTTAAGGGCGCCGAAAACGGCTTTCTGATAGAGCTCGACCGCTACGCGAGAGACCCCGAAGAGGGAGACGTGACCTTCGGCGTAGGTAAAAACCTTTATTCGGTAAAAAGCGAGGTGCAAAACGAAGAGCAGCTTGCCTTCATAACGGAATATATAACCCTCGTGGAGGAAGCGGTATATTCGGGGGATAAAAATAAATTCTCAGAGCTTGTCGATATAAACTCGGCGGTAGATATGTACCTGCTGCAGGAGTTTTCGAAAAACATCGACGCCGGCTTTTCGAGCTTTTATATGTACAAAAATGCGGGAGGAAAGCTTTATTTTGCTCCCCCTTGGGATTTTGACCTTGCCTTCGGAAACGACCGACGGCTGGACGGCGGCTCGGCAGAGGGGCTTTATATAGCTACCGGCCGCGAGGGCTTTTCGCAGAATCATCTTTGGTATGTCGAGCTTTGTAAGACCGATTGGTTTAGCGATCTAGTAAGAAAACGCTGGAAAGAGATAACCGACCGAGAGATAAAAGCCGTAATTTCCGAGGTAGAGTCTATGGCCGAGAGGCTAAGCATAGATATGGAGCTTAACTTCAAACGGTGGCCCGAATTCGACATAAAGCTTCATCAGGAGCCCGACCATACCCTCACCTTTATAACGTATAAGGAGCATACCGACTATCTTACCGACTGGATGAAAGCGCGGAAGAAGTTTTTGGACGGGATATTTCTTGTTGACAAAGACCGGTAAAAAAGGTTATAATTTCGGTGTATTCGATTTTTGTCGAATAAAAAATTTTTTGGGAGTTTTTAGGATGAAAAAATTTTTCGGAGAATTTAAGACCTTCATAACCCGCGGCAACGTTGTCGATATGGCCGTCGGTGTTACCGTCGGCAGTGCCTTCACCGCTATCGTCACCGCAGTTTCCACCAACATCATCAAGCCCTTTATCAACTGGATAATCTCTTTGGTTATCGGCGCCAACACCTTAAGCGAGTGTTATACCTTCTTGGGACCGAAGCCCGACCTTACCGATCCTGCCCTTGACCTTACCCTTTATAACTATATCGACTGGGGCGCATTCATAAACGCCATCATCAATTTCCTCGTTATCGCCTTCGTTCTTTTCTGCGTCGTAAAGGCTATGAACACCTTTACCGAGAAGCAAAAGAATATGTCCGAAAAGCTTCTTTCCAACGTTATAAGCTCGGAGGATAAAAAGGCCATGAAGAAGCAGGGCATTAAGCTCCGCGACAAGGAAGCCGTAAAGGCCTACTTCGATAAGAAGGCCGAGGCCGAAGCCAAAGCTAAGGCTGAGGAAGAGGAGAAGGAGCGTCTTGAACGCGAGGCTAACCCCACCACCGAAGACCTCTTAAAGCAGATATTAGCCGAGCTTAAGAAGGATTAAAGCAAAAAAACAACCGCCGTAAGGCGGGTATGCGTAGGGATAAAATTAGAGGATATGTATCAGACTCGATACATATCCTCTTTATTTTTTGTAAAAATATACGGATACCGTTGTAGGGGAGGGGTGCGGGTGTCCGGTGGACACCTCTGCGAAGCAGAAGCACCGACCGAGGCGACAGCCGAGACCTTGCTCCTCCCGAGGAAAATGAGGCCATCCTCCGACGGGTCTTGCCTTCGCCTAGTCGAAATTTTGCGACAATGAGATCTCGTCACCTACGGTGCCGCCCTTCGGGTTCGACTTGCGCTCAAGATGACCCATTGTCGCTTGCATAGCCGCAGGCGGGATCTCGGCGGGGTGCCTCCGCGGCCATACGCAAATTATCTTTCGAGAAATGATTAAACGGGTAAGCCCGACCGTAAGATATCGGTATCCGTCTGACCACTGACCACTGTCCACTGTGCACTGCGGCCAAAGGCCGCTTGCCCTCGTCCCCGGTCCCTCGGCCCTAATAAACGCGCGGTAGTGTTTATTGACAATATGTTACAAAAATGGTATAATTAAAATGCTTAAAATTTTCACCAAGGGGTTTTGATTTTGGAGACTTTAAGAAAGTTAACCGATAAAAAGATAAAAAGCGGAATTATCGGCGGCTTCTCGGCCGCAGGCCTTGTTTTTCAGCTTATTTTTATGTTTTCCTTTGTCCCTTCGACGCAGGGCTCGGTATGGGGCTCGGCGGCCTTTTGGGTAAATAATAAAAACTTCGTTCCGACCGTCTGTATGGCCTGTATTATCGGATTTTTCGTCTCCCTCGCCGCCTCGGGTGTCGCGGTGCTCCTGAGTCTTAAGGGTAAAAAGAGCTATATGTGGCCGACGGCAATAAGCTTTTTCGGTACGGTCCTGCTTTTAGCCCTTTGCTCCTCCTTTAAAGCGGTGGCCTCCTCCTGGGCTCTTATAATTGCGGCTGTCTTCTACCTCCCCGCCTTTTTATACAGCGCCTTCTGCGTTATAGCCGACGGCCGTGGCAGCTTTACCGCCCTCTCTGCCTCCAAAAGAGGCTTTACGGTAATGGGCGGTATAAGTGTGTTTACCGTGCTCTCCCTTTTTTATACCCCCTTTGCTTCTATACCGTCGGTACTGCCGAACCGATAACCTATTCCGTGGTTCCTATGGGAGCCTTCTCGTCTCAGGCCGATAACCTACTCTGCCTTGCCGCCTTTGCGCTTTTATGCCTTGCCGCCGCCGTAAACGTCTTCCGCCTTTCGGGAGCGCTGAAGTTTTTCGGAATCGACGACGGTGCCTACTGCGACAAGCTGCGCGGACTTATAAATCTTAACACCGTAATAACCGGAATTTACGCGGTAGTCGGCGTGCTTCTCTGCTCTGTTAACAACTCTAAAGGCGGAAGCTACTCCACCGCCGCCTTTATCCCCTTTATCGCTTCGGTTATAATGGCGGTCATCGGCGCCGTACTGTCCCGCGGCGTCAGCAAAAACAAAAGACTGAGCGAAAAAAAGGTAAAGCTTGCGCTGAGAATAGAGTTCTTTATTTACGCTACCCTTGTGTCTTTAATAACGGTGGCCTCCTGCTTTATGGATATAATAAAGGTCTCCTTCGAGAACGTTCCCATACTGACCGACCTCAATATAAACGGATACGATATTTTGACCACCTATAACAGCAACGAAGGCGGCCTTCAGCTTATGGCCTTCCTCCTTTTCGCAATACTTACCGTAACCGCAGGCCTCTTTATCGTTTCCCTTATCTCCCTTATAAGCGGTTCAAAGCTTTTCTTTAAGGTTGCCCTTGTTCAGCTCGTAAGCGGCGGCTTCTTTACCCTGCTTATCGGCCTTTTCGGAAAATATTACGAGATAGTTCAGCGCCTTAACGAAGAAACCGTTTCCTCCCTCATAAGACTTTTGACCGGCGTTACGGTTGACGATTTCAAGTATAAGGTCAGCGGCCCCGCGTTCTATTTCTTTATAGCCGCCCTTGTAGTTATCGCCGTCGCAATTATAAGAAAACCCTATTCTAAGGGTACTCTCGGCGAGACCCCCGTTATGGTTACCTCGGGAGGGACTGCCGCGATCTCGGGTCCTGCAGCCCCTGCGGCATCTTCGCCCGTAGCCGACCCCGCCGTAGCCGATCCTTGTCCCGCCTTGACCGAGATCGATAAAAAGCAGGAATATTTTGCCGAGGATACGAGGGCGAGAAGAGCCGTCGGCTTTAGAGACGTAAGCCTCGTTTCCCTTGTTCAGTTCGTCGTAAGCTACGCGAGAGACTGCCGTCTGCACCTCTCCTATACTCACGAGGACATCGCCGCCTTTATCGCAGGACTTGGCTCGACCCGTCTTACGATACTTCAGGGTATGAGCGGTACGGGTAAGACCAGCCTGCCCAAAATTTTCTCTGAAGCGGTTCTCGGAAACTGCGAAATAATCGAAGTCGAGTCTTCCTGGAGAGATAAAAACGAGCTTCTCGGCTACTATAACGAGTTCAGTAAGACCTATACCCCCAAAAAATTCACGCAGGCTCTTTATAAAGCCCGCCTTAACCCCGAAACGGTCACCTTCGTCGTCCTCGACGAAATGAATCTCAGCCGAATCGAATACTATTTCTCCGATTTCCTATCCCTTATGGAAAACGAGGAGGATAAGCGCGAGATAAAGCTTCTTAACGTTCCTCTTTATAAAAACGAGGAGGGTATGCTCATCTCTTACGCAGGCCTTACCGACGGTCATACCCTAAAGGTTCCCTCAAACGTATGGTTTATAGGTACTGCCAACCGCGACGAAAGCACCTTCGAAATAAGCGATAAGGTATACGACCGTGCCCATACGATGAACTTTAATAAGCGTGCCGCCAAGCCCACCTCCTACGGCGCCCCCATACCGCAGCAGTATCTTACCGTAGATACCTTTGCCGCTCTCCTTGAAGCGGCCAAGAGCTCGGTTCGTTTTCAGATCGAAAGCTATCCCCTTATCCGTGAGGTCGAGGCACTCCTTGCCCCCTATAATATCTCCTTCGGAAACCGAATTGCCAATCAGATCGAAAGCTTCGTTAATATATACTGCGCCTGCTTCCCGAATTCCGACGCCGCTATATTCGATGCGGTAGAAAAAATACTGCTGAGCAAGGTCGTAAGCAAGCTTGAAGTCAAGAGCGTTGAAAATAAATCCCGTCTTGCCGCCGAGTTCGAAAAACGGGGACTCAGACGTTGCAGTGAGTTTATTCTGAAGCTTAACGAGGACTGATATGCAGGGAGTTTATAAACCAAACCCGTCTCTCGCCATAAGCGGCGACTACGGGCAGGTCCTGAGCTTTTGCGAAAGACGGAAAGTGCTCACCTATCCGCAGTTTGACGCTTCGATCTTAAAAGAGGCAAACCTCTTTTCTCTCCCCGAGGATTTCGATTTTGCCGCCCTCGGCGAGACCCTTGACAGAATTATCGCGACCCTTTCCGCAATAAAGCGGATATTTGCCGACTCCATAACCCGAATTACCGCCGTTCCCGAAATACTTCCCGCCGAGTCGGTTCGCGCAATAAATAATCAGACGGTTGTTCACGCTACCGCTCACAGCGAGCTTTGGGAAAACATTACCTCCTCGGGACTTAAACCCCGAAAGCTTCTGAGCTTCGATAACCGAGATAACTACGCTATCTACGAAAACGTCGTCTTTGCAAGAACGGTGGATATGATACTCTCCTTCGTCCGAAAAAGCATAAGCTTTTTAAACGATATCCTCTATTCGAACCGCGATCTGCAGTTTAATCTGCTCGAACGCGAAAATCATCTTTCCTACTTTTTGGCGCTTGGTAAGCTTCATACGGGCTATGTTCGAGACTACGCGAAATACGCTTCGAAGGCCGAGGGCTGTATGGATCGTCTGCTCTTTATCGACGGGGTCTTAAGAGCCCGTCTCGGCCGTCCCGTTTATAAGCTTTGTAAAAAGCATACCGGAAAGCTGACCCTTAAAAAGACCAATATTTTTAAGGGTCATAAGGATTATAAAAAGGTTTACGCATTGCTTAAATGGTTCGGCGAAACCGAGTTTTCGTCCGAGCTTTCGGCAGGCGCAGGTCCCCTTTCGGAGGACAGCTATACCGTATTTTGCGGCCTTCTTACCCTCTTTGCGGCGGGGCATTTTAACTTTTCCTTTTCCGATAAACCGATAGATCTGAAAAGGGTAGACGCTTCGGCCGAATTTTCGGGCTGGCGCCTCGGGATAAGACGCCTCGACAGGGCGGGGCTTCGGCTCTGCTTTTGACGGTAGAAAAGGACGTGGCCTACAGGGTACTGATCCTTCCCGTTGCCGATGCCGAAAAGGGGCTCGAAAAGCTTAGGGAGCTTCGGAAGGAGGTTCCTGCCGAGGAGTATATTCTCGCGTCGCCTATGGCCGATGAGAGGTCTCCCGTCGTACTCAGTATCTACGACATCGACTCCTTCAGAAGGCTTCAGCAGGTGCTTCTCCGCGGAATGATCGAAAGCGATTTCGGAAGGAAAAGCTGTCCCTTCTGCGGCGAAAAATTAGAAGCAGGAAGCGAGGGCTTCGAGTGTATTTCCTGCAGGACGGTCATCGCTCAAAGAAACTGCCCGACCGAGAACAGACCCTATTTCGTGACCTTTATCAAGAACTTTTCCTTAAAAAAGGAGACCGAGTTCGAATTTGCCCGCCGTCAGCGCCTTTCCTTTGATAAGGCCGCGGCCGCTAAAATGCATTTTCGCAATATAACCCCCATAACCGCCGACGGCGACCTTATCTGCCCCTGTTGTAAGAAAATACATCAAAATATATACGCCGACCCGAGCAGAATTTAATATTTGATAAACGAAAACACGGCTACGATCAAAAGATCGCGGCCGTGTTATGCTATATTGACAAAATTACCCGTTTTTGGTATAATTACTATAAGATAAAGCAAAAGGAGGAGAACCTATGAAAAAAATAAGAACAATTGCGCTGATCGCGTCGATCTGCCTTGCGCTGTCCCTTGCTTTCGGATGCAACGAAAAAAGCTCCGATCCGCCCGTCTCCTCTAAACCCGAATACTTCGATTACGATGATTTCGGCGCGGTAAACGCCGAGGACTACCGCGGCTCGGTAGTGAAATACGTTTTCAGTAAGGATCCGACTATCGGTATCGAAGGTTTTCCGATAGCTAGATTTGAAAAGGATTTAGGTATAAAGGTTGAACCCGTGCTTATCGGGCACAGCACCTACGTTAAAACCATTGCCGCCTCTATAGCCTCCGATACGCAGGGCGATGTTTTCTATCAATACGGCGATTTTCCCGACTCCCTATCGGTTATGCAGCCGTTAGACGCCGCAAAGCTAAACCTTTCAAGTCCTTTTTGGGATCAGTCGGTGATAAAGGCCTCCACCCTTAACGGTCATCCCTATCTTGTTGACGCCAAGTATAACCTTCGTTCCGAAATTAACGTCTGTGTGTATAATATAAATCTCTTTAAAGTCGCAGGCCTTAAAACTCCCGAAGAATACTTTGCCGAAGGCAAGTGGACCTTCGAAAACTTCCGTTACGCCGCACAGCAGATCGAAAAGCTCGGTAAAGACTACGTCGGAGCCGCCGTCCACGACGAAACCGTGCTCGGTGCCGCGGGCAGGGGTTTCTTCACCTATAAAAACGACCGCGTTTCGGTTACCGCCGATGAGACGCTTTACGAAAGGCTGGAGTTTTTCGCTCAGATGAAGCAGGACGGTCTTATAAAGCTCGACCGTCAGCATTTTGGTGACGGTAGGCAGGGTATGGCTCTCACCAACACCTACGGTCTTAAAAGATACGGGTTCTTTGCCGCAATCAATCCGGAACATATAGGGGTAACTCATCTTCCCGCATGGAATGAGGGTGATAAGCCTAAAATAACGAGCGTATATAGCGGTTGGGGACTTATTGAAGGAGCCAAAAATCCTGTTGCTGCCGGCTTATTCCTTCGTTATTACCTTGATCATAACAACGATCTCGACATAGAAACGCACTTCCATAATCAGGATGTTGCCCGCTTCTTTTTCGAGGCAAAAGAAGCGTCGGACAGAGAAATGGAATACTGTATCGGCGTCTGTGTCAATAAGCCTTCGTTGCTTTATTCCGAGCTTCATCTGTCGTGGAACGATCATTCCCCCGACGAGCTTAAGGCCTACCTCGATTCTCAGCGACCCCTTATGAACGAAATGTGTCAAAAGGCCAACGAAATTATTGAGCAAGAAATAGAGCAACTTAAAGAAGCAGAAGAAAACTGACGACTGAATGAAAAGCAACCGATTATATTTCGATAATCGGTTGCTTTTTTCTATAAAATTTGGTAAAATAAATATGTAAACAAATGTAAGGAGGAGAACCTATGAAAAAGAGAAGTATCTTTACGCTGATTTTGGTGATTTGCCTTACCTTTTCCCTTGCCTGCGGATGCGCAAAACCCGAGGTTCAGACCGCCTTGCCAAACTTTAATAAAGAGCCCTCCGAGATCGAAAAAACGCTTACGGGAATGGACCCGTCTATCGACCCCAAAGACTATCGCGGCTTGGAGTATTTGGCCCGGTAACTACGGAATTGAACCCTCAGGCAGAAAAATAATTGTATGGAAGGATACTACCTTAACAGCAATATGGGAAGATATACCACAGGGCACTAACATTATTAAATCCGTAAACTATGATATAACTGTTCCAACCGCAGGCACAGCCTCCCAAGCGGGCGTTGTATCTACTACAAGTAAATATTCTGTTGCGCTCGGCTGGTCCACCAATAAAGATGGGGACAGTTTGAACGACTTCAACAACAAGAAATTTGAGGCGGGGAAAACCTATTATGCAGATATTTACTTGGTTTCAAATGACCCGTATACCTTTGCAGAAGGCACATCGGTTTATGTGAGCGGTAAGAAATATACTGCTGTTTGGACTACGGGCTCCTCCTACAAGAAATACGTTTCCGTATACGATATTCCCTTCTCGGTACCGAGTCAGGAGGTTTCCCATACCCACACATCATCCGCTTGGCGTACAAATCAGGCATATCATTACAAGGTATGTACAACATGCGGCGAACTACTGGAACAGGAGGACCACAAAGGTGGAATTGCCACCTGCAGCCAAAAAGGTAAATGTACCGTTTGTGGCTATGCCTACATAGATGAAAACGAGAATCATAATCCCGATATGTCAAAATGGACGGCTTGCGGTAATGTGTACCATGCTCATCTGTGTAAAGATTGTGGCGCCCATGCGGTTATCGAGGACCATAAACCCGGTCCTGCTGCTACAGATAACAAACCTCAAAAATGTACGGTTTGCGACTATATTATTGTGCCCGCAAAAAATCATAAACATAAATTAACCAAGGTTGTTAAGGTTAATGCCACCTGCACTAAACCCGGCAGCATAGAATATTACACCTGTGACGGTTGTTCTGATTTCTTTGGTGACAAAGAAGGTGAAACCAAGATTACCGATAATGTAATTGCACCTCTTGGACACAAGATTTCTGATAATTGGAATTATGATGAGAACAACCATTGGCGTATTTGTTCCGTATGTAATGAAATTCTCGCTGAAACACAGATGGCACACGAAATAGAAAATGAAAAGTGCACCACATGTGGATATGATGGCACTACCATAAAAATAGAAACAAATACTGATATTGATGCCGATACAAACAATAATAATACCGATAACACCGATTCATCTTTGAATAATGACAGTGATGGCAATAATTTTTCGTGGTTATGGATTGTACTTGCAATTGTTATAGTTGCAGGAGTCGGCTTTGTATTCTATTGGTTTGTGTTCAAAAAAATTCAAAAGTATAAAATAGGGCTGTTGAAGAAGCATCAACGGTTGTAATTACATATTAACACAGATGAAAAGATAATACATGAATTAAAAGGCATCTCTGCATGAGATGCCTTTTAAATTTAAAAACATTTGGAAAATCTGCTCATAATTTCTACAAAAAGTGTGATACTAATATCACACTAAAATTGTAAAAAGAGGAGATTTATATATGAAAGCAACAGGTATTGTTAGAAGAATAGAGGAATATGGTATAATAGGACAAAAGTTGTCGAAATGCGCATAAATACTGGTCTTTTCGTAGTTTTTAATTGTATCCAATTTGCACAAAACCATTGCATTTTTGATCTTAATACATAGCAACAGCGGAGTGAAATTTCACTCCGCTGTTGTGTTGTGCGATTAAAACATATTTCTGTATTCTCTCGGAGATACTTCATTGTGCTTTTTAAAACTGTGGCTAAAGCTGTAAACATCCGAAAAACCACATTGAAGTGCAATATCAGAAATGCTCTTTTTGGTGTTTAAAAGTAAAATTTCAGCCTTGTTAATGCGGAATTCCTGTAAAAATAAGTAAGGCGTCTTCTTATACACGTCTAAAAATATTCGCCTGAAATGCTTTTCACTCATATACATTACTGTAGCCAAATCACTTATCTTAAAGTACGGATTGCAGTAATTCTTTTTTATGCAGTCTATGGCCTTTTCAATTCTTTTCATTTTTAAAAAATCAGCATCTTCGATTTTATGTTCGTTATATAATTGGCCGATGATTTGCAACATAATACCGTTACATATTGCGATATTTCCTGGTGCCTTTGAAAGAAAACAGTTTAGAGCTTGCTTGAATTGTTTTTCGTAATTATAGGTAATACCTTCGGAGCATACTGTTTCAAACGGCAGTGTTTTTTTAGGAGTAGCATTTTTCCTGTCAAAACAAAAATTTACGGCTATATACGAAACTTCATCACAAGAAAAAGTACCGCTTTTATCAACAGAGCCTCTCTCGATGTATCCGACCTGCCCTTCACGGACAACATCTGTTTTTTCGGCTTTTTCATATAAAAGTTCGCCTTTTGTAACAAAAAACAGACTTTCGTGATTTCGCGGCTTCTTATAAATACACGGTGAATCTTTTTTTAAGGTATCGGTAAAAATAACGGTATCATCGGACAGTTGATAGTTAAAGAGTTCGTCTTTCATAAACTTTCCTCCAAAAGAGCATGTACATATTATAACACAAATTAATAAATGGTTCAATATAAAATGTCCTTTTGAAACAAATAAATACCTTTGTAGTCATTTCAATTTCTATATGCAAATGATATTATTACTGTGAGGTGATTATTATGATAAAAGGAAATAAAGCAATCGTTACAGGCGCGAGTCGCGGAATTGGTTTTGCGATTGCCAAGGAACTTGTAAACGCTGGTTGTTCTGTAGTTATTACAGGACGAAACGAAAAAACTTTGAAGGTTGCGGCGGAAAAAATCGGCAAAACTGCAATTCCAATGGTATGGAACGCTTCCGATATTGATTTAGCTGCGGCTAAAATAAATGAGGCAGCTGAAATTTTGGGCGGTTTTGACATTGTGGTGAATAATGCCGGTATCTTTGCTCAACGTAATGAGTGGAGTAAAACCGGTTTGCTTCAAACCACTGTGGACGAGTGGCAATCGGTTATGAAAACGAATACAAGCGCCATATTTTTCACCATGCAGGCGGCGGTAAACTATATGCTTGAAAACAATATAAAGGGTAATATTTTGAATGTCACCTCTGTTGCAGGCTACGAGCCGGTATACGGCGCGTACGGCGCATCAAAAATTGCTGCAACAGGCTTAACCCGAGGATGGGGCAAAATGTTTGCAAATGACGGTATTACCATAAACGGTATAGCTCCCGGTCCTGTTGCTACAGAAATGAACAACTGGCATGAAGGCGATCCGATGAAGCACGATAGGATTCCTTTCGGAAGATTTGCTACTGTAGAAGAAATTGCTAAACTTGCTATGTACCTTTTAAGCGAAGAGGCACAGATGGTTTGCGGTGAAACTGTCGTTTTAGATGGCGGTTATGCAATACGCTAAGGTGAACAGAAGGTGAAGAGTATGAACGAAAGAATAAAAAAGTTAATTGAAAGAACCGTTAAGGGCGAAATGTGGGTAGAACCCGTTAAAACTGAATATAACCGTACCGATTTGTTTTTATCGCCTATTAAAATGTCTGCCAAAAGGGTTTGCGAATATATATTAAATCAAGAGCTGCTGATTTTGGAAGAATCTTGCTTTACGGGCCTTATGCGATTTGACGGTAGCGTGGAAGGTGATATTTTTAGTAAGTCCGGACACAAAAACGATGACATAGCAATGCAAAATTTCTATAACAAACCCGTTGATAATCTTATGACATTCGAATTTCAACATTCTGTTGGCAATTTTAAAAAAATCATAAATCGCGGTCTTGCAGGCATAAAGGACGATATTGAAAAATCAAAGCAAGCTCACAAGAGCGACGCATCGGCGCTCGAATTTTTACAAACGCAGACCGATTTATGCGATTCCATCATTCAAAGGGCGCATATAGGTGCAAAAAAAGCAATTGAAAAGGCAACTGAAACCGAAAAGCAAGATTATAAAGAAAACTTAATCAGATTATCGAATGGACTGAAAAAAGTACCAGAGCAACCTGCTGAAAACTTCTATGAGGCAGTGCTTTCCCTTTATTTTTGTTATCCGTTTATTCCAGATAGCATAGGGCTGATCGATCGATATTTATATCCCTTCTACAAAAAGGATATAATGAACGGCAAATTGACCGAAGAAAAAGCGAAAGAATACTTGCAGGAACTTTTTCTGATGCTTCAGGCCAGAATCAATAAAGCCTCCGACCGTTTTTACCGTGGTGGCGAATCGCATTTTTGTATTGGTGGCTACCTGGAAAACGGCGAAGACGGGTTTAACGAGCTTTCGAAGCTGATCGTGGAGTCCTTAATGGAACTTCCCACCTGGATCCCGCAAATATCCCTGCGCTGGACTGAAAAAACGCCCCGCGAAGTGCTGAAGTTTATGCTCGACTGCGAGCGACACGACCCCAATAAAAGAATTGCGTTTGTAAATGACGAACCGCGGCTTAAGGGGCTGATGGAATATACCGGACTCTCTTATGAAGAAGCGGTAAACTATACAATGATGGGCTGCAACGAATTGGCCCTTCCCGGAGGAATGGTTTTTGGATTTGATCCATTCAATATCGTGCGTTCTGTTGAAAACGCTTTCTATAAAAGAGCAGATGACCTCATAAATGCGCATAGTTTTGATGAGGTGTATAATATTTACGAGCAGGAACTCTTTGCGGATTTATGGGCAGCGGAAAAAATCGGCAAAGGGTTTCAGGATATACGAAGAAGAGACTGTAATCTTGTAAGTAATATTTTTCTTGAGGGCCCTATAGAAAATGCGAAAAGCTGTACGCAAGGCGGTCTTACCAGATATATCCCGGTTGGATTGCCGATAGGTCTTTCTAATGTTATAGATTCACTTTCCATCACAAAGCAATTTGTTTTTGATGAAAAAATTATAACCATCCGCGAACTTATTGAAGCCTTGAAAAACAACTGGCAAGGGTACGAAGATCTTCACAGCTTGATCTTAAAAAAGGGCAATTTCTTCGGCAATGACGACGACTGTTCTAACGAAGTTGCAAAACGTCTTTTCGCCAGCATTGGAGAATGGAACAATACCGAAAACTATCTTGGTAAAAAGTGGGTTTTCGGCAATCTGATCGGCTATAATGAGCACCACAAATTCTTCGGCAGTGCCCTTAAGGCAACACCGGACGGAAGATTTGCAGGTGATGCGACAAACTTTGGAATCGGTCAGTCACAAGGGAAAGATCGAAACGGTCTTACAGCCCTTTTAAATTCCGTTGCAAAGTGCGACCCCGAAGCAGTGCTCACAGGTCCGAGTGTCACCAACGTTTTGATTGACGAAAAACTGATCAGAGATGATGACAATTTTGAAAAACTTGTAGATCTGTTTCAAACCTATTTCCAAAACGGCGGTACACATTTCCAACTCACCTATGTTTCAAAGGAAGACCTTATAAACGCAAAGAAAACACCGGAAGAATATAAAAATTTGCGTGTGCGTGTAAGCGGCTTTTCTGATTATTTTATTTTCCTTAACGACGCTTTGCAGGACGAAATTATTACAAGAACAAAGCATACGCAGTAAATGGGATGGTTTTTGAAATGAATAAAGCGATATTTTTTGACATTCAAAGAAATTCCTTTGTTGACGGTCCCGGAATTCGCACCACCGTGTTTTTTAAAGGCTGCAATCTAAAATGTGCTTGGTGCCACAATCCCGAAAGTCAGAGTGCAAAGCCGCAGATGATGTTTTATAAGGATAAATGTACGGGTTGCGGTAAGTGTAAATCGGTTTGCCCATATCATTTGGAACAATGTGAATTATGCGGAAAATGCACCCTTTACTGTCCTGTGGATGCCAGAATGGTTTGCGGCAAAGAACACACCGTAGATGAAGTCTTAAAAGAGGTTCTGAAAGATAAGGCGTTTTATGAAACTTCGGGTGGCGGCGTTACCTTTTCGGGCGGTGAATGTATGCTGCAAATAGGTTTTCTTGCAGAAATATTAAAAAAGTGTAAAGAAAACGGCATACATACCGCAGTTGACACTGCAGGACATATACCGTTTGAGAGTTTTGAAAAAATATTACCGTATACGGATTTATTTCTTTATGACATTAAAATCTTCGACCGTCAAAAACATAAGCAATATGTAGGCGTGAGCAATGAACTGATTCTTGAAAATCTTAAAAAGTTGTTTGAAAGAAAGGCGAAATTATGGATTCGTATTCCCATTATCCCCGATGTCAACGACAGTATAGAAGAAATACAGAAAATTAAAGATTTTCTTAAAACAATCGGAACGGCGGAAAAGATAGAACTGTTGCCATATCACGTAATGGGCGAAAACAAATACCGTGCCATCGGCAAAGAGCCGCAAATTTTCAAAACACCCGACGCCGAAAATATGAAGCGGTTAAAAGAAATCTTAGATTAACTTACAGTATAAATCTCCTCAAATTACAGATAATAAGAACCACACGGTGTTTCCAAAATTGGAAATTTGACACCTGAGTGAACCTTGTTACTTGCTTATCGCTCGTAATAGACAACAAGTTTGTAAACAAAAGGAGAAATGTATATTATGAAAGCAACGGGGATTGTACGCCGAATAGAGGCTCGTGTTATAATAACACAAAAGTCAGATAAAGCCTTATAAATACTGGGGTTTCGGACGTTTTTCAAATAAAAATATTTGACGAAAAACAGTATATTTTGACCTATACATAGCAAAAGCGAGGGGGATTTCCCCTCGCTTTTAAAATTTAATTTCTTTAGGGAACGATTCCTTGCGCACATAATTCCCCGCATTTTATCGATATATGACAGCGTATAAAAATTTTCATAATAGTGGTAATAAAAAGCTCCTTTTAAGGTCATTTCATAAATACCGCCATATTCCTTAACAAAGCCCAATCTCTTTGATAACCATAATTCAAAACCGTACATTTTTTGAGAGGAACACCAAAGAATTTTTCAAATTGCCCCAGCTATTGGTTCTTACCAAAACACCAAGATAACTAACTCCTTCTTTTCTCTGTTTTTGGAGGCTTTTATTAATCCAAAATATTCTGGTCTACACACTGTTCTACAAACTCTGCAAACAAAGAATTGGGCCAGGTAAACCATGCTCGTGTATATACATAAGGGTCGTCTACATCAAATCCTTCATGCAAGTATCCAGTACCGGCATCGGTATTGGTTATCATGTCCAAGATTTCCAGTTTCTCGTTCTTATCTGTAGTCGTCATTCCCTGCATAACCAAAGCCATATGCCATACATAATTCTCCGGTGTGTGACGAGAACCGATTCCCTTTGCATATTTTCCTTCAAAATAATAGGGATTTTCATCGCTTAATAAAAATTTGCGGGTATTCTGATAAATTTCATCTGTAACTTCGGAATAACCAATGTAGGGAATTGACAAAAGACTTGGAATATTGGCATCATCGATCATGGAATAATTCCCCATACCATCGGTTTCACAGGCATAAATCTTGCCATATTTCTCATGCTCAACGATACAATAGGTTTGAATTCCCTCGTTAATCTGCTGTTTTAATAAATCGCACTCTTTGGCCATAGCTTCATTCCCACATACAGCACGCAACATTTCACTCATATAGCCTAACACCATCACAGCAAACATTTCCGAAGCTGTCAAATAGCCATACTGACAGCCATCGTCACTTGGACGAAAACCTGACCATGTCATACCGGTATAGGCAACCGGATTTCCTTTTCCTCCATTATGGATGGTATCCCAACCAACGGTAGAATCCGGACGAATAAATAGATAGGGGGACTTCTCGAAATGATATTGTTCTGTTTTCCATTGATTTAGAATAATGCTTGCTACTTCCTCTAATTGCTCCTTTATGAACGCTTCTTTCCCACTTTCTTTCCAATATAAATATAACAAGCGAATGGGATAGCACAATGAATCCACTTCATATTTTCGTTCAAAAACCCAAGGACTCTGTGGTGGCAAATCATTGATATGCCCCTTTCCATTGGGTTCCTTATTAAAAGCATTTGCATAGGGGTCAATCTTAATATACTGGAATTGACGCTTAATCACCCCTTCGATAATTTCCGCCATTTCCGGATCTTTTGCCAACGGAACATAATGGGTTACCTGCGCGGTAGAATCTCTTAACCACATAGCCGGAATATCCCCGGTCAATACAAAGTAACTTCCATCCTCACACTTTTCCAAAACAGTCTCCACTGTGTTTGGACAACAATTTTTATATAATGCTTTCACCTTCGGATAGTTATCTAACTTATCCATATAATAGTTCATTCTTTGTTCTAGTGCTTTTGGTATTTTCATAGCCATCCTCCATCTTTCTTTTGCTTATTTATTCATTATCACTATCCGTATAGGTATAAACCTCTCCGCATTCAAAGTATCGCACTTCCCGTTGAATTCGCTAGTGTTGGGATTATAACTTTTAATTTTAGTTCCTTTGATACCGCTTACAAAATCATCTCATTTATTTCATTATATCATATTTCGTTTCAAAAGTCCAGTATAAATCTTCCCCTTTTACAAATAATAGCATCGTAATTTGTAGAATAAGGAGATAGATATATGAAAGCCACAGGGATTGTAAGACGCATAAAGGAATATGGTATAATAGGACAAAAGTCGAAAAAGCCGCAAAAGCACTAGGCTTTTCACTGGTTTTTGTTGGACTCAATTTGCACAAAAACCGGTTGAAATCACTTTTTTTATCAAAAAAGCGAAGTGTAGCCTACATATTATGATGCCGGATATGTTTATAAGATTTCTACAAAAGCAACCGATTATATTTCGATAATCGGTTGCTTTTTTTAAGCTTATTTGGTACAATAAATATGTATGTAAATTTTAAGGAGGGCGGACTATGAAGCGTGAGCCGCTGGGCAAGGGCGTTTTTATAAACGTCTCTAAAGATCATACCTTCGGTACCGATGCGGTGCTTTTGGCTGATTTTGCCTCGGCTAAAAAGGTCAAGACCCACGTCGACCTTGGCTCGGGCTGCGGAATAATTTCGGCCCTCCTTCTTCGCGATAACAGGGCCGATACCTCGGTAGGCGTCGAAATAAGCGACGAGGCCGCCGAGCTGGCAAAAGCTACCGCCGCAGAGTTTTTCGAGGGAAGCTTTACGGTACTGAATGTCGACCTTAACGACCTTAAGGGCAGGCTGCCCCTCGGAACCTTTGACCTGGTTACCTGCAATCCGCCCTACAAGGCAAGCGGCGCGGGAATACTGAGCTCGGGCGACCGCGATATCGTTGCCCGTCACGAAACTATGTGTACTCTGGAGGAGGTAATCGCGGCAGGCTCGTCTCTGCTTCGCTCGGCGGGAAGCCTTTGTATATGTCAGCGACCCGAGCGCCTTGCCGATATAATCTGCCTTATGAGGGGGTACAGGGTCGAGCCGAAAAGGCTTCGTACCGTCTCCAAAAAGCAGGGGGAGGAGCCTTGGCTCGTTCTCGTCGAGGGAAAAAGAGACAGTAAAAGCGGTATGCGCGTAATGCCGCCCCTCTTTGTCTACGACGAAAAGGGGAACTATTCTGCCGAAATGCTGGAGATATACGGTCCTTATAAGGAGGAACATATTTAATGTCAGGAAAACTCTACGTCGTGGGAACCCCTATCGGAAATCTGTCCGACTTTTCGCCCCGAGCGGTTGAAACCCTTAGGAAGGTCGATTTTATCGCCGCTGAGGATACCCGCGTTACGGTCAAACTGCTTAATCATTTCGAAATAAATAAGCCTATGCTTGCCTACTACGAGCATAATAAGATGCAGCGCGGGGGAGATATAATCACACGAATGCTAGGCGGTGAGGACTGCGCTTTAGTTTCCGACGCAGGTATGCCCGCCATATCCGATCCCGGTGAGGATCTCGTCCGTATGTGTCACGAAAACGGAATACCCGTCGAGTCGGTTCCCGGACCCTCCGCCCTTATAACCGCCCTTGCAATTTCGGGAATGAAGAGCGGACGCTTCTGCTTCGAGGGATTTTTAAGCGTTAATAAGCCGAGCCGCCGCGCTCATTTAAACGAGGTTAAAAAAGAGGTCCGCACGATGATCTTCTACGAGGCACCGCATAAGCTCCACGCGACCCTCTGCGATATGCTGGAGGTCTTCGGCGACCGCAGGCTTGCTATCGTCCGTGAGCTTACCAAGCTTCACGAGGAGGTCATTCGCACGACCCTGTCGGGGGCGGCCGAAATGTACGGAGACGAAACGAGACCGAGGGGAGAATACGTTCTTATCGTCGAGGGCTTCGACCCCGAAACCGAGAGCGCCGATTATACCTTAGAGGACGCGGCAGAGCTGGCGAAAGGCTATATGAAAGAGGGAAGTCCCGCCTCTATGGCCGCAAAAACCGCCGCCGCAGATACGGGCTTTAAAAAGGGCGATATATACAAACTGCTGATAAACGGGAAATAATTTCCTCGATTTTTGTAATAAAAAACACAATAAACCTCTTTAAATAATCGAAATTTTGTGATAAAATATACTGCGTATGATATAACGATGTAAAAGGATGCTGAAAATGGCTAAAGAATTTAAAGGAGCAAAGCACGACAAACCGAAAAAGAAGGTTAAAAAGGAGAGGACTATAGACCTCGACAAGGCCTACGGCGGTCATAAAAAGAAAAAGGGTTTCTTTACTAAAATAAAGGAAGCCTTCGTAAGGATGTCCAAGGGCAAAAGGGCTATCGTAATTTCCCTTATAAGCGTTATTACGGTATTGGTGCTTTTACTCGGCACCGCTTTCGGCTACGGTTGCTTCCTTTACTGCGATATAAAGGGCTCGTACAACTATAACAACGAGGTCGACGACGATCAGGAGCTTCAGAACATCAAGCCTATAAACGAAGAGGTAACCAATATTGCCCTCTTCGGAATCGATTCCCGTAAGGTCGGTTCATTCAAAGGCCTTTCCGACTCGATAATGATCCTTTCTCTTAACAACAAGACGGGCAAGATCAAGCTTATTTCGGTAATGCGCGACAGTCTCGTCGAGATCCCCGGAAACGGCTATAGAAAGATAAATTCGGCCTACTCTATCGGCGGCCCTGCTTTGGCTATCAAGACCTTGAATCATAACTTCGGCCTCGATATCAAGGAATATGCGACGGTCAATTTCTACGGAATGGCCGAAATAGTCGATGCTGTCGGCGGAATTGAGATCGACGTTAAGGAGGCCGAAATAAACGCCTCGAAGGGCCTCAACTCCAATATCCGTGAGCAGTGCAAGCACATGGGAGTAAGCGCCGACAAATATCTCGTTAAAAAAAGCGGAAAGCAGAAGCTTAACGGTGTTCAGGCGGTTGCATGGGCCCGTATCCGCTCGGTATCCACCGACGTTTCGGGTCAGGCCAACGACTACGGCCGTACCGACCGTCAGCGCTACGTTATGGAGCAGCTTCTTAACAGCGTTAAGGGTCTCGATCTGACCAAGTATCCCGCCCTCGCTAAAAAGATAGTAAAGCATATGGAGACCTCGCTTCATTTCGATAACGAGCTTATTCCCCTCGTTATGAATATGTTCTCTAAGGAAATAACCTTTGAGCAGACCCGCGTACCGCAGAACGAGTTCGTTATCTCCGATAGGTATAATATTTCTTATCTCGGCTGGACGGTCTACTATAATCTCGAATATGCGACCGACCTTATCCATGCCTTTATTTATGATAATATTACTCCCGAAGACTATATGGAGCAAAACGGAATAAATAAGGACGGCTGGCACAGCGGCGGAAATATCGCAGGCTCGGGCGGCGGCTCGTCGAATAACTCGTCAAGCGGCTCTTCTTCAGGTAATACCTCATCAGGCAACGTCTCCTCCGGCGACGGCTCATCGAATATCACCTCATCGGGAGACACCTCAAGCGGTGATACCTCGTCGAATATCACCTCAAGCGGCGATACTTCCTCGGGAAATACCTCCTCGGAGGTCACCTCGTCGGGCGATTCTTCAAGCGTAGGAACCTCCTCCGATACTACCTCTTCGGGTGCAGCTTCTTCCGAACCCCCACCGTCGGGCGGAGATGGCTCAGGTTCGGGCGACACCTCTTCGAACGAGGCTTCGTCCTTACCTCCTCCGGGATTATAAAATTAAGGCAGTATGAAAATTCATACTGCCTTCAGATTACTGACAAACCCACCAAATTTTTGGTGGGTTTAAATATTTTAATACAAAATTAAGGAATGGATGCAATAGATCCTTGCTTGCAAGGATAGTTGCGATCTTTTTCATATTTTGCACCACTGCGGTGAATAAGC
>CASFDQ010000125.1 GCA_949293385.1 uncultured bacterium | reverse complement strand
CTTCGGCTAACAGTTCCTACTGCCAAGCCTGTAGCGGACTTTCACCGCCAAGTTATTACGCGTGCCGAGCACACTAAAAAAACAAGGATGAGAAACGATCTCATCCTTGTTTTTTCAGAAGGTAATATCGGTCATAAAGAATTCGGAGAAGGTGGGGCTTAAGGCGAGGTCGACGTGGGTCGCGGTCTTGGCGATAAGGTCGCATTTTTCCTTTAGGCTCTTATTTAAAAGAAGCATAGCCGCGCCGCCTAAGGCCGCATTTCCTATCGGTTTTATCTGACCTACCTTACCTTTGGGCAGGAGGCCTATTCTAAGAGTGCTTTCGGGGTTTAGCGCAGTTCCGAAGCCGCCTGCAAGCATAACGGGGACGGGGTCGGTAGCCCCGGCCTCGCATAAAAGGGTCTTTATCCCCGCAGATATTGCGCTTTTAGAAAGCTGAAGATTTCGGATATCCTGCTGAGTCAGGTATACGTTTTTAGAGAGATAATATTTCTCCTCCATACCGCCCGTTTCGTCTATGATACCAAGCTCTAAAAGAGCGGCGGTGGCTTCAATAAGCCCTGCGCCGCAGAGTCCTCTCGGCTCGGTATCACCGATAGCGTGCACACTCAGGGAGTTGTTTATAATCTTAACGCTATCGATAGCTCCACTTTGGGCCCGCATACCGCAGGTTATTCCGACCCCTTCAAAAGCAGGGCCTGCGGCGGTCGAGGTAACGAAAAGATTACCGTCTTTCACAAGGCAAAGCTCACCGTTAGTACCTATATCGGCAAGAAGGGCGTATTCTTTTTCGTACAGGCCGCTCGCAACTATAGCGCAGGTAGCATCGGCTCCGACGAAGGGAGAAATGCAGGGTGGAATATATATTTCGGCGTTTTCGGGGAGTATCAGGCATAGCTCCTTTGCCGAGAAGCTTTTTCCGAAGGGAAAACCCATGTTAAAGGGAGCGCGGGACAGACCTTCCACGCTTTTACCGCAGAAGATAGAGAGCATCGCGGTATTTCCCGTAATTACTCCAAAGTCGATAAGGGTATGGCTTATTTCGGCCTTTAGGGCAAGCTCGGAAATAAGCTTATTTATTCCGCTTACTACCGCACGGCGCATTTCGTCGGCTTTTCCGTTTGCCGCCGATTCGATCCTCGTAACAACGTCGGCGCCCCAACGTATCTGCGGACTCAGAGAAGATGCGGCGCTAAGGATTTTGCCCGATTGGTCGTAAAGCCTTGCGGCAAGGGTGGTCGTACCGATATCCACCGCTATGCCAAAGCCCTTAAAGCACGGGTCTGCGGCAACGGGCACAGATAGGTCGGCTTCGGCAATAACAGTATCGGCTTTTATTTCGGTTTCGACCTCGCAGTCACCTTCAATATAGGTAAGGCAGGCAAGGCGGATACCTTTTTTAAGATCTTCGGGCGACAGAAGCTCCCGTTCTCGGGAGGTTACGGGAGAAAGCTTTCCTTTAGCCTTAACGCGACATTTTCCGCACATACCGCGTCCGCCGCAGGGAGCTTCGCCATTTATGACCTTTATAAGCAGATCACCCTTTTTGCAGGTTATTCTTCTTTTGTTAACGGTAATCGTTACTTCCGACATAGTTTCTCCTTATAAAAACGTTTAAAGGCTTTATACCTTATTATCCTTAAAAAGCAATACTATTTGAGTATCTTTACAGCCGACAAAACAAAACAGCAGATGCGCAGTATGGGTTGCGTATCTGCTTTATTTTTATTCTGCTATAAGGACCTGTTCTATTTTGCCGATTATCATATAGTGATAGTCCTTTTCGGGGTACCAGCGGTCGACCACGGCCTTGTCGACAAAGGAGTCCTCGGTCATCTGCTGCACAAACTGCTTTTTAACCACCAAAACCATTCGGGCCTCTTTAAAATAGGTGAATTTTTCGCCCGTGACGGGGGTAAGTCCGGCTTCCGCAGTTTTGTCGCAGTCTCTTCCCGACTTGCTTCCGCAGACCTTATGAATATCCTTATTATCGCCGTAGAAGGAGACGGTGAAATAATCGTTTTTGTTGATGAACTCCATAGTATAGCGCTGAGGTCGGACGACGACGGCAATACTGTCGGCACCCCACATCTCCCCCGCAAAGCCCCAGGAGGCGGTCATCATATTATAGCCCTCCTTACCACCTGCGGTAATAAGGGCCCATTCTTCGGCTAAGCACTTTATTAAATTGTCTTTAATACTTCTTGGATCAACTGTTTTATATATCATAATCATCACCGTTTATTCTATGCGATAGATCGCTTCGTTATACCTTGATTATAACATATTAAACCGGCTTTGGCAAACAGTTTTAACATTGCACACAGAATTACGCTTCAGTTTAATTTTTTCCGATATTCCTTAGGGGTCATTCCTACCCTTTGTTTAAACACCTTGACAAAATACTGCGGACTCTCGAAAGAAAGCTTTTCGGAAACCGCCGTTACGCTTTCCTTTTTTCGAAGAAGTCTTTTCGATTCCTCTATCTTAAGATCACGATAATACTGCATTATCGTTACACCCTTGGACTCTTTAAAAATCGAGTTCAGATAGGTCTTGCTGTAAAACAAACGGTTTGAAATATCGGTAAGGGTGATCCTTGAATAAAGGGCGCCCTTAAGCATTTTTACGATCTCGTCACAAAGCTGCTTTTTTGCGCTTATAACGGGGATTATTCCCGACTTGCTCTGAAAACAAATACAGATAATCTTTGAAATCTCTTCCGCTTTGGCAGAAAAGGAACGGTGAGCCGTGCCCGGCGTCAGCGCATTCAGCTATGGTGGAGCCCCTCCCCTACGACCTCCCAACAAATTGCTTCGGTATCCGACTTTTCCCATTTCCCGCGGCCCTTGGTCCCTAATAAATCAGGGCTTTGAGGATACGATCCGGCAGCCTTTCGAGGCCGGCTCATTCGGCTCGTTAAAAAAATATCGATTTCTGTCGTTTTCCTCTTGTAATTTCAGTTTGTTTTTGGTATAATCAATTCGTATGGTCAAGAGTATGACTTGCGACTAATTACCGAAAGGAGAAATCTACATAATGAATTATTCAGTAGAAGTTCAGAACATGTGTACCGTTGCTAAGGGTCCTCATCACGGTCCCGCTCCCATTCCGGAAGAAGGCAGATGGGTACAGGCAAAAGAAATCACCGACATTTCCGCTTACACCCACGGTGTTGGCTGGTGTGCTCCTCAGCAGGGCGCCTGCAAGCTTTCACTCAACGTTAAGAACGGAATTATCGAAGAGGCTCTCGTTGAGACCATCGGCTGCTCGGGTATGACCCATTCCGCAGCTATGGCCGCTGAGATCCTCCCCGGAAAGACTCTCTTAGAGGCTCTTAACACCGACCTCGTTTGTGACGCTATCAACACCGCTATGCGCGAGCTTTTCCTCCAGATCGTTTACGGCCGCAGCCAGTCGGCTTTCTCTGAGGACGGTCTCGTTATCGGCGCAGGTATGGAAGACCTCGGTAAGGGCGAGCGCTCCATGGTTGGTACTATGTACGGTACCAAGGCTAAGGGCGTACGTTACCTCGAAATGACCGAAGGCTACTGCACCAGAATGGCCCTCGACGAGAACGACGAGGTTATCGGATATGAGTTCGTTTCCCTCGGCAAGATGACCGACTTCATCAAGAAGGGTCTCGAGCCCAACGAAGCATACGAGAAGTCCAAGGGCACTTACGGCCGCTTTGCTGACGCCGCTAAGTACATCGACCCCAGAAAAGAATAATTAAAGGAGGATAACGTAATGGCTAAGTTTGAAGGTTATGAGAGACGCGAGGCCAAGATCCTTGCCGCTCTTAAAGAATTCGGAATTTCCTCCATCGACGAATGTAAGGAAATCTGTGACGCTAAGGGAATCGACCCCTATAAGATAGTTGAAGAGACTCAGCCCATCGCTTTCGAAAACGCAAAGTGGGCTTACACCGTTGGTTGCGCCATCGCTATAAAGAAGGGCTGCACAAAGGCTGCCGACGCCGCTGCCGCTATCGGTATCGGTCTTCAGGCATTCTGCATCCCCGGCTCTGTTGCTGAGAACCGCAAGGTTGGTCTCGGTCACGGTAACCTCGGTAAGATGCTTCTTTCCGACGAGACCGAGTGCTTCTGCTTCCTCGCAGGACACGAGTCCTTCGCAGCCGCTGAGGGCGCTATCAAGATCGCTCTTAACGCTAACAAGGTCAGAACCACTCCCCTTCGCGTAATCCTTAACGGTCTCGGAAAGGATGCCGCTTACATCATTTCCCGTATCAACGGCTTCACCTACGTTGAGACCGAGTTTGATCCTTACACCGAAGAGGTTAAGGTAATCTCCGAGAAGGCTTTCTCCAACGGTCCCCGCGCAGACGTTAAGTGCTACGGCTCTGATAACGTTCCCGAGGGTGTTGCAATTATGCAGCTTGAGAAGGTTGGCGTTTCCATCACCGGTAACTCCACCAACCCCACCCGCTTCCAGCATCCCGTTGCCGGCACCTACAAGAAGTGGTGTAACGAGAACGGCGTAAATTACTTCTCCGTTGCTTCGGGCGGCGGTACCGGACGTACTCTCCATCCCGACAATATGGCTGCAGGCCCCGCTTCCTACGGTATGACCGATACCATGGGACGTATGCACGGTGATGCTCAGTTCGCAGGTTCTTCCTCCGTTCCCGCTCACGTTGAGATGATGGGTCTTATCGGCGCAGGTAACAACCCCATGGTCGGTATGACCGTTGCTTGTGCAGTTGCAGTTGAAGAGGCTTCTAAGTAATTAGATTTTTCTTAGAATAAGTAATGGGAACGCTATGCGAAAACGTTATATCTCAAAGTGAGGTTTCTACTCATCCACCGCAAGCGGTCCCCCTTCCCTGCTAGGGAAGGCCGACATTACAAAAACAATAAAACCGTCTACCGAAAGGTAGGCGGTTTTTGTATTTCAAGCATTACTTTTCCTCAGTAACGATATATTCTGCAATATCCTCTATTTTGCAGTCTAAGGCTTTGCATATTTTATCGAGCGTTTTTGTTTCTATATTTTCATTTGCTTTTAGACGTCTGACGGTCTTGCTGTCTATGCCACATTCTTCTCTGAGTTTATAGGTTGAGAAGCCTTTATTTTTCATCGTTGCCCATAACTTATCGAAAACTATCATAATTATACCCCCTTGACATAATTTATTATGGGGGTTATAATCCTAAATATTAAGGGGATATAATCCCCATAGTTAGGATAGCATTATGATAAAACGAGTTGTTATCGCAGGGTGCCGAGATTACGGTAATTATAATGAGGCAATCGCTTTTTATTGTTGCAATCGTTTTATTAATATGGTAAAATAATGTTGCTACACGAATTTAATGTTCTCTACACGGGGGATAATACCTTGGTAAAAGGTGTTTTCCTCTTATTCCCGTGTGGAGTAAATTCGTGTAGCAACGACCGAGGATAAACACTTTTTCGGCACACTCTTCGGGGTGTGCTTTTTTTATTAAGGTGACGATATGTTCAGTAAAAACAAAACTATAAAACGAGTTGTTGTCGCAGGGTGCCGATATTACAATAATTATGATGAGGCGAAGGTTTATATCGATCTTTGCCTTTCCGATATACGAAAAAAAATATGAAATCGTTATACTTTCGGGCGGCGCGAGGGGTGCTGACGCTATCGGAGAGCGATATGCAAAGGAGAACGGCTTTAAGATAGAAAAGCACCCTGCCGCTTGGAATATATACGGCAAAAGTGCGGGTCCGAGACGAAATAAACAAATGGCAGAGGCTTGCGACTTCGTTATTTGCTTTTGGGACGGACAAAGCCGGGGCACGGAATCGATGATCGAGTTTGCTAAACAGTATAACAAGCCCTTTAGAATTAAAAGAATATTATGATTTAGAAACCCCGTCTATCTTTTGACAGACGGGGTTTGGTTTTATATTTCGCCGGTGGCTTTTGCCAGCTTCATCATAGAAAATGCTGTATATATATATGGCAGTTGAGCCAGAAATTCTGTAAGGTCTCCTTACAGTCGTTCCACATCCAGTGCGTGGGAAAAACGCCGCTTATATCGGGAAGGGATACGGTATCGGCGGGCTTTTTTGCTCCGCAGGCCGAAAGGCCGATAAGGCTTATGAGGCTCAGGGTCGCTGCTAAGATCTTTGTTGATTTCATTTTAATTTCTCCTTTGATTTTACGTTTTCGGGGGTCATTTTTTACCCCTTTCGTAAGTAAGGTATGGTTGAGTTTCGAAAAAGTTTTAAATTTATGGAATTTTTTTAAAAAATTTTTTACGCAAATTGCAATAGCAACCTGCAATAATTCACAGAAAAGTAACGATTAGCGTAGAATGATGTTGGATTGCGGAGAGAGGGCGAAGCCCGAACGGAGAAATCCAACATCGGCGCCGGCGACTTCCCATCTCTTATG
>CASFDQ010000124.1 GCA_949293385.1 uncultured bacterium | reverse complement strand
TGCCCGGATTCGAACCGGGGGCGTTCCGCTTAGGAGGCGGACCCTCTATCCTGCTGAGGTACAGAGACGTGTATGAAATTTTATCTATATTATCGCTCGCCTTTTGAGCAAAGGCGAGTGATTTAGTATAACCTTAGGAGGGGTTTATTATATCCATTTAACTAAGGAGGCGGATATTCTGTTTTGCTTAATTATATTACCGCAAAAGGTAAGATTTGTCAACTTTTAAACCCTTTTATTTCCTTGTTTTTCTATGAATTCTATAATATTCGCGGCAAAAAATAAGGATGAAAGGAGTTTTTATATGAACAAAAAGAAAAATAACGAAAGGCAAAGCCCTCCGATAGAGATCCCTGCGACCCCCTTCGACACTACACCCGATAGGCCGCTGGAGATCATAAACGCCTACGGTACCTACGAGATCCAGCCCACCGCCGACACCGAAAACGATTTTCCCGCTATTGCCCAGGGAACGCCCCTAAGCTTTAAAAAGCGTGACCCGAGATTTTTTCGGTCGCCCGAGGATTTTAACCCCGCCTCCGACCGTTCCTCGGATCACTGCATTTAAATCTTCTTTTTATAGAGTCTTAAGACCGAGGTAGATACCGAATATCCGCCGACTCTGAAGCCGCATCCCTTCTGCTCGGAGCTTAGCGCATCGTTTATTCGGCCGATAAATTCGTCGGAGGAGGCGAAAACACGGTCTCTGAACTCGCGGGAGGCAAAACGCACCTCCACAAAATCGTCGGAAGCACGGGTAAGATAGGAAGCCAGAGCCGAAACGCCGTCGGCAAAGAGGACGAAGCCCGAATGGTTAAAATAGTTATATTCTGTTCCGTCGGCCGAGGGAAGATTAAGGTTAAATACCTCTAGTCCGGTCGCTAAAATTTCGGGTAATATATCGGCGGCTACGGGATGAAACAGGTGATCGGCAGAAACAGCCTCGTCGGAAAGGTTAAAGTATTCGTGGGATATCTCCTCCCCTATATCGTCCCAGGTAACGTCGAGGTTATACCATTCGCCGTGAACGAAGACCCTGTTCCACATGTGGTCTTCGCCGTCGGCTACCCCCGTTACGACGGTAGCGGGAACCGAAAACTTCTGAAGCAGGAGATGCATAGCCCTTGAATAGCCCTCGCAGAGGGCTTTTTTGTTTACAAGGGCGCCGTAGGCGGTATATATTGCGGGGTCGTCAGCGTCATCGTTATACTCAGCCTCGCCGCATAAAAGGTCGTGAAGCTGAAGCTCGATCTCGTAATGTCCCGAGGCGGTAACCTTTGAGGCGATACGGTCGACGGCCTTTTTAAGCTCGGCCTCCATCATATCCTTTTCACGGGCGGAATAAAGGTAGGAGGGGGGCGAGTCGGCGTTTTCCGCAAAGTAGATAACGGCCGTCTTGACCCCTGCCGAGGAGGTGGCCTCTGCGGTAGCGTAATAGGCGGGAAGCCAGAATATCTCGGGATGATCGGTAAGGACGGCGGTACGGACGACGGCAATATCGGCCTGATAATTTTCGGTCGTTTCGCCGAGAACTATCCAGCCCGTCTGCATATCCTTTATTCCTCTGAGCATATTGTTGTAATATTCCTGCTGCGCCTCGGTGAGCAGGTCGTAGGCGCGGTAGTTATCGGGAAGAAGGGGGTCTTCCGAGGGTTCAACGGGAACCACGACCTCTCCGCCCGAGCTTCCCGCATTGTTTGAGCCGGCAGGGCCGACTACCGAGGAATCGAGCTCGGAGGACGACGGAGCAGAGGACGAGGGGGCAGAAGACGAGGGCTTCGAGGAGGAAGGAGCGGAGGATGAGGGGGAAGACGAGGGGGCTTTTTCGACCTTACCGCAGGCAGAAAGGGACAGGGCAAGCGCCAAGCAGAGCAGTACTGCCGTAAGCCTTTTCATATCCTCACCTCCGAAAAATTATCTATAGTAGCAATTTGCAAAAAGCTCGGGAATATGCTCCCGAATATCGTAGCAAACAGGGAAATTTAAATCTGTTTCACCATTTTCAATTATAAACGTAAGATCATCGGTTGACAACCCCGTTTTTGAAATTTTTTCAAAAAAAGCGGAGGAAATTTCTCTCATTTTGTTAAGGTTCGGCTCCTTTCCGAAATATTGCTCCAGCGCGACCCCGAAATAGGTCTCTTTTTGCCCCGAAACGTTCAGGGTAAGCCCTCCGAGCCGATCGCAAAGTCCGCCCAAAAAACCGTCCGAAAGCTTTATATAATAATCGGACTCCACCGACTCCAGCTCGGCGCTGTCCTCGAAGAGACGAACGTCCACCGAAAGGGTATTAAAGCCCAAATACAGATAGGCTCCTCGGCCGTCCTGCGAAAAAACTTTTATACTGATGGGATCGGGCGCCAAGGCATAGTTTATGCCCGAAACCGACTCCCCTGCCGGCCGCTCGGGAACGCCGACCTCGGCCGGAACGAGAAATATCCCGAAAAGGCAAAGTGCCGAGCAAAAAAGCAGGGCGGTTATTATAAAAGCGGTTGCCGCAGTCTTGTATTTTTTCATAGGCTCCTCCGAAAACTTCTATTTATATCATTATGCGAAAATTTTCTTGAAGCTATACCGAAAAGGTGATATAATAAGGTTCCGGATAGTTTTATCAAGATATTTCCGCTCGTGGCGCAGTTGAATAACGCAGCAGATTCCGATTCTGAAGAACGGGGGGTTCGGCGGAACCGCCGAAATGCGAAGCAGAGCGGTGGTGGAGTCTCGAGTACGGGAAATTTTTTGGGCACCGCATCAGCGGTCAAAAAATTCCGAACGCAGAGTACCCCTTCGAGCAGCGAGAAGGGACGTAAAAAGTCTCAAAAATTTAATATTTCCGCTCGTGGCGCAGTTGGATAACGCAGCAGATTCCGATTCTGAAGAACGGGGGTTCGAATCCCTTCGAGCGGGCCAAAAAAGAAGTAACTTTTGTCTACCAAAAGTTACTCCTTTTTTATCCAAGCCGCAGGCTTGGTATATCATCACCGCGCGAAGTGCGGTGCATATCATCAAGGGCGCGTTGCGCCCTTGTATCTCATCACGCGCCAGCGTGTATATTGCCTGCGGCTTGATGAGATACAACACTGCGTGTTGATGATATTCAATGCTTCGCATTGATGATATGCAACGGCAAGCCGTTGATTTGTTTCCGAAAATGTGGTATAATGCGTTCTAAAGGGGTGTTTATATGGCGAATAATTACTTGTTAACCTATGCTGAACAACTTGCAACTGATGTCGAATTCCTTTGTCAAAACATAAAAGCACCTTCCAACACTCTTTTTCAGCTTCGTAAAAGCTCAAGTAGCATTTATGCCAATATTCGCGAAGCCAATTACGGTCAAAGCAAAGCGGATATGCTCTCTAAATTTGGAATTGCACTTAAAGAATGCAGCGAAACCGAAGGATGGTTACAGTTGTTGTTTAATACACAAGTAATCAGCGAGGAAATATTCAAATCTCATCGTAATCTTTGTGGGCGAATTAGACGAATACTAATTGCAAGTTGTAAAACGCTGAAGGAGAATGCGAAATGATAACCGAAAAATCCTGCGGTGCAATCGTATTTACCAAAGAAAACGAACAGATCAAGTATGTGATCGTTTGCTCCAAGGAAGGAGTTTATGGATTCCCAAAAGGACATACGGAGGGCGCAGAAACGGAAACTGAAACAGCCCTGCGTGAAATATTGGAGGAAACCGGCTTGTCGGTTCATTTGGTTGACGGTTTTCGAACAGAAGATAAACACACATTTATTCGTGATAATGAAACAAGATTAAAGCACATCGTATATTTTTTGGGAGAATATTCAAAGCAAAGCTTGACGGCGCAAGCCTCAGAATTGAGCAGTATTCATTTAATGGATTACGAAACCGCTATGGCTGTGTTTCAGTTTGATAGTTCAAAAAGACTGTTAACGGAAGCAAACGACTTTCTAACGCAACCATAGTTTCTGCACCTAATTGCTTTTCTTACCCCATTTACGCACCGTTGTGCTGTTCTTTCGCA
>CASFDQ010000123.1 GCA_949293385.1 uncultured bacterium | reverse complement strand
AGCCGTGGTACGCGACAGCGTTACCACGGCTTTTTTGCCTTTTCTTACATAAAAATCATCCATTTTCGGGTGCGTAGCAGTTTTGTAAGTGTAAATTTGTTTCCAAAGCGAAGATGAAAAACGCAGTAATACTGCCGTATTATAAGGCTTTTCAGCAAGATTTGGGGCAAATTTACCCGAAAAACCAAATTTTCACTATGGCGCACACCCGTATGACAAGTATCGGTTTTTACATTACTATTTGTATGAACTCTGTTTAACGGCTTCAAAATCGATATCGCCGAGATAAGCAACGCTATCCATTCCGAGATAGTCGCAAAGATCCTTCATTTCGGCAACGGTATTTATATTGACATCTATTCCGTTTTTCATACGGTCGGAATATGCGAGGATCTCCTTTTCGCCGTGTGTATAAATACGGTCTGCACCCTCTGCCTTGGGGGCGTCGCGAAGCTCCTGAAGGAAGGTGGAGAAGCGCTCCTTCATTGCGTCGGCGTCTCCGAAAACGGTAGGATCGATAGCCATAAAGCCGTGACAAGTACCGCCTTTACCGCCGATATGAGTATGGTTGGAGGTAAGACCGCCCGAGAAGATGGAACAGAATATCTCGCAGAGCATTCCGTAGCCATAACCCTTATGACCGCCGAGAGGTTCGGTATCGCCGCCGAGAGGAACTATTCCGCCGCCGTTCTTACCTACTATATTTTTAAGCACGCGTGAAGCATCGGTACAGGGCTTTCCGTTTTCGTCGAGAGCCCAGCCTTCGGGAAGAGGCTTAGAAAGCTTATTGTATATTTCGAGCTTACCTCTCGTAACGACGGTAGTGGAAGAATCGAAGAAGAAGGGATAAGGCTCGGCAGGCATAGAGATGGCGATGGGGTTCGAGCCCAGCATTGCAAGACGGGAATAAGTAGGAACCATAATGGCCTCAGAGTTGGTCATAGCGAAGCCGACAAGACCCTGATCGCAAGCCATTTTGGCATAGTATCCCGCAATTCCGAAATGATTCGAGTTTTTGACGCTCACTATCGCCATACCGGTTTTTTTAGCCTTTTCGATAGCTATATTCATAGCTTCAATAGACACGAGCTGACCCATACCGTCGTGCGCATCAATGACGGCGGAAACGGGAGTTTCAAAAACTATCTCGGGCTTAGCGTCTACGTGAATAAGGCCTTTTTCAATTCCCTTATGGTAACGGACAAGACGCTGCATACCGTGTGACTCGATTCCGTAAACGTCGGAAAGAAGCAACACGTCGGTAATGCTTTCGGATTCCTTGTCGGTAAATCCAAACTTTTTAAAGGCGTCTATGCAGAACGTTTTTAAAGTGTCATAAGAATAACGTATGTAGCTCATAAAAAAATTCTCCTCGTTTTTTTACTAATTATAACCCCTTTTTTAGATTCGTGCAAGTGAAAACACAACTTTTTTCGATATTTATTTTTACACATTTATATATAAAAATATTTCTTGAAAAATAACTGCTTATGTAGTATAATAAACCGACACTATGATTTTGGAGGAAATTCAATGGCAAATTATCTTTCTATGACTAACGAAGAATTAGCCGTAGAATTCAAAGCAGTCAAGCACGAATTCGAAGAGATCAAAGGTGCAAAACTGTCTCTTGATATGTCGAGAGGAAAGCCCGGAGCCGATCAGCTTGACCTTTCCGACGAGCTTTTAGGCCTCGTTTCGGAAAAGACGGGTTTTAAATCGGAAAACGGAACCGAAACCAGAAACTACGGCGGCCTCGACGGACTGAGTGAGCTTAAAAAGCTTTTCGGAGAAGTTCTCGGAATGGATAGCGAAAACGTTATCTGCGGGGGCAACTCTTCGCTTAATATGATGTTCGATACTATAACCCAAGGAATGGTAACGGGTTTCGGAGAAGGCCCATGGATGATGCAGGGCAAGGTAAAATTTATCTGTCCCGCCCCCGGATACGACAGACATTTCGGTATCTGTGAATACTACGGCATCGAAATGATAATGGTAAATAACCCCGAAACCGGTCCCGATATGGACGCGGTGGAAGAGCTCGTTAAAGATCCTCTCGTAAAAGGAATGTGGTGTGTTCCGAAATACTCTAACCCCACGGGAATCACCTACAGCGACGAAACGGTTAAAAGAATCGCCGCGCTCAAGCCCGCCGCAAAGGATTTCAGAGTAATGTGGGATAATGCTTACGTGGTTCACGACCTTTATAATACCACCGACCCGCTTCTCAATATATATGAAGAATGCGTTAAACACGGTAACGAGGATCTTGTGTTCCAGTTCACTTCCACCTCAAAGATAACCTATCCCGGCGCAGGTGTTGCGGTAGAAGCTGCCAGCCCGAACAACATCAAGATGCTTAAATCGCGTATGACCGTTCAGACCATCGGACCGGATAAGGTAAATCAGCTTTGTCACGCCAGAATGCTTCCCACTTTCGAAGCTTTAGCAAAGCAAATGCAAAAGCACGCCGAAATTCTTCGTCCGAAATTCGAAGCCTGCATCAAGAAGTTTTCGGATGATCTCGGAGATAAGGGAATCGCCACCTGGACAACGCCTAGGGGCGGATATTTTATCAGTATGGAGGTTCTTCCCGAATGTGCTAAACGCGTAGGCGAGCTTTGTAAGGAAGCCGGTCTTGTTGTTACGACTCCCGGAGCCCCCTTCCCCTACGGAAAGGATCCGAAGGACAGCAATTTACGCATCGCACCTTCCTTCCCCAGCGTTAAAGAATTAGCCGTTGCGGCTGAGGTTTTATGTGTTGCGGTAAAATATGCCGCACTCGAAAAACTTCTTAAATAATATTTCGTAATTGACTTTATACGAAATAAACATTATAATATACTTTATGACAGTATGGGCGTTTTTTCGCATATACTCGATATAATAATTTCAGCAGAAAGATCCGGAGGTTTAGCTATGAAAGCAAAGAAAACCGGTAAGTGGGTATTTTTCGCGGTATTCGCGATCATACTTGCACTTACTCTTACGGCCTTCCTAGGCGTAGACAACTACTACGGCGATACCCGTAACGTCTACCTGAAGGGCGCAAACGATATCCGTTGGGGTATTGATATCAGGGGCGGTGTCGAAGCCGTATTCACTCCCGATATCAAAGCCGACAAAATTACTGCAGACGATATGAGTGCCGCAAAGTCTATCATCGAAACGCGTCTCGTCGGAAACAATATCACCGACTACGAAGTTTTCGTTGAAAACGAAAAGCATCAGATCATAGTCCGTTTCCCCTGGTCATCGGATCAGACCGATTACGATCCTGCCGCAGAGGTCGCTAAGCTCGGCGAGACTGCCGTTCTCTCCTTCTGTCAGGGAACCGCAAAAAGTACCGTTCTCGTCGAAGGTAAATACGTAGAAAACGCATCTGCTCAGTACGATGCCGCTCAGGGCGGTTGGTACATAGCCCTCAAGTTCGACACTACCGGTACCTCAAAGTTTGCAGAAGCTACCAGAAATAACGTCGGAAGCACGATCTCTATCTGGATGGATGACGCAATGCTTTCTGCTCCTACCGTAAACTCTGTTATTGCCAACGGCGAAGCCGTTATCACGGGTCAGTTTACCGCAGAAGAGGCTAACGAGCTTGCTAACCAGATCAACGCAGGCTCTCTCCCCTTCGGTCTTACCGTAGACGACTCTAAAATGCAGATCGTATCCCCCACCCTCGGATCCGACGCTCTTATGGTTATGGTAATCGCAGCAGCCTGCGCATTCGTCGTTATCTGCCTGCTTATGATAATCCGTTACTGTCTCCTCGGAGCCGTTGCTGCTATAGCTCTTCTCGGTCAGGTCGGCGGAATGATCGCCTGCATCTCGGGCTACTTCCCCGGAACCGAAAGCTTCACCCTTACCATTCCCGGTATCGCAGGTATCATCCTTTCTATCGGTGTCGGTGTTGACGCAAACATTATCGCAGCCGAGCGTATCCGCGAAGAATTCTCTAAGGGCAAGACTATTGACGGCGCTATTGCTTCGGGTTACAAGAACTCCTTAAGCGCTATCATCGACGGTAATATGACCATCGTTATAGTTTCGCTCATTCTTATGGGCTCCTTCGGCGCTGAGAACAACATTCTCACCACCATCCTCTCTCCCCTTATGAACCTCTTCGGAACCACCATTACCGGTTCTATCTACTCCTTCGGTTATACCCTCCTTGTAGGAACTATCTTCAACCTCATCATAGGTGTATTTGCTTCGAGACTTATGGTCAAGAGTATCTCCAGACTCAAGGTCTTCAGAAAGCCTGCTTTATACGGAGGTAAGAAGAATGTTTAATAAAGAAATCAACTTTAACAAGGCTTTTAAGCCTGTCCTTATCGGATTTGCCGTATTTATGGCTATCGGAATTATTTTCTCGATAATCTTCGGCGTAAACCTTTCCATCGATTTCAAGGGCGGTACACGTATTTCCTACTCCTACAGCGGAGATATCAAGCTCAGCGACGTTGACGCTCTTACCGAAAAGACCATCAGTGAAAAGGTAGACGTAACCGAAAGCGCCGGACTTACAAGCGGTAGTAAGAAATTAGTTATTACCCTTGCAGGAAACAAGGCTCTTTCCAACGAATTACAGCAGAAGCTTGACGACGCTCTCGTTAAAGCTTACCCCGACAACAATATCGATTTCTCCGAGTCTAACTCGGTAGACGGAAGCGTTGCAGGCGGCTTCTTCGCAAGAGCAATGGCCGCAGTTATTCTTACCGGCGTTCTTGTTCTTCTTTACGTCGGAATCCGTTTCCGCAAGATCGGAGGCGTTTCGGCTGCCCTTACCGCTTTCGTAGCGCTTTTCCTCGATATCTTCGTCGCCTTCTTTACAGCGGTTATCTTCCGTCTGCAGGTTGATATGACCTTCCTTGCGGTTATTCTTACCATTCTCGGCTACTCCCTCAACGATACCATCGTCGTTTACGACCGCATTCGTGAGAACAAGGGAATCTACCCCGACGCAACTACCGCCGAGCTTGTTAATACGAGTCTTAATATCGTTAAGATCCGTACCATCTTAACAACCATAACTACCTTCCTCGCGGTCGTTATGATAATCGTCGTAGCCGAAGTATTCGGTCTTACCTCTCTTCGCTCCTTCGCAATACCCATGGCTGTCGGTCTTATTTCGGGATGTATTTCTTCCCTCTTCATCTCCGCTCCTCTTTGGGTAATCTGGAAGAACAACTCCGATAAAAAGGTTAAGTCCGGTTCTAAGAAGGCTCGTTCAAAATAAGTTTTAAAAAGCTTAAAACGCTCCGAAACCAATTGGTCTCGGAGCGTTTTGTTATTTTATCATATCGTTAAACTGCGCTTCCTCTATCACGGGGATCCCGAGGGCGTTGGCTTTATCGAGCTTTGAGCCCGAGGCTTCCCCGGAAAGGACGTAGGTCGTCTTCTTCGAAACCGAAGTAGAGGTCTTTCCACCATATCGTTCGATGATCTCGGAGACTTCCTGCCTCGAATAAGTGGGGAGAGTTCCGGTAAGCACGAAGGTCATTCCTTCGAAGCGATTGTCTATCGTGTTATCGGGTTCGGTCATATTGAGACCGAGGATCCTGAGTTTTTCTATCATCTGTTTTGTTGAATCGAGAGAGAAAAATTCGTATATACTTTCAGCAAGGATAGACCCGAATCCGTCGATAGCTTCAAAATCTTCCTTCGTCGCTTCAAAGAGCGCGTCAACCGTTTTAAAACGATCGCAGGCAAGCTTTGCGGCCTTTTGACCTATATGACGTATACCTAAGGCGAAAATAAGACGGGAAAGGGGATTTTCCTTTGATTTTTCAAGGGCCGCTACAAGATTTTCGCCTGATTTTTGACCGTTTTTGTAAAGCGATGCAACCTCTTCGACCTTAAGCGTATAAAGGTCGGTAATATCCTTAATAAGCCCCTTCTCGCTGAGTTGTTCAAGTACGGCGGGACCGAGGCCTTCAATATCCATCGCATCGCGGGAGGTGAAATGAATAAGGTGACGCAGCATCTGAGCGGGACATTCGGCATTGGTGCACCTCAGCACTGCCTCACCCTCCTCGCGAAATACAGGGCCGCCGCAGGACGGGCAGATATGAGGCATAAGGAAGGGTTCCGCATCATCGCCGTGAGCGCTGACCGCAACGACCTCGGGAATAATATCTCCCGCTTTGCGGACAATTATAGTATCACCGAGGCAGATACCTTTTTCTCTTATAAAGTCCTCATTATGAAGGACGGCACGGGAAACGGTGGTTCCTGCAAGCTGAATCGGTTCAAATACAGCGGTAGGAGTAAGGGCGCCGGTACGGCCGACGTTGATTTCTATGCTGAGAAGCTTCGTAGGCTTTTCTTCGGGAGGATATTTATATGCAATTGCCCATTTGGGGTACTTGGCGGTACTTCCCATCTCGTCACGTAGCACAAAGGTATCGACCTTGACTACAGCACCGTCAATATCAAAGGGTAGGTCTCCCCTGCTATCGCCGATACGCCTTATTTCATCTATTACCTCGCTTATGCTTTTACAGGATCTGTATGTGGGAAGCACGCTGAAGCCGAGGCTTTTTAAAAAGTCGAGGGACTCAATATGTGATAAAAGCTCTTTACCGTTTATTCTCTGAACGTTAAACACGAATATATCAAGCTTTCTTTCGGCGGTAATTTTAGAGTTTTTCTGCCTAAGTGAGCCTGCTGCGGCGTTGCGGGGATTTTTAGCAGGCTGCTCCCCTAAAAGCTCCTGACGCTTAACGAGAGCCTCAAAGGATTCGCGGGACATATATACCTCGCCTCTGACCTCAAGCTCACCGTCGAAGGGAATCTTCTTAGGAATAGAGTCAACGGTCAGCAGATTTGCGGTAACGTCCTCGCCCGTTTCACCGTCTCCACGCGTTGATCCTCGCACAAATCTGCCTTCTGAGTACTCGAGAGATACCGAAAGTCCGTCGATCTTCGGCTCTACCGAATAGGTAACCTTTCCTACCGCATCGTCTACCCTTTTACCAAAAGCCTCAAGCTCTTCGAAGCTGAAGGCGTCGAGAAGGCTTTCCATTTTTACGGTATGCTTTACCGGGGCAAACAGTCTGTCGGCTGCTCCTCCCACACGCTGAGACGGAGAATCGGGCCTCGCAAGCTCGGGATGCTCCGCCTCTAAGGCTCTGAGCTCGCGACCCAGCATATCGTATTCATAGTCGGATATCTCGGGAGAATCATCCTCGTAATAACGTGCGTTATGATACCTTAAAAGCTCGGTGAGCTCGGCTATTCGTTTTTGTGCATCCGATTTATTCATCGTTTTCTTGTATGATATAGTCGAGGCTACATCATACCCTTTCTAAATATTTACACTCACCTCAAAGATAACGCATACAAAAAGCTGAGGGAGCGTAGCGACTGAAGCTTTTTGTATGCGGCGCGCAGCGCCGAAGGGTCTG
>CASFDQ010000122.1 GCA_949293385.1 uncultured bacterium | reverse complement strand
CGTCAGCTTCCCGGTGACGCTGGATGTATCCGGCGGTACAGCCGAGGTGTTCGGACTACTGATCGAATACAGGAAGGCGCAGGAGCCGGTACAGCCGCCGGTTATTATCGCCGGAGCCAACGGCAGCTGGCAGAAGAGCGGCACAGAAGGACTCAGCTTCACGTCTGACACTGAATATGCTGATTTCCTGAAAGTCATGGTTGACGGCAAAGAGCTAAAGACTACCGACTACACGGTAAAGGAAGGCAGCACGATAGGCTCGATTATTAATATAGTTGAAATTTTTATTGATGTGCCTATAGTGATTTCTGTAATTGCTACCATTTTGATTTTCATTTCGCTTATTCTTTGGTTTTTTGTTCTTAAAAGAATAAAATCAAAAAAATAATATTGGCATCTAAATGGTTCGTAAGAGCCAAGCAAAAACCGACCGATAGGTCGGTTTTTTGTTTTGGTGGGAGAGGGTTATTTTGATGAGAACTCTTTTTTGCCAAGGGCAAAAAAGGTTCGGCGACGCAGGAGCAAAACCGCGATAGGTTTTGCTATCTGCCAAAGTCTCGAAGCAGGCAAATAATTTTGGGCACCGCCCGGGGCGGTCAAAATTATGCCGATGGAGAGTACCCACCCGTCCAAATTAAATAAGAATTTAACGGCGCGTCGGAATAGTTTTGATCTCCGACGAGATTCCGCCTACGGCGATTTTGCGACTTTGCTTGCGACAATGGGTCTTACCTTCGCCTGTCAAACGCGTAGCGCGGCACCGCAGGTGACGGGATCTCATTGTCGCAAAATTTCGACTTGCGCTCAGAATGACCCGTCGGGGTAAGGCCGATTTTCTTTTCGCGCCCTACAACGATTACCGTACATCCCTACGCATATCCACCTTACAGTGGTCAGTGGACAGAAAAGAGTAACGCCTTCGGCGTGAGTAGCGCTACGCGCGAGTAATAAGAGCAAAGAAAACGAAATTGCTTCGGCATCCGTGTAGGGGTCGGTGGTACGGCTTACGCCCAGACCCTTTTGTCGCTTCGCGACATTTCCCCTATGAGAGGAATCCCCTCAACGACCCGAGCAGACCAAATGTTTGATAACGGCCGAAGGGTTTTATTCAAATTTGCGATGTCTCACGGCGGGAGCAAGCCCCCGCCCTACGGTTGCCGTATATATTTACGTTTTCGGTATCCGTCGGCAATTTAGTTTTCAATTTTCAACTTTCAATTTTATCTGTGCCGACGAGATCCCGCCTGCGGCGCCCTTCGGGTTCGACAGGCGAAGGCAAGACCCGTCAGGTGATGGCCTCATTTTATCGTAGCCGTGTATATTTTTGTTTTCGGTGTCTGTTACTCTTTTTACTCGCGGGTCGCGCTACTCAAACGAAGGTTTACTCTTTTTCTGTGCGTAGCACCCCTGCAAAACGCTGTTTTGCCCCTGCGCAGCCCCTCGTCCCTGAATAATTTCGGTATCCGTCTGACCACTGACCACTGATCACTGACCACTGATCCCTGTCCCCTGTGCTCTGTTATCTAATATTTTTTAGTCTTGAAAGATAAACGGTTTACTGTTATAATAAATGTGTATATGACCCGAAAGGAAGGCTTTTATGAATTACGACGTTATAATTATCGGAGCGGGCCCGGGCGGAATATTCGCCGCCTACGAGCTTATGGAAAAGGCGCCCAATAAGAAGGTTGCAGTCTTCGAGGCCGGAAATCCCCTGTCCCGCAGACGCTGTCCCATAGACGGCAACAAGATCAAGTCCTGCATAAGCTGCAAGACCTGCAGTATTATGAGCGGTTTCGGCGGAGCCGGCGCGTTCTCCGACGGAAAGTATAACATCACCAACGATTTCGGCGGTACTCTATATAAATATATAGGAAAGACCCACGCACTTGATCTTATGAAATACGTTGACGAGATAAATATGCGTCACGGCGGCGAGGGCACCAAGCTTTACTCCACCGCGGGAACCCAGTTTAAGACCGAGTGTATCAGAAACGACCTTCATCTTCTCGACGCTTCGGTACGTCACCTCGGAACAGACATAAACTATATCGTTCTTGAGAATATCTATAATCACCTTAAGGACAGCGTTGAATTTTTCTTCAACACCCCCGTTGAAAGCGTTGCGAAGACCGAGGACGGCTACGATATCATTGCCGCTTCGGGAACCTATTCCTGCACCGACTGTATAATCTCGGTAGGACGCAGCGGAAGTAAATGGATGGAGAAGGTCTGCGCCGAGCTCGATATTCCCACAAGCTCTAACCGCGTAGACATCGGCGTCCGCGTTGAGCTTCCCGCCCCCGTTTTCGCTCATATTACCGACGAGCTTTACGAAAGCAAGATAGTTTACCGTACCGAAAAATACGGCGACAGGGTTCGAACCTTCTGTATGAATCCGAAGGGCGCGGTAGTTAACGAAAACACCAACGGAATCATCACTGTAAACGGTCACAGCTACGAGGACCCCGAGAAGCAGACGAACAACACCAACTTTGCCCTTCTCGTCGCAAAGCATTTCTCCGAGCCCTTCAAGGACTCCAACGGCTACGGCGAAAGCATCGCAAGGCTCAGCAATATGCTGGGCGGCGGAGTTATCGTTCAGCGCTTCGGCGACCTTATAAGAGGCCGTCGCTCGACCCAAAGCCGTATTGACGAAGCCTTTATCACCCCCACCCTTAACGCGACTCCCGGAGATCTGAGCCTTGTTCTTCCCAAGCGTATTCTCGACGGAATCATCGAAATGATCTACGCCCTCGACAAGGTTGCCCCCGGTACCGCAAACGAGGATACCCTCCTTTACGGCGTTGAGGTCAAGTTCTACAATATGGAGGTCGAGGTAAACGAAAACCTCGAAGCCCGCTATAAGGGTCTTTATATAATAGGAGACGGAAGCGGTATCACCCACTCCCTCTCCCACGCATCGGCCAGCGGCGTATACGTCGCCCGCAAGGTTGCCGAAAACTGATTTTTTTTGGGGGGTAAAACGATATGAACTTTTTAGAAGAACGCATAATAAAGGACGGCGCCGTTAAGCCCGGCAACGTTTTAAAGGTCGACAGCTTTTTAAACCACCAGATGGACATAGAGCTTATGGACAAGATGGGTGAGGAATTTTATAACCGTTTTAAGGACGCAGGGGTCACCAAGGTCCTCACCATCGAGGCTTCGGGAATCGCTATCGCCTGCTCGGTAGCGCGTTGCTTCGGCGTACCTATGGTTTTTGCCAAAAAATCCAAGAGCGTTAACATCGACGGTGACGTATACGTCGCCGAGGTCGAGTCCTTTACCCACAAGAACGTAAACAAGGTCATCGTTTCGAAGAAATTTTTAAACCCCGAGGACAAGGTCCTTATTATCGACGATTTTCTTGCCAATGGTTGCGCCCTGCAGGGACTTATCTCAATAACCGAAAGCTCGGGAGCCGAGGTAGTCGGCCTCGGAATAGCCATTGAAAAGGGCTTCCAGATAGGCGGCAGGGTCATAAGAAACCTAGGCTATAAACTCGAAAGCCTTGCAATAGTTGAGGAGATGGACGCCGAAAAGGGCACCGTTACCTTCAGAGAGCAATAAAATTCGCACGGTATGTTGACTTACATGCCGTGTTTTTTAAAGGGTGAAAAATTATGGATAACGTGAAGTTTTTTAAAGAAGCGGGCTACGGAATGATGATGCATTTCGGGCTTTATTCCCTCCTTGGCGGCGAATATAAGGGTAAACCCAGCGACAATTACGCCGAATGGATAGCCTCCTATTTCGCTATTCCGAATAAGGAATACGAAAAGCTGGCAAGTATTTTTAACCCCATTTATTTTGACGCTGACGAAATTATCAAGCTGGCACGGGACTGCGGTATGAAGTATTTCGTCGTTACCACCAAGCATCACGACGGCTTCGCTCTCTTCCATTCGAAGGTCGACCCCTATAACGTTGTCGACGCGACGCCTTTCGGCCGCGATATTATCGGCGAGCTTGCGGCGGCCTGTAAAAAATACGGGGTAAAGCTCGGATTTTATTATTCGCAGGATCTCGACTGGCACGAGGAGCACGGCGGCGGTTATAATTCCGACCCCAAATACTGTAGCGGAGTATCCTGGGAAAACAGTTGGGATTTCCCCGACAAGAAAAGTAAAAATTTCGATATCTGCTTTAATAATAAGATCCTTCCTCAGGTTAAGGAGCTTATGACCAACTACGGCGATATCTTCCTCGCCTGGTTCGACGTCCCCATGACCCTTACCCCCGAGCAGAGTAAAATCCTTTACGATACCGTAAAGGAGCTTCAGTCGAACTGCCTTATAAATTCCCGTCTCGGCGGTGGCGCATACGATTACGTATCCCTCGGAGATAACGAGATCCCCGAAACAAAAGAGGAATGGGAAAAGCTTTCAAAGGTCGACCCCTCGGATATCAACTACCGAAGCATCGACGGCTTTAAGCCCAGCCCCTTCGGACTTTACGAGTCGGCCTGCACCCTCAACAGATCCTGGGGCTTTGCATATCGAGATCATAACTGGGTGACCCCCGAACAGCTTTATAAGAATAAAAAGCACCTAAACGAGCTCGGCATAAACTACCTCGTAAACGTCGGTCCCGATCATCTGGGCCGTATCCCCGGACCGAGCATCGAAATTCTTAAAAAAGCGGCCGAAATGGACAAATAAAAGTTTACAGATAACTTGACAGATATAAACCAAGGTGTTATAATTTTGGGTAATGAATTTTACGGTTTCGCTCGCCGCCTTTATTCATCAGGCTTTGCGTTCTCTCGCCGCAGGCGGCAGCCTTGCGGCAAGCTCACGCTTCGCCTGCTAAAAAACTCGGTGGCAGAAACTCTTCGACCTGCCAAAACGGAAAATTTTTGTGT
>CASFDQ010000121.1 GCA_949293385.1 uncultured bacterium | reverse complement strand
TTGCCCTTCGGGCAGTTTTAAAGGCGAATATAATATCACTGAAACCGTAAGGTTTCAATATCACTTTTGCCTTTGGGCAAAAATATCACTGCAAACGGCAGTTTGCAATATCACTTTACCATCCGAAAAAGAAACGCTGTTTTTCGGCGAGTATTTACCTTTCTCAAAGTATGTAACCCACTATGACACTTTCACTAACTGAAAGTGTCATTTTTTCTTTATATAGAAAACGGAGACTACTTCTTTACGAAGTGCCTCCGTTCGGATACATCCTTTTTTAATACCATAACATTATGAAATTTTAGTTCAATTTAATACTAAAAAATAAATATAATGCATTGATTTAGTTGTTTTTAATCTATATAATAAAAATGGAACGAATTATTTATCTACAGATTGTAGAGTTTAATTCTATGGTTTTTATACATTCTGCATATTGTAGGTTGAAATTGTGGCTTTTTTCGAATAAAATAAAATTATAAAATCTTCTTTTAGGGTGAAAAGTAATGGCAAAAAGTTATGTAAAGAAAATCAACGGTACTGTAAGACTCTTTATAAACGATGAAATGGTTCCTTCCTGCGCCTATACTACATATTTTGATGAGCGGAATCACTACGAAGATTTCACAAAGGCGGGCTACGATCTTTATTCCGTGACCTTCGCCTTTGCTTCACGTGCTCTCAATGCAAAGACCGCCTTTACTCCCTATGAAAGAGGTATTTTCGATAAGGAAAACGAGCCGGATTTTTCGATAGTAGACGAGGCGGTCAATAAAGTTCTTCGCGTGAATCCCAACGCCTGGATTTTTCCCCGCGTGTTTATGACAATGCCCAAATGGTGGTGTGAGCAAAATCCTGACGAAATAATCGTTGCGCCCCATGATGAAAAAAGAGAAATGCTCTTTTCCGATGCCTTCCGCAGGCAGGGCGATATATTTCTTAGGGCTCTCATAGATCACGTTGAAAACTCAAGCTACGCCGAAAATATCATCGGATATCATCTTGCCGACGGCGATACAGAAGAATGGTTCCATTACCACAGAAAAGGCGGAGTTTGCGAAAACGCAAAGAAATACTTTTTCCGTTTTTTGGATGAAAAATACCCCGACGAAGACCTTCCCCGCGAACTTCCCGATTTAAATAATCTTGACGTAGAGGGCAAAATTGAGGACAAGCTTTTAATTCGCTATCTTGAATTCAGTAATACCGCCGTTGCCGACAGCATTGCTCATTTCGCTAAAACCGTTAAGGAGGCAACCAATTTTGAAAAGACGGTCGGAACCTTCTACGGATACATAACCGAGCTTTGCAGTCCTCTCCCCGGCGACGTTGCCCTTCACCATATTATCGACTGCCCCTATCTCGACTTTTTCAGTTCGCCCAACTCTTATTACAAAACCCGTGCTCTTGGCATCGATTGGGGAGACGGTCTGCCCTTTGCCTCCCTCCGTGAACACGGTAAAATTTATTTTTCAGAGTGTGATATAAGAACCTCCCTTTCCGATTTTATCAACAACTGCCGTCCCGGCGCCGATAAAACTAACAGCTATTACGGCGATATCTGGAAAGGACCTAAAACGGTTAACGGCTCTGTTGCCGCAATGAGAAAGGCATATGCTCATCAGATAACCCGCGGAAACAGCCTCTGGTGGTTTGATATGTGGGGCGGCTGGTACGATCACCCCCGTTACATGGCCGAAGCAAAGCGTTGCAAAAAGCTTTTTGAGAAGCACGATTACACACAATATGACGTTAAGCCCGATATAGCCGTTTTCGTCGACGGAAAGATATATCAATATCAGGGAATGGGCCATCGTTCCAGCCGTAGTCAGTGTGATATCAGAAACGACCTCGGTAACAGCGGACTTGCCTTCGATTTATATCTTCTCGACGATTTTAAAGCCCGCTTTAAGGACTATAAGGCAATAATTTTCCCGACTGTAATATCCTCAGCCGAGCTGGAGGAAGCCAAATCGCTTTGTAAGCAGGCGGGTATCCTGATGCTTTGCAGTAGTATGGAAAAATGGGAATTTACCCCCGATGAGCTTCGCGATTTCGCAAAACAAGCCGGCGCCCACGTTTTCTGCGACTCTGACGACGTGATCTGCTTTGGAAACAGTCTGTTGTCGGTTCACTCTTCCACAGAGGGCAGGAAGGAGATCAAACTTCCTAAAAAAGCGCTCGTCAAAAACGTTTGCTCGAACGCAAAGCCCTTTGTTTCGGACAAGATCGTCCTCGATATGAAAAAACACGAAACCCTTATCTTCACCCTTAAAAATACTTAATGAGGTATCTTTATGAAAAGAATAGTTTGTCTTATTCTTGCAGCCGTCTTGTCGGTAGGTCTTATCGGTTGCGGTTCAAAGCCGCAGGAGACCGTTTCTGCGCCTAACGACCCCGAGGAAAATAAAACCTACCGCGACCCCGCCGAAAAGCCCGAGGCAGCCGAGCCTTTCGTCGATACCGACGGAGATTTCGACTATGAGACCGCCGTTTGGGAGGGCCCTGAGGGCTATAAGGTGGTATATCCTAAAGGAAATACCGCTGCGAAGGCCTCTGCAGAGATTCTTGTCGACTATTTTTCTAAAGAACATAAAATCAATCTCACCGTTACGGCCGATACCGCCTCTGAGCAGGAACGGGAAATTCTTGTCGGTAAGACCAACCGCGCCGAGAGCGCAAAAGATATATTCGACTCGGATATAAAGGTTTCTCTAAAGGGAAAAAAGCTTGTTTTTGACGCAGGCCACGACGTAACCCTTAATTCCGCCGTTAATAAATTTGTCCGACTCGCTCCCAAAAAAGGCGAGGCGATAACCTTTGCCCTTAAAACCGATTTTAAAGCTACCGTTTTAGACGGCTATAACTATGTCTGGGGCGACGAGTTTGAAGGGAACGACCTTGATTTTACCAAGTGGGATTTCGAGGAAAGAATGTCGGGAAGTACAAAGCTTGAAATATCCTGGGAAAAGGACGTGGTCGACGTTGCCGACGGCAGGCTCAAGCTTCACGGAATAAATACCTTTAACCCTCTGCGTGAGGGAACCCTCTATAAATCTCCCTATTCGGTAGTTACGAAATATAAGATGAACTACGTCTACGGTTATGCCGAGATAAGAGCCCGCGTGCCCTTTGAGAAGGGAAGCTGGCCTTCCTTCTGGGGACTTCAGATCGGCGCGAACGGCGGTAAAAATAAGGTTGGCGGAGTTGCCTACGACCCCGAAAAGGCCGCAAATGCCAAATACGGCGTAGAGGTCGATATTTTCGAGGTCTTCGGAAGCGAAACGTCTCTTGAGCCTACCATTCACCGTCACTATAACACAGGTATTTATAACTATTCCGAAATTCACGGAACGGATAAAAATTCTTATTCCGACGGTTCTACGGTTCGTTGGAACTGGGAAGAAAAGGGTGTCGATTTGAAAACCCTTTCGCAGCAGTATCATACCTACGGCTTTTTGTGGACCGAAAAGGAATATTCCTTCTTTGTCGACGGCGAAAAGTATGAAACCGTCGATATAACCAAGTCCTTCGACGAATGCTCCGACATTGAGGGCTTCCACGAGCCTCTTTTCCTTATGTTTAATAACCACGTCTTTGCCGATGATATGAGCTACTACGAAAACGTCGTTGAGGACCACTCGAAAATGCCCTTCTGTTATTATATCGATTGGCTTCGCGTGTATCAGAAGCCGGGTGTCGGTAAGCTCTATATCGACACAACCCCAAAAACCTACGTAGGAAGATAAGGAGGCAAGAAAAATGACGAAGATCAAAAGTTTTAATAAGCTGATTGCCTTTTTAGTATCCCTTACCCTTATTCTGTCGGCGGTTATTATTCCCTTTGCGGGAATTACCGTAAGCGCCGAAGCCTATTGGGACGGCACCGAAAAAGAACCCGTAGCCGATCCCGAAAACTCCGATATATATCTGATTTCTTCGGCCGAAGAGCTGGCCTACGTTATTAAAAACGGCGGCGGTAAAAGCTATAAGCTTACAACAGACATCTATCTTAACGATACCGAAAAGATCGACTGGACAACGGGAGTTATCGAGGACGGATATACCCCCAACGTCTGGTACACCGCCGATAATGCGGGAAACTTTTACGGTACTATCGACGGCGACGGTCATACCGTATACGGACTTTACGTTAATAAGGAAGAAGACTGCGTAACCGCCCTTATTCCTGCCCTTCGTATAAATCAGCCTACCGTAGTTAAAAACCTTGGTATCGATAATGCCTATTTCGGTACAAAGGGTAAAGCGGCGGCAATTATATCTCAAACAAACTATAATAACACCGTAACGATCTCAAACTGCTACGTTGGAGAAAAGGTAACGGTAAAGGGAACCCATGCGGCGGCAATGCTTGCCTACAGCGGCTCTAACTTTACTATCGATTCCTGCTATAGCCTCGCCACCATTATCGGTACGACCTATTTTGGCTTCATAGCCGATAGCTGGGCTTCCTCCCGTACAGTTTCCAACTGCTTCTTTGTAGGAAGCTCTCTGAGCTCAAAAAGCGGAAGCATCCTTTGCGAAAACGTATTTTCGGACGATAATTCACGCTATAACGTAACAAAGCTCGATCCCGCTCAAATGCAGGGCGAAGACGTTTTAGATATTGGCGGAGCTATGGAGGCTCTTGCCGACTGTGATAGCTTCGTCGCAACCGAAGGCTATCCCGTCCTTCGCGTATTCACCGATCTTTTGCCGACCCCCGAAGAACCTGAAGGGGATATCTGGAGCGGTAAGGTCGCCAAAAAAATCGAAAAGGGAAGCGGAACCGAAAACGATCCTTACTTAATTTATAACGGAGGCGAGCTTGCCTACGCTATAAAGAATCAAGGACTCGACGGAGCATATTTCCTTCTTCAAAACGATATTTATCTAAACGATACAACTAAGTCAGATTGGTATAGTAGTACCGATAACAACAGTTGGATTTCCTCCGCAGGCTTTAACGGACACCTAAACGGAAACGGCTATATCGTTTACGGTATTTGGTATGCTTCCGATACCTCGGTAGATAAGGCGGGACTTATTCCCGTATTTACAAAGGGAAGCGTTAAAAATATCGGTGTTCGTTTTTCTCAAATAAACGCACAAACCTTTGCAGGCGGAATTGTTGGCGCTACTGCCATAGGCGGTTATAAAGAAATTACCAACTGTTTCGCAGATGAAACTGTAAAGGTAGCCTACGTTTCTGCAAATAACGGCGGCGCAGGCGGAATTTTAGGCTATGCCGCTTACGAGCCGAAAACCGAGACCATTTTAACGATTGAAAACTGCTACAGCAAGGCGGCTCTCAGCGGCGCTTCAAAGGTGCGGGTAAACGGTATTATCGGAACCTCTTGGCAGTGCCCCTATACTATCGAAAACGCCTACTGTGTCGGCTTCGCGCCATACTACGCAGGAAACGAAAATACCTGCTCCTGGCTCTATAAAAACGGCTCTGCTCTAAGCAGTATTTATAAGAATATATATACCTCCGAGCGCACGGCAGGGGAGTTTGAGTGCTTTACCTATATCTCCGACCTCGACTCTATGAGGGGTGAAGAATCCAAGACCTCAATGTCGGAACTCGACTTTGATAATTTCTTTGAAACGGTCGACGGCGCAACTCCCAAGCTTAAGGTCTTTTCCTCCATAACAGGGGAGGAAGAGGATCCTACCGGCGACCGTACTGCCTACGCTTCGGGAAAGGGAGCTAAAAACGATCCCTTTGTAATCGAAACTGCCGATCAGCTTCGCTATCTCCTTAAAAGCCCAAATACCAAAAACCGCTACTACGAGCTTGGCGCAGATATCTACCTCAACGATACCTCAGACAAAAACTGGCAGAAGAACTCACCAAACGTATGGTATACCGATTCCGACAGCGAGGTATTTTACGGCAATCTCGACGGTAAGGGCTTTAAAATCTACGGGCTGTATCTTGGTAAAACCCCAACGCCTTTTAACGAAAAGGAAAATAAATTTGACAAAACCGCCGCAGGTCTTTTCCCGCAGTTCAGTGTGATGGCATCGGTCTGCAACCTGCATATAAGAGATTCATTTATTTCCGGAAGCGGATATACCGGCGCTATGATCGGCAAACTCACCGATGCCGAAACAGGCCTTTACGCAAGAGTGGTAGGCTGTTCGGCCGATTCATCCGTAACGGTAAGGGGTCAGACCGTGGGAGGCCTCGTTGCAGGCGGCACCAACAGAGGATTAAAACTCTATTCCTCCTACTTTACGGGTAAGGTGACCGCTACCGCAAAGGATCGCGCAAACGCCCTTGTCGGCGATATCTGGGGCAAGGATTGGGAGCTTCTCGACTGCTATAGTGTGGGAGCTAATGCCTACCGTTTTTCCATAATACCCAACCTTGCGGGAGCTCTTTACGGAACCGAGTGGATTACCGGCTCCAAGCAAATATCTCTTAAGGATATGACGGGAGAAGCCGCCCGTACCGCAATGGATGAGCTTGACTGGAACAACGTATGGATGACGGTTGACGGTTCAACCCCTCATCAAAAGCTTCTCACGTCCGATTTCATACCTAAGGTATTCGATGAAGGCAGTAAGGGCGGCGTATGGTCGGGCTATTTCGCCTCTAAATATGCTTCGGGCGAAGGCACTAAAGAGTCGCCTTATATAATTGAAACCCCCGAACAGCTCGCAAAACTGATTCTCGATCCCGCAACCGCAGGTAAATACTATAAGCTCGGTGCGGACATCCGACTTAACGACACAAGCTCTGAGAATTGGACAAAAACCGCCCGTCAATGGTTTGGCGGAACGAGCGAGTTTGCAGGCAATTTTGACGGTAACGGTCACGTCGTAAGCGGACTCTATTTCAATACCGAATTTGCTTACGCAGGTCTTTTCCCACAGATAACAAGCGGTGCCGTAATCAGACGCGTCGGCATAACTCGGTCCTCAGTAACCGTAAGCGGCGAGGAATCCTACGCAGGTGCCCTTGTCGGAAGAATAGTCGGTTGGAATTTTAAGGATGAAGACTTTGTTGCTCCCGTTATAAGTCAGTGCTTTGCCGACCATACTGTAAAAATCTCCTGCTATAACGCAGGCGGACTTGTTGGCGGTTGCGGTATGAAGGTAGATATCGATAACTGCTACTTCACTGGTCGCCTTTATGTTGACGGAAACTACGGCGGTCAGATAATCGCAAATGCGTGGAACACCCGTCTGCCTATCACCGTTAAAAATTCCTTCTTCGTGTCCGATGACGGAATTACCCTTTCGGGCCATCCAACAGGCGCTTCTATGATGGAACTTACCAACGTATATCACAGAGGTACCAGAGGAAACGTTAACGGAGCTACTAACATTGCTCTTATGATGATAAGAGGAAGCGGCGCTAAAACCGTGATGCCCGAGCTCGATTACAAGAATATCTGGATGATAGTCGACGGCGGAACGCCCGTGCTTCGTTGCTTTAAAAATGCAGAAAATTACAGTAATAAGCAACTTCCCAAAAAGGTCGAGATATCCTTCGCGAGTATGGAAGGCTCCGCCTGCGAGTCGATTTTCGGTTATCCGCAGCATACCGAGCTTAAGGTCAGCGAGCTTCCAAAACCCACAAGATACGGATATAAGTTCGACGGTTGGTATCATTCGGTTAACTTCAGTACTCCCGTTAAGGACGGACTTTTCCCCGATTTTGATACGGTATTTTACGCAAAGTGGATATCTATCGGCTTTACCGAGGACTTTGACGGAGACCTCGATCCGAATTACGACTATAATTCCTCGGTCGAAAGCTTCCGACCGGGCGTTAAGGGCTATACTCCGAGCCTCGTTCAAGGCGGCCTTAAATCCATTCACGCAAAAGGTGACGGTACGGAAGCGCCCCGTTTCCTTCTTTCCTATAAAAACGCTTTAGAGGTTGGTCAGGTCTACGACGTGGTAATTTATATCACTACCGACGACGAAAGCCTTACCTCTGCAAAGCTTAAGGTCTATCACGCCAACCATCCGCAGTTCGATTCGGATATGGCGGGCTACGAGGAATTCAGCATTGCCGAAATACAGAAGGGTAAGTGGCAGAAGGTGACTATGGCGGTCACCGCAAACGCACCCTATCTCGTTATTGAGACCGAAGCGGGTAAGAGCCTCTATTTCGATTCCCTGCAGGTCGTCCCCGTCGGAAAAACGGGTGACCTCGGTCTGCTTGAAAAGGATGAGGAAGTCCTTGCTCCCGAGCCGAAGCCTCAGGAGGAGGCAAAGGAAGCCTTCCCGTGGACAGCGGTTATAGCCGTATCTGCGGTCGCGGTTATTGCCCTTGCCGCAGTTTGCCTGTTTGACTTTATTAAACGAAAGAAAAACTAAACTAAAAAGCAGACGCAGACGCGTCTGTTTTTTTACACCTTTTAGTTCGAATTGTCCACTTGCAAATTATCGTATAGGTTGTTATAATCAAACCAAAGGAGGTCTTATTATGAACTTTTTTAAACTTGCGGAATATCAGAATATCTCAGTGCCCAAAAAGGCCAACGACCCTGCCATCCTTGATACGGTGCATAACTACGCTTATACCGTAAATTGGGAATACACCTTTACCGATAACGATACCGTTTTTTCTGTCGGTAACGCCACCTCTGCCGATATCGGCGATGCCGAATACGTTATTAACGTAACCGAGGAGGGCGCCTACGTTAAGGGTAAAGACTATAAAACCGCCGTAAAAGGCTTTTTAAGTCTCCTTGAAATGATCTTCTGCTACGGTAAAAACGATTATAGAATAGAAACCGCCTGCATTAGAGATGCCGCAAAGCTACCCTTCAGGGCTATACATATCTGCCTTTTCCCCGAATACTCTATGAACACCATCCGCAAGGTCATTCGTACCTGCGGTATGGCAAAGTATACCCACGTTATTCTCGAGACTTGGGGCTCGATCAAGCTCGATGCCCTGAAGGAGCTTGCCTGGCCAAACGCCTTTACAAAGGACGAGATACGCGAGCTTGCAAATGAGGCAAACGCCCTTGGCATGGAGGTCATACCCTTCTTTCAGCATCTCGGTCACGCTGCCCTTGCCCGTATGGGCTATGCGGGAAAGCATACCGTTTTAGACCAAAATCTTGCCCTCGAGCACCTTTACTATCCGAAGAGCTACGGCTGGGTCTGGAACTTTAAGGACCCCGAGGTAAAAGCCCTCCTTAAAAGCGTTAGAAGCGAGCTTTGCGACCTCCTTGGCGAGGGAGAATATTTCCATCTCGGCTGTGATGAAGCTGGAATGGAATTCGAAGCTGACGAGCTTTGTGACTGGCTACGCGAGGTTCAGGACGACCTTTCTAAGAAGGGAAGAAGGGGAATCATCTGGGGAGATATGCTGCTGAGCACTGCCTTTTTCCCCGACGAGCCCAAGGACCCGAATCACCCTTGGCGAATTGCCTACGGATGCAATTCGACGAAGAAATACGCCGAGAAACTTCTTTCCTCGCTTGATAAGCGTCTTATCGTTGCCGACTGGCAGTATGACGCGGTAAGTGCTCCATGGAAAACCACCTCAAAAATCAGAGAATACGGCTTTGACGTTATCTGTTGCCCTTGGGAGATACATGAAAATATCCCCGCCGCCGTCAGCACCGCAGAAACCGAAGGCTGCCTTGGTATAATGGAGACCACCTGGAACAAGCTGATAGTAAGCCCGGGCGTACAGAACATCGTGTTTGCAGGTTTCTGCTCCTGGGGCGACCCGAAGTTCGCAGACTGGTTCGACGGGATAAGCGACCGCGCCTACAACATCTTCCGCCGCGTAGCCCCCGAAGGCAAGACCTACGAAACCTCCGGCTGGGCCGAAAAACAAGTCTGATCTCTCCCTCTCACCAAAAAGGTGGGAGGGATTTTTTTAAAACAGTTTACTTTTGGCGTTTTTATGTATAATTATAGGAAGGAGGAGATATGAATGAGCGTTTATAAGCGTCGATTCGGGAACCACCAATACCCGAATTGCCTTGGTTCAAGATAATAAGATAATTAAAACAGTAAAGTATAATGTCGGCGCGTCAAAAAGCATCGGCGACGGCTCTCTGCTTAAAAATGCCCTTAAAGAGGGAATAAGCAAGCTTTTAGCCGAAAACGGTCTTACTGAGGCGGATGTTTCTAAAATCATCGCCTCAGGTATGATAACCTGCGAAGACCCTGATGCTGAGAATATCGAGTTTTCCGCTCCCTGATACGTGTATAGGGGATTTCTCCGCTGTAAGCCGACCTTCCTTAAAAACGGCGATTGGCTGCTTTTGGCCTACGATCAGTTAAACTACCGCTACGGCTACAGCATAACCCACGACAAGGGCAAGACCTACGAGCATCATTACGGTGCCGAAAAGCTTGGTACTCCCTTCGACGAGGGAATGGCTTAACAAATGGAAAACGGCGATGTAAGAATGTTTGCGAGAACGTATCTCGGAGGCTTTGCCGAATGTATTTCAAAGGATAACGGTCTGACCTGGAGCGAGCCCGTTCTTTCGGAGGTTTCCGCTCCGAGCAGTCGCCTTTACGTTGAAAAGCTTCCCTCGGGCAGGGTATTGCTGATTCATAACGACCATAAGACCGACCGAACCAATATGACGATAAAGCTTTCGGAGGACGACGGTAAAAGCTGGAAATATTCGAAATGCATAGATACCCGTCAGGATATTTCTTATCCCGACGCTTCATATCATAACGGCAAGATATATCTGACGTACGACTTTGGAAGAACTTCCGAACGGGAGATCCTCTTTACCTGCTTTACCGAAGAGGACGTAATAACCGATAAGGATATCGAAATTACTACCGTAATGGGCCCCGAATACGTAAAGGCGGTAAAAGCACCTCTTTCTCATATTAAGCTTTTGGCGGTAGGCGGTATCGACGAAAACAATATGGAAGCCTATCTCGGGGCAGGCGTTTGCGGCTTCGGAGTCGGTTCGAATATAATAGATAAGAGAATGCTTCAAAACTCTGACTATAAAGGCATTACCAAACTCGCCAAAAAGTATACAAATGTGACAAAGTTTTAACAAACCGTATTGACTTTTTCAAAAATAGTAATATAATAATATCAATAGGCTTTAGGCCGCTAAACTGTATGGAGGTACCGTTATGTACAACATTAAAACTTATAACAAAATATCCTCTGTCGCAACCGATGAGTTCGACGCAAAAAAGTATACCATCGGTGACGAGGTAGAAGCTCCCGTTGGTGCTATCGTTCGTTCTGCCGCTCTTCACGAGGTAGAGTTCGATAAGTCCCTTCTCGCCATTGCCCGTGCAGGTGCAGGTGTCAACAATATTCCCGTTGACCGTTGCGCAGAAGAGGGAATCGTTGTTTTCAATACTCCCGGCGCTAACGCAAACGCCGTTAAGGAGCTCGTTATCGCAGGACTTATGCTTTCCTCCCGTAAAATTGCCGCCGCCATCGATTGGGCTAAGACCCTTAAGGGCAACGGCGATCAGGTCGGAAAGATGGTCGAAAAGGGCAAGGGTAACTTCGTAGGACCCGAAGTTTTAGGCAAGACCCTCGGTGTCGTAGGTCTCGGCGCTATCGGCGTACTCGTTGCCAACGCCGCCGAAAAGCTCGGTATGAAGGTCTACGGCTACGACCCCTATCTCTCTATCAAAAATGCTTGGAACTTATCAAGCACCGTTAAATACTGCGACGATCTTGCTGAGATCTACGCTAACTGCGATTATATCTCTCTTCACATTCCCTGCACTAAGGACACCAAGGGCTCTGTTAACAAGGACGCCTTTGCACAGATGAAGGACGGCGTTCGCATCCTTAACTTCGCCCGTGGCGAGCTTGTTAATTCCGACGATATGATCGAGACTTTAGGCAGCGGAAAGGTCGCTTCCTATGTTGTCGACTTCCCCAGCGACGAAATGATCGGCGTGGAAAACGTTACCGCTATTCCTCATCTCGGCGCATCTACTCCCGAATCTGAGGACAACTGCGCTTATATGGCCGCTCACGAGCTTATCGACTATATCGAAAACGGTAACGTTGTAAACTCGGTAAACTTCCCCGCAGTTTCTATGCCGAGAACCTCCGATGCCCGTGTATGCGTCCTTCATAAGAACATCCCCGGAATCATCTCTGCTATCACTACCGCTCTTGCCGAGCAGAATATCAACGTTCACAATATGCAGAACGCTTCCCGCGGCGACTACGCTTACTCTCTCCTCGACGTCGAGACCGTATTCGACGGAATCGAAGAGAAGCTTATGGCCGTTGAGGGCATAATCCGCGTTCGCGTAATTAAATAATTATTGACAAATTTAAATTTTGTGGTTATAATTACCTAACAAAAGCGATGAGAGGGACGGTTGCATTTCCCCGATTTTCAGAGAGTTGCCGTTTGGTGAAAGGCAATATGACGAAAATGCAAAGATCACCCTTGAGCCGAAAGCCGAAAGGAAACGAGTAAGTGATCCGTAGACCTGCGTTAAAGGGAAAGCGTATAATAACGTACGCGAAAGTGGTTGCTATGCAACAATTAGAGTGGTACCACGGAGATTTTATTTAATTCTTCGCCTCTATGTTTTTCATAGAGGCGTTATTTTATTTTTAAGGAGAAAACGATATGGTTACTCTCGACAAGGTCTATCATGCCGCCCACGTGCTTAAAAACGTCGTAAGGCATACCGATCTTATCAAAGCCCCCGCAATAAATCCCGATGCAGACGTCTGGCTAAAGCCCGAAAATCTTCAGGTCACGGGCTCCTTTAAGGTGAGAGGCTCGGGTTATATGATCTCTCAGCTAACCGAGGAGGAAAAGGCTAAAGGTGTTATTGCCTGCTCGGCAGGAAACCACGCTCAGGGCGTTGCCCTTGCCGCTACGAAATACGGTATAAAGTCGGTCATCTGCCTGCCCGACGGCGCCCCCATATCCAAGGTGGAGGCTACCAAGGGCTACGGTGCCGAGGTCGTTATGGTAGAGGGTGTCTACGACGATGCCTACGCTAAGGCCTTAGAGCTTCGCGACGAGATGGGCTATACCTTTATTCATCCCTTCGACGCCGAAAACGTTATCGCAGGACAGGGTACTATAGGCCTCGAAATTATGGACGAAATGCCCGACGTTGACGCTATTATCGTACCTATCGGCGGCGGCGGACTTATTTCGGGCGTTGCCCTTGCCGCAAAGAAGCTTAATCCGAACGTCAAGGTCTACGGTGTTCAGGCCGCAGGCGCACCGAGTATGTATAACTCTGTAAGAGACGGAAAGATCGAGCGATTAGACACCGTTTCCACCATAGCCGACGGTATCGCCGTTAAGGAGCCGGGTGAAAACACCTTTAATTACGTAAAGGAATATGTTGACGAGATCGTAACCGTTACCGAGGACGAGATCGCTACCGCAATTCTTACCCTCATTGAGCAGCATAAGATGATCGCCGAGGGCGCAGGCGCCGTCTCGGTTGCCGCCGCAATGTTTGATAAGGTTCCCGTAAAGGGCAAGAAGGTAGTCTGCGTCGTTTCGGGCGGTAATATCGACGTAACAATACTCAGCCGTGTCATAAAGCGCGGACTTTCCCGTTCGGGAAGGAACCATAGCCTTCTGGTCGAGCTTGTGGATAAGCCTGGTCAGCTTCGCGGCGTTTCCAACATTATCGCCGATAAGGGCGGAAACGTTATCTCGGTTCATCACGAAAGGGCAGGAGAGGGCTCCGATATTAACGGTTGCTTCCTCCGTATAGTCCTCGAGACCCGAAACTTCGACCATATTAAGGAAATTACCGACGCTCTCACCGCCGCCGGCTATAAACTCGTATAAATTTCAGGCTACAGTATGACGCGACGTCCTCGCGTTCGTGTCATCCTGAGCTTGTCGAAATTTTGCGACAATGAGATTCCACCTCGTTCCTCGGTGTGCTACGCATAGAATGACCCATTGACGCAAAATCGCCGTAGGCGGGATCTCGAACGCACATTCCGACCCACCGCTGATATCGCAAATTTGCATAAAACTTAATTTAAACACGTAGGGGAGGGGTGCGGGTGTCCGGTGGACACCTCTGCGTAGCAGAAGCACCGACCGAGGCGCAAGCCGAGACCTTGCTCCTCCCGCAAAAAGGAGAATCCAAAATGAGTGAAAAAATTTATACCAAAAATGCCCCCGAGGCCATCGGACCTTACTCTCAGGCCGTAAAGGTCGGAAATCTCGTATTCACCTCGGGTCAGATCGCTATAAATCCCGCAACAGGCAACGTTGAAGCCGACACAATAGAGGCTCAGACCGAGCAGGTCTGCAAAAACCTCTGCGAGGTACTGAAATCCGCAGGCACAGATATCGAAAAGGCAGTCAAGACCGTCTGCTTCCTTTCGGATATGGGAAACTTCGCCGCATTTAACGAGGTCTACGGCAAGTACTTTGTAGGAAAGCCCGCCCGCTCCTGCGTCGCCGTTAAGACCCTTCCCAAAAACGTCCTCGTCGAGGTAGACGTAATAGCAGAAATATAAGAAAAGGCTCCGCGCACCGTGCGGAGCCTTTTGAAATACCGTAAGAATGAGCTTCGCTTTAAAATCGTTTAATAGTGTTCAAAACAATTAAATTGAAATGGTCTTTTAAGTGCTTTATAATATATTCGGGAGAGTTTTCTGTCTGTCAGCCGCGAATGCGCGGATTTGCAATATTTATGCGCGGATTTGCAATGTTGCTTTAAAACGCAATGTGTTATAATGACAGCAGTATAAATTTTTATAAAGGAGATCGTTATGAAAAAGCTTACCGCATTCTTGTTGGTTTTGACCCTTGTTCTGTCTGTTTCGGTCGTTCCGCAGACCATAGTTTCCGCAGAAACCGTCACGACCGCTACCTATTGGGATAAGACCACGTCCCAGCCTACCGCCGACCTCGACGGTGACGGCTATCTCGATATTTCCAAGCCCTCCGGGCTTGCCTGGGTAATAAACGCAGGCGGAGCGGCCGACGGGAAATACGAGCTTTTAAACGATATCTGGCTCAACGATATGAAGGTATCGGTAACCGACGGTGTTCCTACGGTGACCAAGGCCTCCGACGGCTCTGAGATCACCGACCTCTCGACTCTCAATACCTGGTACAAGAGTAAGACCGTTAAAGGAACCTTTAAGGGCAACGGCAACGTCGTTCACGGCCTTTTTTATAACGACTATTCTGAGACCGAATCAAAATTGATCAGAGCCCTTTTCCCCGGCGCCGGCGAAGGCCTCAATATCAGCGGAATCGGAATCGAAGATTCGTATATTACCGCTAACGCTAAGTATGCTACCGCCGCCTTTATCGGCAGAGTTACCCGCGCAAACGGTTCTATCGACCAATGCTACGTGGGAGAAAGCGTCTATCTTTACGGTGACGAGCTCGGCGGATTCATCGGAGGAGGAACCATCGGTGAAAACGAAGCAGGTACCTATGTATTTACTCTTAAAAACTCCTACTCTCTCGCCACCCTTAAGCACCACGACGAAGACCCCAAGGATGCGAACAATACCTATATCGTAAACGCTCTTATCGGTGATAACTGGGGCTGGAAACCGGTGTTATCGAAAACTGCTTTGCTATAAGCGATACGAAGCTTGTCCGTAACGGAACGGCAACCAACTGCAAACAGATCACAACCGCCGAAGCCGAAAGCTTTAAGGGCATAAAGGCGGTAGAAGCCTTCGGTAACTTCAGCGCGGATTTCGTCACCACCGAAAAGGGCTACCCGACCCATAAGACCTTTATAAAGAATCATAACGAGTTTTCCAACTTCCCCCTTACGGGTAAATATTTCGAAAAGGGAACGGGAACCGATACCGACCCCTACATTATCGAGACCGCAGGTCAGCTTCGCTACTGCGTCGGAACCTTCGGCGAATCGGGAAAATATTATAAGCTCTCTAAAGATATTTACCTGAACGAACCGACTAAAATATCCTGGTCGACGGGTACTCCCGTAGAAGGTTATTCTCCCAACGTCTGGTTCGGCGGTCAGACCGTCTCTGCAAAAGGAAACGTATACAGAGGCCTTGACGGAACCGAAGCCGCCTTTAACGGTCATCTCGACGGTGACGGCTATACCGTTTACGGAATCTACGGTCAGCCTATGGAAAACTACAGCGTAGAGGAAAACGGACGCTATTTCATAAGCGGAGGACTTATCCCCGCAGTCGGAACCGCAAGCGTTAAGAATTTAAATATCAAAAAATCCTTTATCACGGGCGGCCGAAATACGGGAGGAGTTATAGGCTACGTCGCAACCAAGGCTACCGTTGATACCATCTCGGTTGACGATACCGTAACCGTGGCAGGCGGCAATGCGCAGACCTTAAACGGCGATACCTCCAGCTATTCGGGTCCCGCTATCGGCGGTATAGTAGGCTATGTCGGCAATAAGGCAAAGGCAGATCTCAATAACTGCGGCTTCTCGGGCAGCATTGTCGATCAGAACGACAAGATATCCCACGAATGGGGACTTGTCGGAACTCACTACTACGCGACCCTTAACATTACCGACTGCTTCTCGGTCGGCTACGTTCCTCTTGCAAGTCAGAGTAAATCGATTCACGGCACGAGAACTCTTACCCTCAGCAACGTTTACAGTAATACTGCACCTTCGACCTGGATAACCGAGGGCGAGGATATAGGAACCGTTACGGGCAGCATCACCGTAGTCGATTCGGTCCTTGGCGCCGACGCTCTTAGCGATACAAATATGAAGGAGCTCGACAAAGACGTTTGGTATGCCGTTAAAGACAGTGTTAAAGCCCCCATTATGCGTGTGTACGGTGCCGCTATCGGCGACGTTGACGAAAACGGAAAGGGCGCGAGCTTACCGACGCCCTAGCTCTTCGTACTCATCTTATCGGCGCAGCCGAGTATAAAAACACCGATAAAAACCGTGATAAAGAAACCGATATTTGCGACCTCGTTGCAATCTCACAGGAGATAATTGTTATGAATGACGACTGGAGAAGTCATCCCGAGGATTTCAAGCTTCTTGCCTTCACCTTCGACGATGGACCCGATCCCGGTAACACGCCTTCGGTAACGGCAAAGGTGGCCGACATCTTCGCCGAGCATAACGGAAGCGCAACCTTCTTCCTTATAGGAAAATACCTTGAGCAGAATGGCGGAGCAGAAGTAGCAAAATATGCCCTAAGCAAGGGCAGCGAGCTTGCGAGTCACTCCTATTCACATCTTGATTCCGCTACCATGGCAGAGCTCTCTGAAGAGGAGTTCACCAAGGAGATCGACGGAAATAATCAGCTTATAGAAGAGCTTACCGGCTATACTCCGAGATTCTACCGCGGCGGCGGTTATGCCCGAAACGCCCGAATCTACGAGCGGCTCGAAAAACTCAATATGCCCGCAGTAGGAGCCCTTATATCTCTTGGCTCCGACTATTCGGGCGGCACGGCAACGGTTGAATCCATTGTAGATAATATTCTGGGTGCAGAGCTTCTGGACGGCACAATAATCGGCGGACACAGCACTAACAAAAAATACGTTACTCCCGACGCTCTCGAGATCATACTTCCCGAGCTTTATAAGCAGGGCTATCGCTTCTGCACGCTGTCTGAGCTTTTCGAGTATAAGGGAGCAGACTACGATACCGCTCCGATCCATTGTCATATTACCCGCGTTGAAACTACCGAGGACGGTTCACCTGAGGTTCATACCAAGTGGAGGACCTATCTCGATTCCTGGAAGACTCACCCCGAGGATTATAAGCTTTTAGCCTTCACCTTTGACGACGGTCCCAGTCCCGCAAAGGACAACAGAATGGTCGAGCTTTTCGCAAAATATAAGGGCTCTGCCACTATGTTCGTAACCGGAACCTCCTGTAAAAATTACGGCTACGAATCTCTTCAGAACGCTATAAACAACGGCTGGGATATCGGTAACCACAGTATGAGCCACGCCGATGCTTATACCGGCTCTCAGAAGGACGGAACCTATACCGAGCTTACCTACGATGAGCTTAAATATCAGATAGCCGACTTTAACGCCCTGCTTGAAGCGAATCTGACTATGCCCGACGGTGTCACACCCTACGAGGTCTCCCTCTACAGACCTCCGCAGATAAGAACGACCGAAACTATGTTTGACGTCTGTATAGAGGAGGATATGCCGATTATCTGGGCCCTTCGGGACACCTATGACTGGTCCTCCAAATATACCGACGAAATGCGTTACGATAATATGAAGGCGGGCATCGGCACCTGGAAGGACGGAGATATAATTCTCGGTCACATAACCAAGGACATAACCTATAACATTCTCGCCGACCTTCTTGATGACTTCTACGACGCAGGCTACCGTTTCTGCTCGGTAACCGAGCTTATGGAGTATAAAGGAATTGAGCGCTCCGACATTTCGGGCAAGCTCAATAACGTGGACGGCAATAAGGGTATGGTAACCAATATTGCAAATGCCGCAACCTACGGTAAAGCCGAATAAAATTAAAGAGAGAATGCGAAAAAATTCACATTCTCTCTTTTTCTTTTACCGATTTGCAAGTGCTATATCCAAAAAAATCTTTTGCGAACCGTCGGATGGGGTAGGAAATAATTTAGTCTTAGCCCTGAACGCCCTGATCTCCGACCGTCTCTACGATGATGTCGGAGGCGGTGACGTTTTGCTCGTCCTTTTTCTTCTTAGTCAGAAGCTCGTTATACCACTGATGAATAAGACGGGCATGGTTATATATATCCCATCGGGGCTGAACCTCGTCCTCTATCTCATACATTCGGTAGAAAAGGTCGTCAAGCAGCTTCTTTCCGCCTTCCTCGTCTCCGCGAAGGCCTGTAAGTATCGCTTCATAGTATTTCTCGAGGAAGTTTCCGTAAATTTCAATATCCTTCCAGGAGGTTGCTTCAAGGGCGTTTCTGCCCTCGCCGCTGAGGTCGTGGGTAGCGCGGAAGTCTCTTATAAGTCCGAGGCACCTTTCGAAAACCGGAACGCAGTCCATTGCGGGGTAGTCTCTTCCACCCGGCTTCAGCTTCATATCAAATTCGTCGGACAGGGTCTGCATATAGTTATATACGTCCTCCCAGCCTTCGCCGTAGGCGTGCTCAAAGTAGTCGCGGCTGAGCTCATCAAAGTCGATATCCTTGTTCCAAAGGGTGGCGCCGTAGGTGTGAAGTCCTATTGCGGTGGGGAAGGCGCAACGCTGAGACTGATACATCTCCATTCCCATAAAGCCGAGGTCGCCGAGCTTTCTTATGTCCTCGTAAAGAACCCTTGCGATCTTCTGATATCCGGGGTCTAAATAATGATCCCACATATAGTGATATTCGCCGATCACCCAGTTGTCAGGATATATTTTCTTCCATTCCTTAAAGAAGGCGAAGTTTTTGGCAACGTCGTAGGTTCTCTTCAGACGGTTGGTCACATTAGGAAGCGGCTCTCCCTCGGGAATTTCGTCTAAGCGGTAGGACTCGTGATAGGAGTGAGAAATGGGGTATATCCCGAAAATAAAACGGTCGAGATTTTTGAGCCTTTCTTTTTTTGGCGCCCAGAGGGAGTCAAGATAGACGGCGAAAAGTATCTTCTGTGTAAGACCCTCTTCGGTCATACGCTCGTCGAGCTCGTTAAAAAGAACCGTAAGATGATCGGAAAGACGGGTATCGCGGCAGTTTTCACACTCACAGCAGGTGTTTATCGCGTCGGCGGTGGCGAAAAGTAAGGTGTCGGTCTCGGGATACTGCCTGCAGTATTTTACGACGTAATCGATGATCTTTTTACGGGCGATGGGGTTTGAATAGCAGATCTGGGTCTGGAAGGCCGAGCCGTGTGCAAGGCCTCTTTTGCCGTCTATCTGCGCTAAACACGAAAGGTTTTCCTGCGATCTTGTCCTCAAGGGAAAGACTGCCGCGGAAGAAATATTTTGCCGGCCCGAAGAAATGACAGTTTTCTACAAGCACGTTATTTCCGCCGAAGCGAAGTCCGCTGCAGGCCGAGTTGATCTCACAGCCCGATACGTAAACGTTATTGTTATCAAAGCCTGCTATACAGTCATCACCCGTATAGAAATTGCAGTCCGAAATCTTAATATCGTCGCAGGAGGAAATATGTATTCCGTCGTGTCCGCCGAGTATCGTGATATTTGAAAAACTCATATCCGATGAAAACAGGGTTTGATGAGCCCAGTTGCCTGTATTCTGTATGGTGTAGCCCTTAAAGGTAAGATTTTTACTGTAATGCACGCTGATGCCGTGAGGACCTCTGTAAAATTCCTCTCCTGTTTCGTCATAGCAGTCAGACCCGTCGATAACCGACCCTTCTTCGCCTATTACGGAAACGTTTTCTGCATCCAGAACACGAATAACTGCATTATTCCAGCTGCTTCCGGGCAAAAGAAAATGATCGTGTGTGGTGCGAACGGCGGCATAATTCCACAAAACGTCGGTTTTATACTCTTCCTTAATTGGCTCGACGTAATCGTTTTTCAGTATGCAGTAATCATCAGGATTCCTCGATCCCTTCAGTATAGCACCGCTTTCAAGATAAAGGGTACAGTTTGACCGAAGGCGCAGACCGCCTACGTTAAAAACGCCTTTCGTAAGTCTTACCGTTCCGCCGCCTGCAAGAAAGCAATCGTCGATTGCTTTTTGGATATCGGCGGTATTCATACCTTCTTGAGGTTTAAGTTTAATTTCCATAAAAGTGCACTTGCTTTCTTAAAGTACGTCTGCAATATCTAAAACAAGCTTTTCGGTCTTTTTCCAGCCAAGGCAGGGGTCGGTAATGGATTTTCCGTAAACTCCTTCGCCGATATTCTGACAGCCGTCCTCGATATAGCTTTCTATCATAAGACCCTTGACCATCTTCTTTATGTCCTCGCTGTGACGCATACTGTGGAGTATCTCCTTAGCGATGCGAACCTGCTCCAAATACTGCTTGTTGGAGTTAGAGTGGTTGGTGTCGACGATAACCCCCATGTTAAGAAGATTTTTGGCCGAATAGGCCTCATAAAGTCTTATAAGATCCTCGTAGTGATAGTTGGGCAATGCCTGTCCGTGCTTGTTTACCGAGCCTCGAAGAATTGCGTGGGCAAGCTCGTTGCCCGAAGAGGTCACCTCCCAGCCGCGGTAGATAAAGTCGTGACTGTGCTGTGCGGCGGTGATGGAGTTAAGCATAACCGAATAGTCGCCGCTGGTGGGGTTCTTCATACCGACGGGGATTACCATTCCGCTGGAAACGAGGCGATGCTGCTGATTTTCTACCGATCGGGCTCCTATGGCAACGTAGCCTAAAAGATCGTCGAGATAGCGGTAGTTTTCGGGGTAGAGCATCTCGTCTGCGCAGGAAAATCCCGTTTCGTCGATGGCGCGGGTGTGCAGATGACGGATGGCGAGAAGACCCTTAAGCATATCCGGCTTCTGATTTGGGTCGGGCTGATGTATCATACCCTTATAACCGTCTCCCGTGGTTCTGGGCTTGTTTGTGTAGATTCGGGGGATTATAAGGATCTTATCCTCGACCTGCTCCTGAAGTCTTTTCAGACGGTGAATATAGTCCATGACCGGCTCTTCGCTGTCTGCCGAGCAGGGGCCGATTATAAGAACGAATTTATCGCTTTCACCCGAAAAGACCTTTCTTATCTCGGCGTCTCTTTTGGCTTTTTTCTCGACTACCTCAGCCTTTAAGGGATATTGCTCCTTTATCTCCTTCGGGATAGGAAGCTTCTGATGAAATAACATTGACATCTTAAATTGCGCCTTCTTTAGAATAAATATTTCTGTATATTATAACATACTTTTTCGCTTTTTCAAACTTAATTTTTATATACTTACAAAAAGAGTTTTTTCGAGGTTATTTTTCTTGACCTTTTGACTTAAAAATGTTAGAATAGATGGGTAAAAATATGGGCTTTTGTAACTGACGGATCATTGGGAAACCAAAGGGGAGCAAAAGCACCGAAAAATGTCGACCGTCTGGGCAGTTCGTAAACCTTTATTGAGGCTCGGACTGCCTTTTTACGTTTTTTAGGAGGAAATAAAATGAAAAAAGTCGGAATAATTATGGGAAGCGACAGCGACCTTCCGGTCGTAGAAAAGGCCTTTAAGGTACTTAGCGACTTCGAAATACCCTTCGAGGTTCACGTCTACTCGGCCCACAGAACCCCTGAGCAGGCGAGAGAATTTGCCGTAAATGCAAGGGCTAACGGCTTCGGCGCCCTCATCTGCGCCGCAGGAATGGCCGCACATCTTGCAGGAGCCATCGCCGCCAACACTACCATCCCCGTCATCGGTATTCCGATAAGATCCTCCCTTGAGGGTATGGACGCCCTGCTCGCAACCGTTCAGATGCCCTCGGGAATTCCCGTTGCTACGGTAGCTATAAACGGCGCCGCCAACGCCGCCTTCCTTGCCACCGAGATGATCGCGTTATCCGACGACGAGCTCGCAGGAAAGCTTGACGCAAGAAGAAAGGCCGACGCCGAGGCTGTCCTTGCTAAGGACGCTAAAATCGCAGAACAGTATAACGCATAATTCTCATCGCAAATAACCATAGGAGGTATTTATGGGAGGTTTTTTTGGAGCAGTTTCTAAAAGAGACGCAATTTTCGACGTCTTTTTCGGAACCGACTATCATTCCCACCTTGGAACCCGCCGTGCGGGTATCGCCGCATACGACCCCGAAAAGGGAATGCAGCGTAAGATCCACAGTATAGTGAACTCGCCCTTCAGAACGAAATTCGAGCATATTTTCGAAGAGGCAAAGGGCAAAGCGGCCATCGGCTGTATAAGCGACTACGATCCGCAGCCCCTGCTGGTACGCTCGAAATTCTGCACCTACGCGATATGTATGATCGGTGCGGTAAACAATGCGGAAGACCTTATTTCCCACTATCTCGTCGATAACGGAGGTCACTTTCTACCGATGAACGGCGGCGGAATAAACAAGACCGAGCTTGTGGCCGCTCTTATAAATCAGAAGGACAACTTTACCGACGGAATCCGATTCGCTCAGGATGAAATAGAGGGCTCCGCCTCTATCCTTATCTTAACCGATAAGGGAACCCTTATTGCCGCCCGAGATAAGCTCGGACGTCTTCCCGTGCTTATCGGTAAAAGCGACGACGGCTTCTGTGTAGCCTTCGAATCCTTCGCTTATCAGAAACTCGATTACGAAGACTATAAGGAGCTCGGCCCCGCCGAAATAGTAGAGCTTACTGCCGATAAATGCACCGTACTCAGCGAGGCAAAGGAGGAAATGAGGATATGCTCCTTCCTCTGGAGCTATTACGGCTATCCCACCTCTACCTACGAGGGTGTAAACGTAGAGGTAATGAGATGCCGAAACGGTGAGATCCTTGCCGATAACGATAAAAAGCAGGGAACTGCGCAGGATGTCGATTCGGTTGCAGGTATACCCGATTCGGGAGTCCCTCACGCGATCGGCTACGCCAACAACTCGGACGCACCCTACGCCCGTCCCTTTATTAAATATACTCCAACTTGGTCAAGAAGCTTCACTCCGACACGTCAGGAAGACCGAAACAGGGTCGCGAAAATGAAGCAGGTTCCCGTGCCCGAGCTTATTAAGGATAAAAAGCTTCTCTTTGTCGACGATTCCATCGTCAGAGGAACTCAGCTCAAGGAGACGGTTGATTTCCTTTATAACAACGGCGCCAAGGAGGTTCACATCCGTTCCGCCTGCCCGCCCCTTATGTATAGCTGTAAATATCTAAGCTTCTCAAGCAACAAAAGCGATCTGGAACTGATCGCCAGAAGGACCATAATCGAGCTTGAAGGTGAGGAGGGTCTTAAATATATCGACGAATATATCGACTCCTCTACCGAGCGCGGCAAAAACCTGCGCGACAGTATCTGCAAAAAGCTTAACTTCACCTCACTCGAATTTCAGTCTCTCGACGGAATTATAAAAGCAATAGGCCTTCCTAAATGTAAGCTTTGTACCTACTGCTGGAACGGTAAGGAGTAAGCTTATCACCTTACTGTGAACAATTTATCATCAAGCTTTAGAAAGGAATCAATATTATGCATAACAAATCTATGTCTGAAAGCTACGCAGCCGCAGGCGTTGACATCACCGCAGGTTACAAATCGGTCGAACTTATGAAAAAGCACATCGCCCGCACCAAAAACGAGGGCTGCCTCGACGATGTAGGCGGCTTCGGAGGCTGCTTCGGTCTCGACCTTACGGGGATTTCCGAGCCGGTGCTAGTTGCGGGAACCGACGGATGCGGCACGAAGGTAAAGCTTGCTCAGCTCCTCGATAAGCACGACACCATAGGTATCGATGCGGTCGCTATGTGCGTAAACGATATTATCTGTTGCGGCGCAAAGCCTCTCTTCTTCCTCGATTATATCGCCTGCGGTAAGAATTACCCCGAAAAGATCGCTTCGATAGTAGGCGGTGTTGCAGAGGGCTGCGTGCAGGCAGGCTGTGCCCTTATCGGCGGCGAAACCGCCGAGCATCCCGGTCTTATGCCCGAAAACGATTACGACCTTGCAGGCTACTGCACCGGTATTGTTGACAAATCGAAGATCCTCGATAACAGTAAGGTGGCCGAGGGTGACGTTATCATTGCTCTTGCATCAACCGGCGTTCATTCAAACGGCTTCTCCCTCGTTCGCAAGGTCTTCGATATCGAATCGGCCGACCTCTCCGCGTATACCGAGGAGCTTGGCGGCAAGACTCTCGGCGAGACCCTCCTCACCCCCACCAAGATATACGTAAAATCTATGCTTGCTTTGATGAAAGAGGTAGAAGTCAAGGCCGTTTCTCATATTACGGGCGGCGGATTTTATGAAAATATTCCGAGAAGCCTGCCTAAGGGCTGTTCGGCCAAGATCAAAAAGAGCGACGTTCGCGTTCTTCCCATTTTCTCTCTTATCGAGAAGGTCGGAAACATCCCTGAGCGCGATATGTACAATACCTTTAATATGGGCGTCGGTATGAGCGTGGTCGTAGCTAAAGAGGATGCCGAAAAGGCGCTGGAGATCTTAAATGCCAACGGTGAAACCGCTTATAGGCTCGGCGAGATCGTTAGGTCCGACGAAGGCGTTATCCTCGAATAAGGAGAAAATATATGTCTGAAAAAGCTAAAATTGCCGTTCTGGTTTCGGGCGGCGGCACTAATCTGCAGGCCCTTATAGACGCGGAAAAAAGCGGAATAATCTCCTCGGGAGAAATAAAACTCGTTATCTCCAATAACGAAGGCGCCTACGCTCTTCAGCGCGCCAAGAAGGCTGGTATTACCTCTGTCGTATGCAGTAAGAAGATCTTAGGCGACGGTTTCGAGGATACTCTTATAGAAATCCTCGAGGATAACGGCATAGACCTTATCGTTCTCGCGGGCTTTATGTGTATCTTAAGCGAAAAATTCACCTCCCGCTACGCCAACCGCATCATAAACGTTCATCCGTCACTGATCCCGTCCTTCTGCGGTAAAGGCTTTTACGGGCTCAAAGTTCACGAAGCGGCCCTCGATTACGGAGTCAAAGTAACGGGCGCAACGGTGCATTTCGTAAACGAGATTCCCGACGGCGGAAAGATAATTATGCAAAAGGCCGTTTACATCAAAGACGACGATACCCCCGAAACGCTGCAGAGACGCGTAATGGAAGAGGCCGAATGGAAGATACTTCCTATGTCGGTTGAAAAGGTCTCAAAAGAAATTAAAGGATAAAGGTGAAAAGTTATGGCAATGTACGATCTTAAAGCATTACTCAGCGAAAATTCCTATCCCGGACGCGGAATAGTTATCGGCAGATCGGCCGACGGAAAATCCGCTATGATAGCCTATTTCATTATGGGCAGAAGCGTAAACAGCCGCAACCGCATTTTCGAGCGTTTTGACGGCGGTATGAGAACCAAGGCCTTCGACGAATCCCTGCTCTCCGATCCGCACCTTATTATTTACAACCCCTACCTCACTACCAAGGGCGGAAACATCGATATAATCACAAACGGCGATCAGACCAATACTATTTTCGACTGCATAAACAAAAACGAGCATCATTTCGGCTTTGAAGAAGCCTGCGATATTCGTGAGTTTGAGGACGATGCTCCCAACTTCACTCCCAGAATTTCGGGAATTCTTTACTACTGCTTCCCCCGAAGCACCTTCGCCTATAAGATGTCTATTCTTAAGAGTGCGGATGGAAGAGGGGAGTCCTGCAGAAGATACTACTTTAACTATAACGCTCCCGAAAACGGCGTAGGTCACTTTATCCATACATATAAGTGCGACGGAAACCCCATTCCGTCCTTCTTCGGTGAGCCCGAGGAGGTAGCCCTTCCCAACACCGCAAAAGAGCTTGCCGACCTCTGCTGGGAAAACCTCAACGAGGACAACAAGGTATCCCTCTTCGTTCGTCAGATCCCCCTTGACGGCAGCGAACCCACCGAAATAATCATCAATAAAAATAAATAATCGGAGGCAGAAAAATGAAAGAATTCGAACTTAAATACGGTTGTAACCCCAACCAAAAGCCTGCAAAGATCTTTATGCACGACGGAAGTGAACTTCCCATCGAAATATTAAACGGACGTCCCGGTTTTATCAACTTCCTCGACGCCTTCAATTCATGGCAGCTCGTAAAGGAGCTTAAAGAGGCCCTCGGTATGCCTGCCGCAGCCTCCTTTAAGCACGTCAGCCCCACCTCTGCCGCGATCGGTCTTCCTCTTTCCGATACCCTTAAAAAGGCCTGCTTCGTAGACGACATCGAGGGTCTCGACGAGTCCCCCCTGGCCTGCGCCTATGCAAGAGCAAGAGGAACCGACCGTATGTGCTCCTTCGGCGACTGGGTAGCACTTTCCGACGTCTGCGACGTTACTACCGCTCTTATGATAAAGAGGGAAGTGTCCGACGGTGTTATAGCCCCCGGTTATGAGCCCGAAGCACTCGAGATCTTAAAATCCAAGAGAAAAGGCTCTTATAACATCGTTAAGATCGACCCCGATTTCGTTCCTGCTGCAGTTGAGCATAAGCAGGTCTACGGAATAACCTTCGAGCAGGGAAGAAACGAGTTTAAGATCAACAAAGAGCTTCTCTCGAACGTTGTTACCGAGAAGAAGGATATGCCCGAGTCGGCCATCCGCGACCTTATAATCTCTCTTATAACCCTTAAGTATACTCAGTCCAACTCGGTCTGCTATGCCGTTGACGGACAGGCTATCGGTGTCGGAGCAGGTCAGCAGTCCCGCGTTCACTGCACCCGTCTCGCAGGCGGAAAGGCCGACACCTGGTTCCTCCGTCAGAATGAAAAGGTATTAAACCTTCCCTTTAAGCCCGAGCTTGGCCGCCCCGACCGCGACAACGTTATCGACGGATATATCAACCAAAACGAAGAGGACGTTTGCGCCGACGGAAATTGGCAGAAATACTTTACTGCCCAGCCCGAGCCCTTTACCCGCGAGGAGCAGAGAGCATATCTCGATACCATCAGCGGTGTAGCACTTGGCTCCGATGCCTTCTTCCCCTTCGACGATAATATCGAGCGCGCCAAGAAGAGCGGCGTTTCCTATATTGCCGAGCCCGGCGGCTCTATCCGCGACGACGTAGTTATCGAATGCTGCAATAAGTACAATATGGCTATGGCCTTTACCGGAATGAGACTTTTCCATCACTAATACGCAGAGGATGAATAACTTGAAGATTTTAGTTGTAGGTGGCGGTGGAAGAGAGCACGCCATCATTAAAAAACTTAAAGAAAATAAAGAGATCGAAAAGATATATGCCCTTCCCGGAAACGGTGGTATGAAGGACGATGCCGAATGTGTCGCTATCGGCGCAAAGGACATCGACGCTATCGTCGATTTTGCCAAGAATAACGCTATCGATTTTGCCGTCGTTGCTCCCGACGATCCGCTGGTTCTCGGCTGTGTCGACGCCTTGGAGGCAATCGGCGTTCCTTGCTTCGGACCCGAGGCCAAGGCCGCAATTATTGAGGGAAGTAAGGTCTTTTCGAAGAATCTTATGAAGAAATACGGCATCCCCACCGCGCAGTACGAGGTCTTCTCGGATATGGATGCCGCCCTTAAATATCTGGAGACTGCCCCGATCCCAACCGTAATCAAGGCCGACGGTCTTGCCCTCGGTAAGGGCGTTATAATCGCTCAGACGAGAGAGGAAGCCTTTGATGCCGTTCACTCTATGATGGAGGATAAGGTCTTCGGTGAATCGGGAAGCAATATCGTTATCGAAGAATTCTTAACCGGCCCCGAGGTCTCGGTACTTTCCTTTACCGACGGAAAAACCGTAGTTCCTATGATCTCTTCTATGGATCATAAGCGCGCTCTCGATAATGACGAGGGTCTTAACACCGGAGGAATGGGAACCATCGCCCCCAACCCTTACTATACCGAGGATATCGCCAAGGTTTGTATGGAAACTATCTTCCTTCCCACCGTTGACGCTATGAATAAAGAGGGAAGAACCTTTAAGGGTTGCCTCTATTTCGGTCTTATGCTTACCCCGAACGGTCCCAAGGTGATCGAGTATAACTGCCGCTTCGGAGACCCTGAAACGCAGGTAGTTCTTCCTCTTCTTGAAACCGACCTTTTCACCGTTATGAAGGCGGTCAGAGATGAAAAACTTGCAGATATCGAGGTCAAGTTTGCCGATAAAGCCGCTTGCTGTGTCGTTATGGCTTCAAAGGGCTATCCCGGAAAATACGAGACCGGCTATGAAATAAAAATTGCCGACGATATCGAAGCCGAGGTCTACGTTGCAGGCGCAAAGCTCAGCGACGACAAGGTACTTACCACCGGCGGCCGCGTGCTGGGCGTAGTTGCCGTTGCCGACGATCTTATCTCTGCCGTTGATAAGGCATATAAAGAAGTACCCAAGGTAACCTTCGATAACGCCTACTGCCGCTCAGACATCGGTCAAAAAGCTATAAAAGCATTAAAGTAAGGAGAAAATTATGGTTTACAGAGTATACGTAGAAAAAAAGGAAGCTCTTGCTAACGAAGCAAAAGCGCTTAAAAACGACATTGTTTCCTTACTTCAGATTAAGGGACTAAGCGACCTTCGCCTTCTCAACCGCTACGACGTTGAGAATATCGAAAAGGAGCTTTACGATTATGCCGTTAAAACGGTGTTTTCTGAGCCTCAGCTCGATATCGTAACCGATTCGGTTGAAAATACCGAGGGCGCCGTTGTTTTCGCAACCGAGCACCTTCCCGGTCAGTTCGATCAGCGCGCCGACTCTGCCGCTCAGTGCATTCAGATAATCTCTCAGGGCGACCGTCCTCTCGTTAAGACCGCAAGGGTCTACGTCCTTTACGGAGAGCTTTCTGACGCCGACGTAGATGCTATTAAAAAGTACGTTATCAATCCCGTTGAAAGCAGAGAGGCCTCCCTCGAGATGCCCGAGACCTTAGTTTCGGTATATGATATCCCCACCGAGGTCGCAACCCTCGACGGATTTTTAGACCTCGACGAAAAAGGCCTTGCCGATTTCGTTACCAAATACGGTCTCGCAATGGACAACGACGACATCAAGTTCTGTCAGGACTACTTTAAGACCGAGCACCGCGACCCCACCATCACCGAGATCCGTATGATCGATACCTATTGGTCGGATCACTGCCGTCATACCACCTTCCTCACCACCATCGACGAGGCAGAATTCGAGGACAAGACCATTCACGCCGCCTTTGAGGAGTATATGGCAGTCCGTGAAAAACTTGGACGCACCAAGCCCATAAACCTTATGGACATCGGCACCCTTGCCGCTAAATATCTGAATAAGCAGGGCAAACTGCCTAATCTCGACGAGTCGGAGGAGATAAACGCCTGCACCGTTAAGATAAAGGTAAACGTTGACGGAGAGCAGCAGGACTGGCTCCTTCTCTTTAAGAACGAGACCCATAATCACCCCACCGAGATCGAGCCCTTCGGCGGTGCCGCTACATGTATCGGCGGCGCTATCCGTGACCCCCTTTCGGGCCGTTCCTACGTCTATGCCGCAATGCGCGTTACCGGTGCGGCAGACCCCACCAAGCCCGTCAGCGAGACTATGGCCGGAAAACTGCCTCAGCGTAAAATAGTTACTACCGCCGCCGCAGGCTATTCCTCCTACGGTAATCAGATCGGTCTTGCTACCGGTCAGGTAGACGAGCTTTATCACGACGGCTACGTTGCAAAGCGTCTTGAGATCGGCGCAGTTATCGCTGCCGCTCCCGCAGAAAACGTTCGCCGCGAGCGTCCCGAGGACGGAGATATCGTTATCCTCTTAGGCGGCAGAACCGGCCGTGACGGATGCGGCGGAGCTACCGGCTCCTCCAAGTCTCACACCTTAGAATCCTTAGAGTCCTGCGGTGCAGAGGTTCAGAAGGGTAACGCCCCCGAGGAAAGAAAGCTTCAGCGTCTTTTCCGCAACAAGGAAGCCTCCCTTCTTATCAAGCGCTGTAACGACTTCGGCGCAGGCGGCGTCTCTGTTGCGGTAGGAGAGCTTGCCGACGGTCTTGTTATCGACCTTAACGCCGTTCCCAAGAAGTACGACGGACTTGACGGAACAGAGCTTGCAATAAGCGAATCACAGGAGCGTATGGCCGTTGTTGTAGAACCCAAGGACGTAGAACGCTTTAAAGAGCTTGCCGAAATGGAAAACCTTGAGGCTACCGTCGTAGCAAAGGTTCAGGCCGAGCCCCGTCTCGTTATGAACTGGAACGGCAAGTCTATCGTTAATATCTCCCGTGAGTTTTTGAACTCCAACGGTGCCGAAAAGCATATAAAGGTATGCGCGTCGAAGCCCGAGGCCTACGATAAGCAGGTCGGAGAGGACTTTATCGACGAATATATGAAGCTGGCCGACGACCTCAACGTCTGCTCTAAGCGCGGCCTTTCCGAGCGCTTCGACTCCACCATCGGCGCAGGTACCGTCCTTATGCCCTTCGGCGGAAAATATCAGCAGACCCCCATTCAGGCAATGGTCAATAAGATATCTGTCGAAAAGGCTCATACCGATACCGTTTCCTTAATGGCTTGGGGCTATAACCCCTATATAACCGAAAAGAGCCCCTACCACGGCGCATATTTAGCCGTTGTAGAATCGGTCTCCAAGCTTATTGCCGCAGGCGCTAAGTTTGAGGACGTATATCTCACCTTCCAGGAGTATTTCGAGCGTCCCCGAAAGGAAGAAAAGCGTTGGGGCAAGCCCTTCTCGGCCCTTCTCGGCGCCTTCAAGGCTCAGCTTGACTACGGCATTGCCGCAATCGGCGGTAAGGACTCTATGTCCGGCTCCTTCGAGGATATCGACGTTCCTCCGACCCTCGTTTCCTTCGCCGTTACCACCGATGACGTTAAGAACATAATTTCTCCCGAGTTCAAGGCCGCAGGCCATAAGGTCGTTATTATAAAGCCCGACCTTGACGAGAACGGACTCCCCGTAACGGGATCCGAGCTCGAAGTCTTTAAGACCGTAAACGAGCTTATCGTCACGGGTAAGGCCGTAGCCGCCTATACTCCTACCTACGGCGGTATTGCCGAAGCCGTTATGAAGATGACCTTCGGTAACCGTGTAGGCTTCGCCTTTGCCGACGACGTTCCCATGAGCGAGATATTCGGCTATAACTACGGCGCATTTATCCTCGAACTCAATGAGGATATCGAGGTCGGCGAATACCTCGGCGTTACTATGGAAGAAAACGCTATCTTCTACGGCGATAAGTGCATTAAGGCCGAAGACCTTCAGAAGATCTACGAGGACAAGCTCGAAAAGGTCTACTCCTGCAACATTAAGCAGGGAAGCGGCGAGAAGATCGAAGCCTTCTCCTACACTGCCGAAAACCGCGTAGCCCCCGCTATCAAGGTTGCAAGACCCAAGGTACTTATCCCCGTGTTCCCCGGTACCAACTGCGAGTTTGATACCGCAAAGGTTATGCGTGACGCAGGTGCCGAGCCCGAGATCTTCGTTATCAAGAACTTAACCTCCAAGGGAATTTCCGATTCTGTTTCCGCCTTTGCCGAAAAGGTAAAGGAGTCGCAGATAATCTTCATCCCCGGCGGCTTCTCGGGCGGAGACGAGCCCGACGGCTCGGGTAAGTTCATTACCGCCTTCTTTAGGGCCGGTGCCGTTAAGGAGCGGGTAAACGAGCTTCTTAAGAACCGCGACGGTCTTATGTGCGGAATCTGTAACGGATTCCAGGCAATTATCAAGCTCGGTCTCGTGCCCTACGGCGAGATAATCGACACCGACGAAAACTGCCCCACCCTTACCTTCAATACCATCAGCCGTCACCAGTCGAGAATGGTTCAGACCCGAATCGCTTCAAATAAGTCTCCCTGGCTTGCCGCAACCAATGTCGGTGACGTTTATAACGTTCCGATCTCTCACGGCGAAGGTAAGTTCCTCTGCGATATGGAGCTTGTAAAGAAGCTTGCCGCAAACGGTCAGATCGCTACTCAGTACGTCGATCTTGACGGCAACCCCACCTCGGATATTCTCTTTAACCCCAACGACTCTGTCTGTGCAATCGAGGGTATAACCTCTCCCGACGGACGAGTATTCGGTAAGATGGGTCATAGCGAGCGTACCGGAGCCGGCCTCTACAAAAACGTATCGGGTAACTACGATATGAAGATGTTCGACTCGGCCGTTAAATACTTTAAATAACCCAAAAATCTCCCTTACGGCGGGTACGGTTAGGGAATCGAGTAGGAGGCTGACCATTAGTTGACCAGCCGACCTCTCACACCACCGTGCGTACCGTTCGGTACACGGCGGTTCAATCATATTAAGTGCATAGACTTGTACGCTTCGGATATGTCATAATATCCGCGGCG
>CASFDQ010000120.1 GCA_949293385.1 uncultured bacterium | reverse complement strand
TGCACGCCGCGGATATTATGACATATCCGAAGCGTACAAGTCTATGCACTTAATATGATTGAACCGCCGTGTACCGAACGGTACGCACGGTGGTGTGAGAGGTCGGCTACTCAACTAATGGGTAGCCTCCTACTCGATTTTTTTTAAGCGAAGTCTTTCGGTAGGCGAGGGGAGTAGTCCCCTCGTTTTCTTTATAAGTGACGATAAAATGCGAAGCGCTGTTAAAGCCGCAGGCGGTGGCAATTTCGGTTATGGGCTTGTCGGTGGAGGTCAGCAACTGCTTTGCGTGGGTTATCCGAACAAAATTAAGATACTTTTTAAAGGGCCTTCCCGCAATAGCTTTAAAGCTTCGGGAGAAATAATAAAGACTCAGCGACACGTTCTTTGCGCACTCCTCTGCCGTAATATCCTCGGCGAAATTCCGCTGAATGTAGATCATCGAATCGTAAATTCTTCGCTTTAGCTCCTCACTTTCGTTTACCTCGATATTTTCGTCCTTGGTATCTCGGAGTATTATCGAAGTGATCTGTGCCACCAAATAGTTTCTGGTAAGATCATAGCAATAGCCCATATTCTTTCTTTCCTCAATAAGGCTTTCAAAGGCTTTGTCTAATCCCAGCCTTTCGCACTCATCCTTTTTCCAAAGACATTTCGAATTATTATTAGAAAAGGACAGAGCAAGGATGTATGACGCACTCGCTTCGGTTGCGGATATGGAGAGTATAAAGGAAGGGGTCATCTGCAACACAAAGTGATATGCGTTCTCCCGCCCTTCCTTAAAAAGCTCGTGAGCGGTGTAGGAACGGATAAGAAGCATATCTCCCGGCTCTGCGATATAGTCGACACCGTCACAAACCACGCGGTGTAATCCTTGGGTAAAATATAAAATCTCAATTACCGAATGGGTATGAAGCATAAAGCAGGGACGCTGTTCGGTCAGGACGTTACTGAAAAAATTGGTGCCGGCCCCTTCTCTAAACTCTACGAAGGGCTTTCTCATAAAATTTCTCCAATCGCAAAAAACCTAAATTTTTTAACAACTATATTATACCATAGTCCTTTAAGAAATGCTACAATTATTTTGAAGCTGGAGAAGTATTCGTTGCTTCTTCACAAAAAACGCATTCGAAAGGAAGTAAGCGTTATGATGTTTAATACGAAAACCAAAAAGCTTTTAGCGGTTCTTGTGGCTATGCTTATCGTAGTTTCGGGAATGCTTATTCCTGCCGCTATGGCCGACGCGATCGAGGTCTGGGACGGAAGCGTCGCTACCGCCTTTGCTTCGGGAAGCGGCTCCAAGACCGACCCGTTCATTATTTCGAACGGAGCCGAGCTTGCCTATGCCGTAAACAGCTCTGCGGCAGATAAATACTATAAGCTTTCAAACGATATTTATCTGAATGCCCCCGATAAGGTAAACTGGGCAACGGGTGAGTATTCGGGCGAGGCTCCCAACTCCTGGTATAAAAACGTCTCGGTTCAGGGTAACTTTAACGGAGACGGTCATACCGTTTACGGTCTTTACTATAACGGAAACAACGGAAGTCTCGACGGCACAAACTGGAACGATTTTACCGCCGCGGTTGCTCTCTTCCCCGAAATCGCGGCAGGCACCGGCCTTAAGGTACAAAAACTCGGAATCGACAAGGCCTATCTGAGTGGTAAGCAGGGAGTAGGTGCCCTCGTTGGTTCAAAATCCGAAAATACCGCTGATCTTGCGACCTTGGACGTGAGCGAGTGCTACGTCGGAAAAGACGTGACCCTCATCGGCTACGATACCGGCGCATTTCTTGCCATAAACCGCGGTATGACCACTACCCTTACCGACTGTTATTCTTTGGCGACGCAGACCGCTGCTTCCTGCTCGGGTCTTGCTACCGACATTTGGGTCGGTGACATTACCATGACCCATTGCTATAACGGAACAGGCTCTCTCGACACCAAAAACATCGCCACCTGCAAAAACAGCTACGCCACCGAGCCGGGCGGAATTGGCGCAATCGTTATGGCCGCAGAGGAAATGCAGGGACTCGCCGCGGCAGAAAATATGAAGGAGCTCGACTCCAAATACGTTACCACTCTGTCATATCCTGCCCTCAGGCTCTTTGTGGACAGTCTCGATCCCACCGTCAATAAGGTCATATCCACCGAGGCCTTATCAAGTGCAGCCAACCGCGAGCTGGCAAGAAAAGCGGTAGGCGAGGGTATCGTGCTTCTTAAAAATAAAAATTACACCCTTCCTCTTGATAAGAACAATACCGTTGCCTTCTTTGGCAAGGGGCAAAACGCTTCCTACTTCGGCTTTGGCGGAGGCGGCTCGGGCTCCGTTTATATTAACTACACCGCGCCGGGCCCTGCCGAGGTCTTTGCTGAAATGGCAGAGGAAGGCAAGATAGGAATTTATAAGCCCCTTTACGACGCCTATATGGCTGACTCCTCCTACGTTCCCGATGCCGCGATGTACGAGGCGGCCGCAAAAGAAGCCGACACCGCCGTCGTGGTAATCACCCGTAAAAACGGTGAGGGCAACGATATGTCGGCGGGCGAATGGGGACTTACCGACGGCGAAAAAGCCCTTCTCACCAATTCAACGAAGTATTTCGAAAACGTTATCGTCATCATAAACTCGGGTTCCTCCTTCTGTACCGATTGGTCCCTTGAAGGTAACTCCCTGGGCGTTGACGTTGACGCTCTCCTCGTCTGTCACGCTCCCGGTGAAATGGGCGGCTATGGCATTTACGACGTGCTTACGGGTGCGGTAAACCCCTCGGGCAAGCTTACCGATACTTATGCCGCCTCAATAAACGACTATCCCTCAACCAAGGGCTTCTATGAAAGCGACGTATACGTAAACTATACCGAAGATATCTACGTAGGATACCGCTATTTCGAGACCTTCGCTCCCGAAAAGGTTGTTTACGAGTTTGGTTTCGGTCTTTCCTACACAACCTTCGATATTAAGACCGATTCGGTAACCAACGACGGCAAAAACATCACCGTTAAGGCTACCGTCAAAAACACGGGCAATGTGGCAGGTAAAGAGGTCGTTCAGGTTTACTTCTCTGCTCCTCAGAAGGGTGAAGGAGCGGCCGTGCTCTCAAAAGCCGCCATCGAGCTTGCAGGCTTTGCTAAAACTAAGCTTCTTGCCCCCGGTGAATCCGAGCAGGTCACTATCACTTACGCTATAGCCGATATGTCCTCTTTTGATGACGTAGGCTATACCGCATATAAGTCCGCCTACGTTTTAGAGGCAGGAACCTACGACATTTTCGTTGGTAATTCCGTAAAGAAAAACTCTAAGCAGGGCGAATACGTAGTTGATACCATCACCGTCACCGAGCAGCTTAAAAAATACGGCGATGTAACCTTAGAGGAGCGTCTCGAGGCCGACGGAAGCTACACCGACCCCTCCATCCCCGTTTTAAAGGACGGCCAGACCTTCGTTAAATCCGAAGCCGTTACCCTTATCGAGGCCGAAAACGTCAGCCGTAAGGCCACGGGAATCCGCACCGACGAAAACTTCGGATCCAACGGCTATATTACCGACGGCACGAACTGGTATTCTATCCCCTCGGGTGTCGTTCTCGGAAGTATGCACAGTGCTCCCGGAAGCTATTTCTACTACGACCTTGTCGTAGGCAAGGCAGGAACCTATAAATTCGGCTTCGTAACCTCCGACGGAAACCCAAACTATGCCGCTTCGGGTAAAACCTATAAGGATCTTCTCACTTTAGAGTATTCTACCAACGGTAAGAGCTGGACTTCGGTACGGAATTTCTCGGTTGACTCGATAAACACCAGAAACAATAAGGATTATGCATATAAGTACTGGTTTAACTTTGTTTATACCGAGGCCGATATCGACGGTAATCTCTATCTTGCAACCCTTCCCAAGGGCGAGGTAACCATCCGTTTTAGGATCGACCCGGCCCTTACAAGTGAATCGGGAAACAACAATAACGCAAACACCAACATCGATAAATTCTTCATCATCCCCGAGGGTAACGACTTCGGTCTTACCGATGTCTTCGAGCATTACGGACTTAAGCTCAAGCCCGTTCTTTCGGACAACGAGGCCCTTTGGATAGAGGCCGAGGAATATGTCTCAGGCTCCAACTCCATTAAGAAGGAAACTTTCACGGGTCAGGCTTTCTTTAATACGGGAACAAAGTATACCGCTGTTTCGGGTACCAGCATCGGCACCTTCCATAATCAGAAAAACGGCGTTCTCTACTACGATATCATCGTAGAAAAAGCAGGAACCTATAATATCGGCTTTATTCATGCAGACGGAAATCAGGCCGCACATACAGCAGGAAAGTTCGGCGATAATCTTTTTACAATCGACTATTCTGCCGACGGCGGCGCAACCTACGTTTCTACTAAAACCCCCGCCTTCGACTCGGTCAACACCTATGGCGCAATTTCTCAGACTAATAAGATATGGTTCAACTTCATCTACACAACCGCCGATACAAACAATAACCTCTATCAGATAACCCTTCCCAAGGGCTCGATACGTCTCCGCTTTAAGATAGCCAACACCATAAACGGCGCAGAAATGAGCGGTATCACCAACTGTAACCTCGATAAGTTCAGCCTTTCTCCCGCTGCTTCTCCCTGCACCTTGGAGGATGCTTGCGAGATGTACGGAATCGAATATGCCGCAGTTATCAACTCTACCTCTGCAATGTGGTTCGAGGGCGAAAGCTTCGATAAAACCGCCGCCCAAGTTACAATCGAACACTTTACCGCAAATTCAGGCTCTCTCCACGACGGAACGGTATATGCCGCCCTTCCTGCAGGCGCAGTTGTGGGCTTCTTCGATAAGAACACCACGGGATACGCTGAATATAACCTAACTGCCGAAAAAGCAGGAACCTATAACATTGGCTTCGCTCTCGGTACAGGAAACGACAAAGCAAAAAATAACGGCGGAAAGGCTCCCGACACCATGGACGTTCTTGTTTCCTCCGACGGCGGCGCAACCTGGGTCAAGCAGTTTGCTCTTGACGTTAAGTACACCGGTAAGGATGTTACGGGAACCCCGGCACAGTGGTGGAACTTCTACTACTCTAACGCTGATTTTGACGGAAACGCTTACCAGCTTAAGCTCCCCGCAGGCTCCTTTAAGATGAGAATAGCCTGCAACGAGAATTCTCCCGTTTACGGCGGCGCCAACATCGATAAGTTCGTCATCTACCCCGCCACTATGAGCTACACCGAGAAGAACGCCGTTGCCTACTACTTTAACACCGACGACAACACCGAGGAAACCCCCAAGGATACCGAGCTTCCCGATCCTATCGACGTAGATTTCACAACCGATAACTACGTTGGGTTAACCTATGCCGACGTCCTCGCAGGCACCGCAACCTGGGATGAGCTTATCGCTCAGATGTCGCTTAATGAAATGATCGACCTTACCTACGGTAAATTCGGTCAGTGGTCATACGGCTATACCGGTTATATCGGCTTTACCTCCGACGAGCTTGCCGAAAAATACGGCATCTATGCAGGCGACACCGCCGACGGACCGCAGGGACTTCGTATGGAGTATAAAAACACCACTTTCTGGCCCAATGCCGTGCTTCAGGCCGCAACCTGGAACGTCGACCTCGTTTACGAGATAGGCGAGGCGGTAGCCGATGAATGTCTTAAGAATAATATCGATATGTGGCTTGCCCCCGGTATGAATATCCACAGAAGCCCCTTATGCGGCAGAAACTTTGAGTATTATTCAGAGGATCCCGTCGTTACGGGTATCATCGCCGCCGCAATCGTTAACGGACTTGAATCCAAGGGTGTTGCCGCTACGGTCAAGCACTATGCCGTAAATAACAAGGAGACCAACCGTAAATTCTCCGACAGCCGCGTTTCCGAAAAGGCCCTCCGCGAGATCTATCTCGAGGGCTTCAGAATCGTCATCGAAAAGGCCGATCCCATCTGTGTTATGAGCTCCTATAACCTTGTAAACGGCGAATGGACCTCTACAAGCGAAGCGCTCCTTAAGGGCATTATGCGTGACGAGTGGGGCTATACGGGACTTATTATGTCCGACTGGGAAACCACTCCGACCATCGTTCCCGAGCTGAACGCAGGAAATAACTCTAAGATGCTGGGCGATTCCATCAATGCCGACGAGATAAGAATCGCTATGACCTACAGCCAGGTGACCCGCGAGACCTTAGAGGAGAACACCTTCTACATTCTCTCTAACCTCGCAAAAATGCCCGATAACGCAATTAACCCGAATAAGAGCACCAAACTCGACCTTGCAGGCGTTTCTACCGTACGCACAACCGAATACGCCAAGAAGAGTCAGCGTGCAAGAATCGTTATAAATAACAATATCTTCGACGTTCCCGGCACTACGGGCTATTTCTACGAGTATAACCTTGACGCGGCGACTGCAGGTAAATACGCTATCGAGCTTGAATACACTGCGCTTTCCAAGATGGATAACGCCTTCGAGCTTTACGTAAACGGTCAGCTCGTGGATACTGCAAACGACCTTGCCGCAACCAACTCGGCGTATACTGCCGCTAAAACCGCCGTCTGTACGGTAGACCTCCCCGAGGGTGCTTCTACTATCAGAATAAAGCATATCGGCTCAAACGGTAACGTCAACTACCGCGCCCTTTCCTTCGACGCAGTAGTCGAGGGCGACGTTAATAACGACGGAATGGTCACCGTATGTGACCTTGTTTACCTCGAGAATATCATTCTCGGCAAGTTTAAGGCAAACGAAGACGCCGATATGAACTCCGACGGCAATATCGACTCCCTCGACACCGCCGCCCTCAGAAAGCTTTTAATCTCATAATTTGTTATCCTTTCAAAGCCAAAAGCACCGCCTCTTTAGAAGCGGTGCTTTTGGTATTATAATATTATCTTCTGTGTTCCGTCCTTGGTTACAAGGTGGTTTTTAACTCCTAAGAGCTCCATTCTTCTGCGGGTTACTGCCGTACCGTACATACGGTGTCGTCCCATCTTAAAAAGCTTATCTCGGTCGGAGAGATACGTTGGATAATCTCCCTCGGCATAAAGCCAGTCGGGAGCGCACCAAAGGCAGGTCTCGGGCATTATCGCCGCATACACATCCATATCGCAGTCCATATGTCCGTGGTGGGCCATCTGAACGATATCAGCCTTTAAACGACCTCTGTTTTCATTTAAAAGGACGTCGCCTCCGTCGGGGCCTAAATCCCCTAAAAACAGTACCGTCTTATTCGGTGCCGTTACCTTAAAAACAAGGGAGGCGTCGTTCATCGGGTTGGAAACAAGCTCCTTGTGCCAGGTGAAAAGAAATTCAAACCTTACCTCGTCGATTACGAGAGTATCTCCCTGCTCCGGAATGTAAGAGATTTCCGAAAGCTCCTCTTCGATCTCGAAAAGGGAGGGGATGGTCTCGTCGTAATCGTCGAGAAAATACTTCCTGTGGGGAACGGCCTCGGTATCCCGCCACTCTTTAGTTGGGATATTATATACGACACGTTCAATATCAAAATCGGTGCAGCGATTTTTGTTCCATTCGCTTATAAATCCGCTTATGTGGTCGCTATGCGGATGGGTAAATATCCAGGCCGAAATATGCCTTCCCCCAACGTATTCCTTTAGTAACGGCATATCCTCCGCTCTTCCGCCGTCGACGATTGTGGCGTTATCCTTTTTCGTTATAAGTACGAAGGACATCATAAAGGGCGAGGTCTCGGTGAGCATATAAAGGGTAGCATCCTTGTTCATTTTATTTCACCGATGCGGTATAAACCGTCTTAGAATAGAATTTTTCTCCCGCTTTTAGTACGGCGGAGGGGAAATAGCTGAAATTAGGGGCGGCAGGGAAGCCCTGAGTCTCTAAGCAGATCGCCGCAAATTTTCCGTGAGGAGCGCCCTGCTTGCCCTTTGTATCGAGGAAGGTTCCGGTATAAATCTGAATACCGGGCTGATCGGTAAGGCACTCGATCTCGATTCCGTTATCGGGGTTATAAAGGGTAGCTGCGTGGGAAAGCTCGTGCTTTTGGGCGGAAAGTATCATATTGTTGTCGATTCCGCCTGCGGTGGGGACGAGAAGGGGATGGTCAGAGCCTAAAACGCCGGAAAGAAGCACGGGCTTTCTGAAGTCGAAGGGGGTACCCGCTACGGGATGAATATGGCCGGTGGGGAAGGCGTCGCTGTCGACCTCGCTGTAGCCGTCGCAGTCAAGCTGAAGGGTATGGTTAAGCATAGTCGTGCCGCTGGCGCCGCCGTTTAAATTAAAGTAGGAGTGATTGGTAAAGCCGCAAACGGTATCCTTATCGCTTTCTGCGAAATATTCAATAGAAACAGAACTGCCGCAAAGGGTATATTTAACCGTAAACTTCATCTCTCCGGGGAAGCCCTGATCTCCGTCGGGAGAAACGATAGAGGCGGTAATACTGTCATTTTCGGCGACTATATCGTACATTTTAAAGGAAAATCCTTCGGGTCCGCCGTGGAGGCAGTGCTTGCCGTTGTTGTTTATGGGAAGCTGATATTCTTTTCCGCCGAGCACGAATTTTCCGCCGCCGATGCGGTTGGCAAAACGGCCTACGGTGGCTCCGAAATAGGTTCCTCTGTCGTTATCGTAGCCCTGCGCGTCGTCATAGCCCAAAACGATGTCGACGTACTCATCGTTTCGGTTTTTAACCTCGAAGCTTACGAGATTGGCTCCGAAATCCATAACCGAAATACGAGCCTCGCCGTTATCCACGGTATAGAGGGTAACCTCGTTTCCTGCGTTGTTTTTTCCAAAAGGTCTTGTTGATATCATAAAAGATCCTCCCTACTGAAGAGTAATAATATTTGCGCTTTTTGCCTTTGCCGCATCGGCAACTGAACTATGACAGGTGAAAAGTATAAGCTGACGCTCCTTCGCATATTCGGATAAGAAGCCGACAGTCTGAATCATTCGCTTATCGTCGTAAAGCGAAAGCGGATCGTCCATAAGAAGGGGAAGAACGCCCGTCTGCTCGGTCATAAGCTCGGCCAGCGCCAGTCGTAGGGCCAAATAGAGCTGATCCTCGGTGCCTGCCGATAAATACTGCGAATCTTTAAGTCCGAAGACGTCGGTAGCCGTAACTCCGAGCTCGAAATTTTTACTTACGTTTACCGAAGAGTATTTCTGCTCGGTGATGTGGGCGAAGATCTCGGCCGTTCGCGCCTCCAGTGCTCCCGAATAGTTCTTTCTGAGCTCGCGGTAAGCCTCGTCCAAAACCTCCTGAGCAAGGTCGACTTTAGCGCCGAAATCACTGTATCCCTCGATCTTTTTAGTTAATTCTTCGTCCTTAAGTCTCAGTAGCGCAACCGAAGATATGCCTTCGGCCATAGCCTTAAGCTGAGCCTTAAGGGAGGATATTTCCGAACGGATTTTTCCGTTTTGATCCGACTGTGACTTAAAGCGTTCCTTTAAGGAATCAAGCTCGTCTTCGCTTATATCGTCAGAAACGCCTTCGTTTGCTATGGCTTCAAGTCTTGTTTTAGCCTGCTCCATAGAGGTTATTCCTGCGTGATCGGCGAGAAACTCGGCTTTTTGTATGGCAGAGTCAAGTTCGTTTAAGTCTTCTTCGGTTTTGGAAATAAGAGCGGCGGCCTCTTCGGTATCGTTTATCGGAGAAAGTAAAGACAGGTGGGTAAGAAGGGCGTCCTCGGCCTCTTTGGCGGCCTCGGTAAGCCTTTGGATATCTTCCGTAAGCTCCTCGGCCTGCTTTCTCTTTTCTTCGGCGATAGCCTTGTCGGCAAGCGCCTTTACCTGAATGTCGCGGGTCTTTTGTTCAATATCGCTGAGCTTATCCGCGACCGAAGCCTTCTCTTCAATAAGGGAGGAAAGGGAAAGCGAAAGGTCGCTGAGCTCCTCCTTAAGGGCCGAATCGTCGGGGGCGACGGTCTTTTTTACTATTAGTCCGAGAGCCGCAACAAGCAGTCCTGCCGCTAAAACCGCGGCTCCTGCAAGCGGTCCTGCTACAGCGAAAAGAACTCCGCCCGAGATCAGTATTAAAAGCCCCGCGATAAAGAAAACGGGATTGTTCTTCTTTACGGGCTTTAATGCCTCGAGTCTGGTGTTTACCGAGGTGATCTTTTTGCGGGTCGTCTCAATATCCGAATCGATACCGTTTTGAATATGAGTAAGCTGCGCTTTATCCTCGGAAAAAGGGTCTTCCGCGACTTCCTTTGCCGACAGCGTCTCGATCTCGGCCTTTAGAGTCTTAAGCGACAGCTTTCTGTCCGTTAGCTCCTCCTTAAAGTCTGCGAGATCCGCAAAAAGCTTTTTCGAAAGCGCCGAAAAGCTTTTGTCTGCGATGCTTCCGTCGCTGAGTCTGAGTTTTTCTTCAATTCTGTTCTTTGCGTCGGTAGCTTCGATATATTTTTCGGTAAGAGCCTTTTTCTTTATTTTGTCTGCGCTTTTAAGAAGGCTGAATAGCTTTGTCGATTCGGCCGAGCTTGCGCTTAGCGCGGCTTCTTTTTCGGCTATATCTGCCCTTAATTCGTCGAGCCTTTTTTCGTTTTCCTCTGCGGCCTTGATCTCTTGAGCGACCGACTCCCTTTCGGCAATCGCCTTATCGTAAAGGCCTTTCTTTCCGCTCCTTGAGAATAACGCTTCCTTGGCCTTTTGAAGCTTTGAACTTATTTTTTCAAAAGATATATCGTCGTTTCCCGTAGTTGCGGCGTTGGAAAGACGGGAATTTATTTCTCCGTTTGCGGCTTCGTTTTTAGAGGTGGGAATACTTTCGGATAAAAATACGCTTCTCTCGAACGCGGCGTCGGTAAGTCCGAAGAATTTTGCTCCGATGTCGTCGCTTCCCGATAGGGAAGCGGGAATACCCGTATCAAGGTCGATAAGGGTTATTTTGTCGGTCGAGTTCGATTTTTTAAACTCGCGTTCAAGACGGTAGTTTTTGCCGCTGTGGTGGAAGGTAATACTTCCCGCCATAAGATCCGAGTCCCAGGGGCGATATTTGATACGGGGGTTTTTATCAATATCCGAGGTCTTTCCCGTATTTCCGTAAAACATCATACGGATAAAGGACATTACGGTCGATTTTCCGTTTTCGTTTTCTCCGAAAACTACCGTCATATTGTCGGGAAGGTCGAGATGATAGTTTTTAAACTTGCCGAAGGCAGCTATGTCAAGAGATGATATCTTCATCGTATGCAACCTCCGTTTCAAATGCGTCAAGGCCTAAATACATAGCCTCAAAAATTGCTGTTTTTTTGTTCTCGTCGGCAGCTTCGGCCTTTTCAAGCATTTTTCTTACGAAAATACCCTTCAGAGAAACCTCTTTAGAGAGGAGCTCAGGATCTATCCTGCGGTGCATATTGTTTCTTAGCTTTACGAAATAGAGCTTATCCTTCAGCAACGCCATAAGCATAGAAAGGTCTATTGCTCCGAGGTCTTCGGGATATCCGGTAAGAATAAGCTTATAAAGGTTATTTGCGTAGTTTTCACCGTGATCGGCCTCAAGGGTGCTCAGAATACTGCTAAGGGCCGAATCGGTGCCGTCGGCAAAAGAAAGATCGATCTTTTTAACAATATGCAGTCGAGACGCGCAGGGTACGAACTTAAGATCGATATTCCCCTTGGAGATATCTCCCAAATATACGCCCTTAACTCCCGTTTCGTCGAAGCCCTGACCTTCGGGGCAACCGGGGTAGGAGGTAAAGGTCTTTCCGACCCTTTCGACGGCAGTGCGCTTATGTATATGACCGAGGGCAAAGTAATCTGCCCCGCTGTCCGATACGTTATCTGCACTTATCGGGTTATAAATACTGCCTGCGGCCGCAAAATCGCAGTGCATAAGCATAATATTAACATATTCATCCTCGGGCATAGGTGCCGCAGGCTTAAATTCCATCTCCGAATGAGAGAAGGAACGGCCCGTAACCCTGAGTCCGAGCTCTTCGAACACGACCGTCTCGTAGTCGCTTCCGAAGACCGTAAGATTTTCGGGAAGCTTTTCGTTTAAGAAGGGAGACGATGCGTCAAGAGGATCGTGGTTTCCGGCAACGTATAAAAACTTCGTGTCCTTTGCGTCCGAAACAGCATCCTTAACAGGGCCGAAAAAGGCCTTGGCGGCAGTATTACTGTCGAAAAGGTCGCCCGCTATAAGACAGACGTCGACCTTTTCGGTCTTACAGATTTCGGTTATTCTTTTAAAAACTGCCAAAACCTCATAGCGGCGTGCTTCGCGATTAGTTTCCAAGTAGGAAAGCTCCGCACCTATATGAAGATCGGCGGTATGAAGAATTTTCATAAATATCCACCCCTTGTGTATATTTTATAATAACATTTTCGTCTCGGATTATCAAGAAGATATTGCGTAAAAATAAATGTTGTTGTATAATAATATGAAATGAAGACGAAAGGAGCACGAATTATGGACGTCAGGGTAGGAGATACCTTGGTTATGAAGAAGAAGCACCCCTGCGGTGCCGACAGTTTCACGGTGCTTCGAATCGGAATGGATTTCAAAATTCGCTGCACGGGCTGTGATAGGGAAGTAATGGTTCCCCGTTCAAAGTGTGAAAAGAATATTAAAAAAATCGAAAGAATCGGAGAATAACTATGTTTGATAAACTAAAAGCCGTAGAGATGCGTTTTGAAGAGATCGGTCAGCTCCTTTCCGACCCTGTCATTATCGCCGATAATGAGCAGTTCAGAAAACTTATGAAGGAGCACGCTGAGCTTACTCCCATAGTCGAAAAATTCCGCGAGTATTCGGCCGCTAAAGCCGCCGAAGCCGAGGCTAAGGAGCTCCTTGACGCAGGAGGACTCGACAAGGATTTCAAAGACCTTGTTGAAGAAGAATATTTAGAGGCTAAGGCCAATATCGAAAGGTTTTCCGAGGAGCTTAAGATACTCCTTCTGCCCAGGGACCCCAACGACGACCGAAACGTTATCGTCGAGATCCGCGGTGGCGCAGGGGGAGAGGAAGCCGCCCTTTTCGCAGGGGTGCTTATGCGTATGTATACCATGTATGCCGAATCAAAGCGCTTTAAGGTCGAGGTCATAAACGCCAACGAGACCGAGCTTGGCGGCTATAAGGAAGTAAGCTTTATGATAGAGGGCGAGGGAGCCTATTCCCGCTTTAAGTACGAAAGCGGAGTTCACCGTGTTCAGCGCGTTCCCGAAACCGAGACCTCGGGCCGAATTCATACCTCTACCGTAACCGTAGCGGTGTTTCCCGAGGCCGAGGACGTTGAGGTCGATATCAACCCCGCCGATCTTCAGATAGATACCTTCCGTTCCTCCGGCGCAGGCGGTCAGCACATCAACAAGACCGAATCCGCTATCCGTATAACTCATATTCCGACGGGACTCGTCGTCGAATGTCAGGACGAACGAAGTCAGTTTAAAAACAAGGATAAGGCAATGAAGGTCCTTCGTTCCCGCCTTTACGAAATGGAGCAGGAGAAGCAGAATGAGGCCATTGCCTCCGACCGTAAGGCACAGGTTGGAACGGGAGACCGAAGCGAAAGGATCCGAACCTATAACTATCCGCAGGGACGCGTCACCGATCACAGAATAGGCCTTACCCTCTATAAGCTCGATCAGATCGTAAACGGCGATATGGAAGAGGTCGTAGACGCCCTCATAACCTACTACAGAACGGAAATGCTCAAGGCCGAAGCCGAGCAGTAAGGAAAAGCTATGATAACCGCAAGACTAACCGACGATAAAAAAGGAATAGACGCCGCCGCAGATATTTTAAAGGCTGACGGCGTTGTCGCCATACCTACCGAAACGGTCTACGGTCTTGCCGCCTCGGCCTTTTCGGATAAGGCTATCGAAAAGGTCTTTGCTGCGAAGGGCCGTCCGCAGGATAACCCTCTTATCGTTCATATAAGCGATATCGATATGATAAGCTCGGCCGTGTCAGAATTCAGTCCCATCGCAAAGAAGCTGGCCGACGCTTTCTGGCCCGGTCCTCTTACCCTCGTTCTCAAAAAGAACGAAAAAATAGCCGAAAGCGTTTCCCGAGGACTCGATACGGTGGCCGTTCGTATGCCTTCTCATAAGGTAGCGAGGGAGGTCATAAAAGCGGCGGGAATACCTCTTGCCGCCCCCTCTGCCAATATTTCGGGCTCCCCGAGTCCTACTACCGCCGAGCACGTTATAGCTGACCTTGACGGAAGGATAGACGCCGTTATTATGTCGGGAAGCAGTGAGGTCGGTGTTGAATCCACCGTCGTATCCTTGGCTACCGAGCCGCCCCGTCTGCTCCGCCCCGGAAGGGTTACCGCCGAGGAGCTTATGGAATATATTCCAAACCTCGTTATAGATAAAGCCGTTCTTTCCGAACCCGAAAAGGGGGAGAAGGTGGCTTCTCCGGGAATGAAGTATAAGCATTATTCTCCTAAGACCGAGGTCATACTTATAAGCGGCAGCGAAGAAGCTTTTGCGAATTTTGTAAACCTGCAGGAAAACTGCCTTGCTATCTGCTTTGCCGAGGACGAGAAAAATCTTACCTGCGACTGGTTAAGCTACGGCGCTAAAGCCGACGGCGAGGTGCAGGCGAAAAGTATTTTCTCCCTCCTTCGTAAGGCAGATACCTTAGGAAAAGATAAAATCTATATTCATGCGCCCGAAAAAACGGGGGTTTCCCTTGCGGTATATAACCGCCTCATACGTGCGGCGGCTTTTAGGGTGATAGAGCTATGAAATACGTTTTAGGACTGACGGGACCGACAGGTGCGGGTAAGACAGACGCCTGCGGTGTGGCGGAGGAGCTTGGATTTTTTGTTATAAACTGCGACCTCGTAGCAAGAAAAGCGACCGATGATGCTTCCTGCCTCAGCGCATTGAGTGAAGCCTTCGGAAAGGATATTCTGAATTCCGATAATAGCTTAAACCGAGCCGCCCTTGCAAAAAAGGCCTTTTCGTCAAAGGAAAAAACCGACCTGCTTAATAAAACCATATTTCCCTTTATTTTAAGGCTTTTAGAGGATGAAATAAAGGGCAGCGAAAGCGAAAAAGTTCTCCTCGACGCTCCGACCCTTTATGAGGCGGGAGCCGAAGAGCTTTGCGACGACGTTTGTGCCGTGCTGAGCGAAAAGACTGTTCGTAAAAAGAGGATAATGCTCCGCGACGATATAGATGACCAAGCGGCCGAGCTTCGTATGTCGGCGGGAAAACCCGACGAATATTATAAGGAAAAAACTCAAAATATAATATATAACGATAAGGACAAAGAAACCTTTAAAAACGATTTTAAAAACCTTTTACTTAAACTTACGGGAGGAAAATAATATGAGTGAAAAATCCAAAGCCGAGCTTTTAAAGGAAAAGCTTTTTATCGACCGCAAAAACGGCCTCAGGTCGGCGAGCGACGAGAAATGGGAAAAGATAACCGCCTTCTGCGAAGGCTATAAAAGCTTTTTAGCAAAGGGTAAGACCGAGCGCGAGGCCGCAAAAGAGGCTATAAGAATTGCCGAGGCCGCAGGCTTTACCCCCTACGTTCAGGGCAAAAAGTACGAGGCAGGCGAAAAATACTACGTAAATAACCGCGGTAAGACGGTGGCCTTTGTAGTTGTAGGTAAAAACACCGTAGACAGTGGTACTATGATAACCGCCGCTCATATCGACTCTCCCCGAATCGATCTTAAGCCCAATCCCCTCTACGAGGATACCGAAATGGCCCTCTTTAAGACTCACTACTACGGCGGAATTAAGAAGTATCAGTGGACCGCTATGCCCTTAGCCCTTCACGGCGTATTTGCCAAAAAGGACGGCACCGTTACCGAGGTTTGTATCGGTGAGGAGGAAAACGACCCCTGCTTCGTGATAACCGACCTTCTGCCCCACCTTGCACAGGAGCAGTATAAGCGTACCTTAAACGAGGGAATAAAGGGCGAAGAGCTCAATATTCTTATAGGCTCCCGTCCCTTTAAGGACGATAAGGCAAGCGAGCTTGTAAAGCTTAATATTATGGCTATCTTAAACGAGAAATACGGCGTTACCGAGGAAGACTTCCTTTCGGCCGAGCTTGAATGTGTCCCCGCCGCAAAGCCCTGCGATATCGGCTTCGACCGCTCCCTTATCGGCTCCTACGGTCACGACGACCGCGTTTGCGCCTATCCTGCTCTTATCGCAATTACCGAGGTCGAAAACCCCGAAAAGACCGCTATCGCAATCCTTACCGATAAGGAAGAGATCGGCTCCGACGGAAATACAGGCCTTAATTCCGACTTTTTACGCTACGTTGTCCGCGATATAGCCGAGGCTCAGGGGGTAGACTATACCGTAGCCCTTCGAAATTCAAAGTGTCTTTCGGCCGACGTTAACGCAGGCCTCGACCCCACCTTTAAGGATGTAATGGAAGCTAAGAACGCCGCAAGACTTAACTACGGCGCGGTCATAACCAAGTATACGGGAGCCCGCGGTAAGAGCGGAACCTCCGACGCTTCGGCCGAATACGTAGCATACGTTCGAAATATGCTCGATGAGGCAGGCATCATCTGGCAGACGGGTGAGCTTGGTAAGGTTGACCTCGGCGGCGGCGGTACTGTTGCAATGTATATCGCCAATATGGGCGTCGACGTTGTGGACCTCGGAGTTCCCGTCCTTTCGATGCACGCTCCCTTCGAGGTAGTTTCAAAGTTCGACGTTTACGAGACCTACCGCACGATGTACGAATTCTGCAAGTAATATAAAAAATTTAAAAGCAGTATGCTCGAGCATACTGCTTTTAATATTTAATACTCTTTTAAACCCTTAATATACTTAAAGGTCTCCTTTTCGCCCTTGTCGCGGAGCATCGTAAGGCACTTCTCCAAAAGGTCGGCCGTCTCCTTGTGCATATAGCTTCGGGCGTTGCCTCTGAGGAAATACTGAAGGGGATAGTCGTCGGTATAATCCTCTTTTCGGTATATCTTGCTTGCCGCAACGCGGTCGCAAAACATTTCCTTAAAATACTTTATGGGCATTTTTACCGGCTCGTATTTTTTGGTCTTTGGATCAACGTCGTTCCAGTACTCAAAATGATGACGGTTTCTGCCCTTATGGTGCATCCAGGCCGCCGAATATCCGAACAGCTCACGCTCTCTCTCGTTAGGACTTCGCATACCCTGATAGTATTTTGCTCCGGGTATGAATTCGGTAGGAGAAAACTTCGAAAGGTCGTGAAGAAGGCCTCTTATGGGTATTCCTGCCTTAACGCAGTGAACGAAAACCTTGTGACGGTGTTTTATGACCGTGCCTAAATGTTTAAACGGATGTGACATAACTATCCTTTAATATCAAAAATTTCTTTAAGGGCCGAAAGCTTAGCTTCGGCCTCGGCCTTATTCTCGCCTCTTACGCAGTAATAAACCTTGCATTTAGGCTCAGTACCCGAAGGACGTATTGCAACGAAGCTTCCGTCGGCAAGGTTATAGCGGAGCACGTTGGAGGGAACGAAGCCCTCGGGGGGAGCGAGAAGGAAATCCTCAACCGAGGAAACCCCTATTCCTGCGGCCTCGGTAATGGGATCTTTTCTCATATTGTCAAGAAGCGCGTTCATACGGTCAGCTCCGTCGATTCCTCTGAAGAAGGTGGAGGACTGAGTATCGAGATAATATCCGAATTTTTCGAAAAGCTCCTCTAAAACGTCGAAAAGATTTTTGCCCTGCTTCTTATAGTAGTCGGCCGCCTCGCAGAACATAAGGGAAGCCTGAACCGCGTCTTTATCTCTGGCAAAATCGCCTACCAGACAGCCGTAGCTTTCTTCGTAGCCGAAAACGTATTCAAGATCGCCCTTTTCATTATGCTCTTTTATTTTATCACCTATAAACTTAAAGCCGGTAAGTGTCTTCTCTACCTTAACGCCGAAAGCTTCGGCAACCCTGTCGCCGAGGGTAGAGGTAACTACCGTGTTTATCATAACGGCGTTATCGGGAAGGCAGTCCTGCTCGGTCATACGGGTAAGTATGTAATGAAGAATAAGGGCGCCCGACTGATTTCCCGTCATAAGGCGGTAGTCGTCCTTGCCGCAGTTTATTACCGCGCCCAGACGGTCGCAGTCGGGGTCGGTGGCGATGGCAATATCGGCCTTATGCTCGCGCATTAGTTCTATTGCGGCGTCGTATGCGGCGGGAACCTCGGGGTTGGGACTCTTGGTGCCCGAAAAATTCGGGTCGGGCTCACACTGCGAAAGTACGGGAAGTACCATATATCCCGCCTCGTCCAAAACGTCTCGGACGGGTATGTTGCCGGTGCCGTGCTGAGGGGTGTATACGATCTTAATGTTTCTTTCCTCTTCGGGGTCGAACTGAAGGGCTAATACCTCCTCGTAGTAGGTTTCGTCGATCTCTTCGCCAACCGTTTCTATAAGCTCGCCTGCCTCCTCGAGACTTAAGAATTTAACGCCGAGCTCGTCGGAGACCGAGTTTACGTACTCGGTTACCTCGTCGGCAATATGGGGGACGAGCTGACAACCGTTCTCGTCATAAAGCTTATATCCGTTATACTCGGGAGGATTATGGGAAGCGGTGATAACGACGCCGCCAAAGCAGCCGAGATATCTTACCGCAAAGGAAAGCTCGGGGGTAGTACGAAGGGACTCGAAAAGGTACACCTTAATTCCGTGGGCGGCAAGCACTCCCGCCGTAACCTCGGCAAAAAGACGTCCTCCGTGACGGTTGTCGTGTGCGATAACAACGCCGTCCTCCTTGGCCTTTTCGCCCTTTGCCTCAATATATCGGGCGAAGCCCTCGGAGGCCTTGGCTACGGTGTATTTATTTATTCTGTTGCTGCCTGCGCCTATAACGCCGCGAAGTCCCGCGGTACCGAACTCGAGATCCTTATAAAATCGGTCCTTTATTTCGGTCTCGTCGCCGCCGATAGCCTTAAGCTCTTTTACGGTCTCTTCGTCTGCACGTTCGCACCAATGAAGATATTTTTCTTTAAAATCCAACTTGGGTCACCTCAAAATAATTAAGTGATACAATTATATCAAACCCCGTCGGATTTTACAACACTAATCTTTTAATATCTCCTCAACGAACCAGCGGCTTTCCTCTAAAAACAGAAATTTTTCGGTCATATTTATCCTGCAGGTATATCGTATACCTGCACCGCCCGCCTTAAGAGAGGCGGCAGGACGAACGTCCAAAACCTTATCGATAAAATAGGAGGACCCGTCCTCCCATAAAATTTTAAGAGGAAAGACCCTTCCCTCGGTATCAAATTTTGCCGTGACCTCAACGTACTTCTTTTTGTATTTCATAATTTAAACCATCCTTCGGGGTGAACCTTATGATCCTCGTAGGGGTCGAAGTCGGTAAGTTTAATATCCGACAGCATCGACGCCCTTTTAACACAGTCGTTTCCAAATCGGTATTTTAAAATATCAACCGTTTTTTCGAGCTTTTCGGCCCGTTCGTTTCGTTTTACCTCTCCGAACATATCGAACTGAACCGAAAGATCGGCCGAGCAAAGCTCATAGGCGCAGATCCCTACGCTCCTTACCTTAAAGGGCTCGGCCATATCGGCGCAAAAAAGCTTCATCGCGTTTGCGAGAAGAGTATCGGCCGAGGAGGTAGGCATATCGAGGCCGGTCTGCCTCGTGAAGGTGTTAAGCCTGCTGTCTCTTACCGATATTCCGAGTTTCTTTGCCCTTAGCCCCTGATCGCGAAGTCGCCTCGCAACCGTCTCGCCCAGGACCGCAAAGGTAAGCTTTACGTCCTCGCAGGAGATAAGGTCGCGGGGTGCGGTAACCGAGTTTCCGACCGATTTTACCCCTCGCTGATGTAAAACGTCCTTAACAGGGCTATCCTCAAGTCCTGCCGCAAAGGCGTAAAGCATATACCCGTTTTTACCTAAAAAGGAGCAAAGGGCGTCGGGACCCGCCTCGGCAATATCGCCTATAGTGAAAATTCCTCTCGACAAAAGCTTTTTTCCGGTAGCAGGGCCTACGTAAAGCAGATCGCGGCAGGGTAGGGGAAATATCTTTTCGCGGTAGTTTTCGCGGGAGAAAAGGGTAACCGCGTCGGGCTTTTTATAGTCGGAGCCAAGCTTCGAGAAGACCTTGTTCCAGGATACCCCTACCGAAACGGTTATACCGAGTTCCTCCTTTACCCGCTCTCTTATCTTGTTCGCGAGAAGCTCTCCCTGCCTTATATCCTTTACGTTATCGGTAACGTCGAGCCAGCTTTCGTCAAGACCGAAGGACTCTACCTTATCGGTATAGTCGGCGCATATCGACTTAACGAGTCCCGAAAACCGAACGTAAAGAGGATAGTTAGGGGGAACGACTATAAGCTCGGGGCATTTGGTTTTCGCCTGCCATATAGGCTCGGCCGTTTTAACTCCGCATTTTGCCGCAACCTGATTTGCCGTAAGTATTATTCCGTGCCGCTTTTCGGCGCTTCCGCCCACCGCCACGGGAAACTCCCTTATTTCGGGACGGTGAAGACACTCCACCGAAGCGAAAAACTTATTACAGTCCAAATGAAAAACTACCCTGTCCGTACCCTCACCCCCAAAACGGCAAAATAAAAAGAACAAACGTTCTACAAATATAATACTCCTAAAATTTCAAAAAGTCAATAGGAAAAGAAATACATATTCAGCGGTCGGTTATCGGACGGATACCGAAAATGTAAAACGGCTGCGATCTTCCTCAAAAAAGCGAGGTTGATCGCAGCCGTTAAACCCGAACTTTATATTTCCTTTATAAGCAAAATACTGTAGCGCTTAAGGTCGAAGGTGAGATTTTCGGTGGTATCCACAAGCTCGCCGTCGTGGTTCTCGTCAACGAGATAGACCTCATACCTGCCCGTTTTTCCAAGATCAACGCTGACCGTCTTATTTTCCGCATTATCGTCGTCGGAATAGTAGGTGATCTGTACCAGCGCCTTACCCTCCTTATCCACACCGCAAAGGGAATAAACGTTATCAACCTTGTTTTCGGAGGGTATTTCTCTATCCATATCATAGAACTTTCCATACCAGTAAAGAGGATAATAGCCCTTAAGTTTTTCGTAGGTGTAAAGATCGAAAGCACCGCAGAATACCGAGGGACGGGTGTCGTAATACATCAGCATATCGATGGTAGATGCCTGCGCCAGAGCTATAGCCGCCGAAACGAAGGCCGCACCCTTAGCGCCGTGCATCGATCTTATTGAATAAATGAAATCGTCGCCCGTCCAGCCTTTTACGTAGTTCCATTCGTTACAGTGGTTCTCGGTCTGAGTAAAACCGTTTTCCAAAAGCCAGCCTTTAACCTTGCCGCCTCGTACCGATATCCATTCGGGCTCGCTGCAGTAGATATGCCAGGATAAAAAGTCAAGAGGAGCCTTCCTTTTGGCCATTTCTTTTATAAACTCCTCTATCCATTCCTCTCTGCCGCAGCTTGCGGGTCCGCCTATTTTAAGGTGGGGGAATCTTTCTTTAAGATGCTTTGCCGCCGTCTCGTAAAGGTCGAAAAATTCCTCTGAGGTGCCGGTCCAGGTGCGCTTATAGTCCTGATAAATATCGAGGTCGGGCTCGTTCCATATCTCCCAGTACTTAATACCAAGCGCGTATCCGTTTGCCCAGCCTTCGTTATAGTGACGGATGATATGCTCGCATATCTCGGCCCACTTTTTAAAATCCTTGGGCGGGAAAACGTTGTGCTTTACTACCTGATGCTCAATAGTCTGACCGAGGCGGAAAAAGGTCTCGGTTCCGGCCTCCGTGCAGATAAGTATCGACTCGTCGGTGCAGGCAAAATCGTATGAATCAGGGTCGTTTACGTCGGCGTCGAAATTCGGAAAAATAGCGCTTATATCGTGGGAATAAGGTCCTCCGTAAATACCTATAACGCCCGAATCGTGATTTCTCGAATAGGGTATTCTTGCCGCCTTATAGTCACTAAAATTACTGCGACCTTGGTCATTTGCGTGTCGCTTGTGCCAGGGACCGCCGTTGGTAGCGTTTAGTATTTTAAATTTGTTTCCATCTTTGCTGAGATCAAAACGTAAAGTGTTCATAAATAACCCTCTCATAGGTTTCTGACTTACTTATATCATAGTAAAATCCAAAAATCAATAGCTGACCTTACGAAACTTTTTCGTAATTACAACACCCGTTTTTCCTTACGCGTAAGGGGCAAGGGCAGAGGGAAGATGGGAAAATAATTTTTATGCAGGAAAACGGAATTCCCCCTATTTTCTAAACGTTTGCAAAAGTTTATGGTTTTCGTATATCATAATTACTTCGGTATCCGTCAGCCTTCCCTAGCAGGGAAGGGGGACCGCGACCCGTAGGGTCGTATTTCCGACCGCAGGGAGGAACATCATTTTGCGCCATAGGCGCAAATATCGTTTTCGTTTGCGGTCGGAAAACGATGTTGCCTTAAGGCAAATGATGTTATGCTTTGCATAAACGATGTTGCGACTATCGTCGCAAACGAAACTTTTCCGTAGTGGTGGATGAGTAGAAACCTACATCGCAAATCTAAACGGGACAACATCCCAATAAAAAACACAAACGGCAACGCACATTTTGGTTTGTGCGTTGCCGTTTAACTTTATGCGTTGGATGAGAGGGATAAATAATTTATTGCGGTTAAACCCTGCTTATAAAATAACCTTAAGCGCACGGAAGATGTAAGGGGAGCAGTTGTTTCTCAATGGTCAGGGAAAGTCAAAAAATATTTACGGTTTTTTCATATTTACCTATTGACAAATGGGGAAGAAAGTGGTAAATTATTATTGCGGTTAGCACTCGGACGAATGGAGTGCTAACTTGTAGCACATAATATAAACGAGGAGGGAAAGTATGGATCTTGCGCCGAGAAAAAAGGCAATTATCGCCGAAATAGTTAAGGCCTATATCGAAACGGGGGAGCCGATAGGCTCTAAAATTCTTGCTACCCGCCTCGAAAACGCCCCCTCTTCGGCAACGCTTCGAAACGAGATGAGCGACCTTTGCGAAATGGGCTACCTTGAGCAGCCCCATACCTCTGCAGGCCGCGTTCCTACGAAAATGGCCTATAAGCTCTATATTTCCGAGCTTATGCCTAAGACCCCTCTTTCAAAGGAGCGTAAGGAGATAATCGACAGTATGCTCGAACCGGCAAAAAGCGACCCCGAGACCATCGGAAGCGCCGCCGCCGACGCACTTTCGAAGCTTACGGGACTTCCCGTAGTTTCGGTGACCGGATCTCAGCAGGGGCTTAGACTTAAGCGAATAAGCCTTGTGCCGGTAGGCCGAAGCGTTGTAGTAGTTTTCGTCGTGTCCGACGACGGAAGGACCCGAAACCGTCTCTGCAGTCTCAGCTCCCCGATAGACGCAGGGCTGATCTCGGTCTTCGATAAGATCTCAAGTGAGAAGATCTGCTCTAAGGATATCGCCGCTCTTGATATGGCCTATCTTCAGAGCATAGTCGCTTCTTCAGGTCTCGACGCGTTGGTGCTGGCTCCGCTTTTCTCCTGCGTTTTCGAGCTTGCGGCTCAGCTTAGACGTACTCAGGTCGATATGGGAGGCGCCGCAAATCTCTTTTCTCTTTGCCCTTCCGATATGCAGGCGAAAAGCATTTTGGACCTGCTTTCGACAGGAGAGGTCGTTCACCGAATCCTTTCTTCCGCAACCTCCCCCGTAGAGGTCGTTTTCGGAGATCAGACCGAGTATTTGGAGCTAAAGCCAACCGGTCTGGTGGTCGCCTCCTACGGAAAGGGTAATAAATACGGAAAACTGGCCGTTATCGGACCTACCAGAATGGCCTATGAAAACATAATGCCGAGCGCCGCCTACGTAGCCGATAAGGTAGGCGAAATGATAGGCGAGGTCCTTAAAGGATTGGAGGAATATTAAATGTCTGAAGAAATCAAGAAGGAGCAGACCGAAACCGCCGCACCTGAGGCGGAAGCCGCTCCTAAAAAAGAAAAAAAGCCGAGAAAAAACGCTGAGGTCGAAAAACTAAAGGCCGAGCTGGAGCAGAAAAACGACCTTCTGCTCAGAACTGCCGCCGAATTCGACAATTATAAAAAGCGTACCGAAAAGGAAAAGATAACTACCGCCGAATACGCAAAGGCGCAGGTTATGAAGACCCTGCTTCCCATACTCGACAATGCCGACCGCGCAAAGGAATTTGAGCAGGGAACCGAGCAGTTCAGCAAAGGTATCGAAATGATCGTGAAGCAGCTTTCCGATCTTTCCTCAAAACTCGGTCTTACCGAGATCGGAGCGGTAGGGGAGCAGTTCGACCCCAATCTTCACGAAGCAATAATGCATATCGAAGACGAGTCTTTAGGCAAAAACGTGATCGCTCAGGTTCTTCAGAAGGGCTACAAGTTCGGCGATACCGTCGTAAGACCCGCTATGGTGCAGGTAGCAAACTAAAACGGAGTTTTAGTTTGCCATGATGTAGCTTCGCTATGATGTATGCCTTCGGCAAATGATGTTCGGCTGTGCCGAATGATGTATTGCCTTCGGCAACATTAAGGAGTTCCCTTGCGGGAACGAAAATAAAAGAGGAGAAATAAGAGTGAAGGAAAACAAGCTTGTTGATATCTCTTTTGAATTTGCAAAAGAAATTATTGCACTAGTGAAGTCTTTGAAAGAACAACGCGAAACTGTAATATCAAATCAAATAGGAAGAAGCGGAACTTCCATAGGCGCCAACATTAATGAAGCACAATATGCGCAAAGCAAGGCTGACTTTGTTTCAAAGTTACAAATAGCACTTAAAGAGGCAAACGAAACAGGATTTTGGCTCAAACTTTTATATGAAACCGGTTATATTGATAAAACAACCTATGAAAGCTTAGATAACAAGTGTGCCGGAATACGAGTTTTGCTGATAGCCTCTTGCAAAACTGCAAAAAATAATATGTCGAAAGACATTTTATAAATAAGTCGCGTAGCGACACCGAAATTTTGCCGTAAGGCAAAGCTTCATTACCCCAAGGGTAACATCATTTTGTGTAACAAAACATCATTTCGCCGAAAGGCGAAACATCATTTAATTTTACGGAGGAAAATTATCATGGGAAAAATTATTGGAATCGACTTAGGTACTACTAACTCCTGCGTTGCCGTTATGGAAGGCGGAGAGGCTGTAGTTATCGCAAACGCTGAAGGTGCAAGAACTACCCCTTCCGTTGTGGCCTTTTCTAAGACCGGCGAGCGTATGGTAGGTCAGGTTGCAAAGCGTCAGGCTATCACCAACCCCGACCGCACTATCGCTTCCATCAAGCGCGATATGGGTACCACCAACACCGTATCCATCGATGGCAAAGCATATACTCCTCAGGAGATATCCGCCATCATTCTTCAGAAGCTTAAGGCCGACGCAGAGGCATATCTCGGTCAGTCTGTTACCGAGGCCGTTATCACCGTTCCCGCCTACTTTACCGACGCACAGCGTCAGGCAACCAAGGACGCAGGTAAGATCGCAGGCCTCGAAGTCAAGCGTATTATAAACGAGCCTACCGCGGCCGCTCTTTCCTACTCTCTCGATAAGGAAGACGATCAGAAGGTTATGGTATACGACCTTGGCGGCGGTACCTTCGACGTTTCTATCATCGAAATTGGCGACGGCGTTCAGGAGGTTCTCGCTACCGCAGGTAATAACCGATTAGGCGGCGACGACTTCGATAAGCGCGTTATGGACTGGATTGTTGCAGGCTTCAAGGCCGAAAACGGCATCGATCTTTCCGCAGATAAAATGGCAATGCAGAGAATTAAGGAAGCCGCCGAAAAGGCTAAGATCGACCTTTCGGGTATGACCTCTACCGACATCAACCTTCCCTTCATCACTGCCGATGCTACCGGACCTAAGCACTATGAGGCAACCCTTACCCGCGCTAAGTTCAACGAGCTTACCGACGACCTCGTAGAGGCAACCATGGGACCCGTTCGTCAGGCCCTTTCCGATTCGGGCCTCGATAAGAGCGAAATAAACAAGGTTCTTATGGTCGGCGGTTCTTCCCGTATTCCCGCCGTTCAGGAGGCCGTTAAAAACTTCATCGGCAAAGAGCCCTCCAAGGGACTTAACCCCGACGAGTGCGTAGCCCTCGGTGCCGCAATTCAGGGCGGCGTTCTCGGCGGCGACGTTAAGGGACTTCTCCTCTTAGACGTTACTCCCCTTTCTCTCGGAATCGAGACCATGGGCGGAGTTTCCACCAAGGTCATCGACAGAAACACTACTATCCCCGCAAAGAAGAGTCAGATATTCTCTACCGCTGCCGACGGTCAGACCTCGGTACAGGTTCACGTGCTTCAGGGTGAGCGCGAATTCGCTAAGGACAATAAGACCCTCGGCGTATTCAACCTCGACGGAATTTCTCCTGCACCCCGCGGAATTCCTCAGATCGAGGTAACCTTCGATATCGACGCTAACGGTATCGTTCACGTATCCGCTAAGGACCTCGGAACCGGCAAGGAGCAGTCTATTACTATCACCTCCAATACCAATATGTCCAAGGACGACATCGATAAGGCCGTTAAGGAGGCCGAGGAGTATGCCGCTGAGGACAAGAAGCGCAGAGAGGCAGTTGACCTCAGAAACGGCGCCGATCAGATGGTATATCAGACCGAAAAGACCCTTTCCGAAATGGGTGATAAGATCACCGAAGAGGAAAAGAAGGCTATCGAAGAAGCTAAGGAAGCCCTTAAGGAAGCCTTAAAGGGTGAGGATCTCGAGGCAATAAGGGCTAAGCAGGAGGAGCTTCAGAAGCAGGTCTACGCTGTTTCCGAAAAGCTTTATAAGGCCGCTGCCGAAGCACAGCAGGCTCAGGGCGGAGCAAACCCCGAAAATAACGCAAACGCCGGCCCCGACGTATACGACGCCGACTTCACCGACGTTGACGAAAACAAATAAGGCGAAAGCCTTATTTGTTTTCGAATGATGTATGCTTCGCAAATGATGTATGCTTTGCAAATGATGTACGGCTTCGCCGAATGATGTATGTGCTTCGCACAAATTTCGGAGTCTGCGACGCATTTATATAATTCGTGCCGAAGGCACTCCTTAATTTTGCCGTAAGGCAAAACATCATTGCCCGAAAGGGCAGCATCATTACTTTGTAGCATCATTTTGACGAAGTCAAAACATCATTTAAGTAAAAAGCCGGAGGTTTTTTAGTGGCAGACAAACGAGATTACTACGAAGTCCTCGGCGTCGATAAAAATATCGGCGACGACGAGCTTAAAAAAGCATATAGAAAAAAGGCCAAGCTTTATCATCCCGACCTTCACCCCGGAGATGCTGAGGCCGAAAAGAATTTTAAAGAGGTAAACGAGGCCTACGAGGTCCTATCCGATAAGGATAAGCGTGCCCGCTATGATCAGTTCGGTCACGCAGGCGTCGATCCTAACTTCGGCGCAGGCGGAGGTGGCGGAAATCCCTTCGGAGGCGGCTTTGGCGGCTTCGATTTCGGAGACCTCGGCGATATATTCGGCTCTATGTTCGGCGGTGGCGGCTCATCCCGTAACCCCAACGCCCCGAGAAGAGGCAGCGACGTTGAGGTAAACGTCATCCTTTCCTTTGAGGAAGCGGCAAAGGGCTGTAAAAAGACCATAAAGGTAACAAAGATCGAAAACTGTAAGGAGTGCTCGGGCTCGGGTGCCGAAAAGGGCACCTCGGCTTCTACCTGCTCGGCCTGCCGCGGAAGCGGACGCATAAACGTTCAGCAGAGAACCCCCTTCGGTGTTATGCAGACTCAGCGAGCCTGCGATAAGTGCGGCGGTGCGGGTAAGACTATAGAGCACCCCTGCAAAAAGTGTAACGGTAAGGGCAGAGTAAGGCTCACCGTCGACCGCGAGGTAGAGATTCCGGGCGGTATCGACGATGGTCAGGCCTTCTCGATAAGAGGCGGCGGAAACGTCGGCCTTAACGGCGGTCCCGACGGCGATCTTATCGTCGGAGTAAGCCTTCGTCCGCATCCCTTCTTCGAAAGAGAGGGCTTCGACGTCTACTGCGAGATCCCCGTGACCTTTGCACAGGCGGCTTTGGGCGCCGAAATAATCGTTCCTACCTTAGACGGTAAGGTCAGACTTAACATACACGAAGGAACTCAGCCCGGCGAGCGCTACAGACTCCGCGATAAGGGTATAAAGCGCCTTCACTATTCGGGCAGGGGAGATCAGTACGTTATTATTAACGTTGAGATCCCGAGGGACCTTTCGAAAAAGCAGAAGGAGCTCCTTAAAGCCTTCGACGAAGCCACCGACGACAAAAACTACGGCAAGAAAAAATCCTTCTTCGATAAGGTAAAAGATATGTTCGACTAAAAAAAGCACCTCGTGAGAGGTGCTTTTTTTCAGTGGTCAGTGGTCAGCAGTCAGAGTAACGCCTACGGCGTGAGTAGCGCTACGCGCGAGTAAACAGAGTAACAGATAACCAAACCATTGGGACCCGAATCAGGTTTTGGAAGAAGAATTTTCCGCTATCCTTCGTCAAAATACTCGTAAATCCGACAGGATTTACTGCGTTTTTTCCTCGCATATCAAAAAATTACATTACTTACAAAACTCGTCGACCTTA
>CASFDQ010000119.1 GCA_949293385.1 uncultured bacterium | reverse complement strand
AATGCTTATTCACCGCAGTGGTGCAAAATATGAAAAAGATCGCAACTATCCTTGCAAGCAAGGATCTATTGCATCCATTCCTTAATTTTGTATTAAAATATTTAAACCCACCAAAAATTTGGTGGGTTTGTCAGTAATCTGACGGAACCTCTGCGAGGTTCCGTTTTAAAGCAATTATTTTTATTCTGCGTCGATAAGGTTTTTAACGGCAACGAGGTCTAAGATGTCGGTTACCTGCTCGTTATCGTTAACGAAGCCAGCGTAAGGAGCGATGTTGTGATCGGCACCGATAAGCTTTTTGCGAAGCTCTGCCATATCGGAAGCGTCGACCGCCTTGTCGGCGTTAACGTCACCAAGCTTATAAGCATCGTCGCCTGCGAAGACCTTCTGTACGGGGTAGCCGTAGGTTGCGGTCCAGAGGTTTTCGAAATCGAAGGTTTCAAGCACGAACTTGGGAGCGATTCCGCCGAGGTCGTCCTCGGTAATAACGTTACAGCAGGTCTGAGTTACACTGTTGTAGGTGTGCTGAGAGAAGGCGTAGTTGTTCTCGCAGGTGGTAGTATAATAAGGATTGCCGTCCGCATCCTTGCCTCCGCTGAGAGAGTCGTGAGGATGAAGCGTAGAAAGGTTGCCGGTCATGGTGATCGTAGAGTTCCAGCCGGTTCCAATGATAGCATTGATGTGAGAGCCATTTGTAACTGTATAGGGGTTTCCGCCGTTGGTTAAGGGGTTTGTTGTATTGAACTTTTCGTTATCGGCAATGTTTCTGATCTCGGCGTAAACTGCACAGTTGGAAACGGTTTCGGTTCCGTTTGCATAGCCCATAATACCGCCGGTTGCACAGGACTCAAAGGAAACTCCGGTAGCAACAGTGCCTAAGAACGGAGAGACTGCCTTGCCTATTTTTTTGAGTTCGTCCGCCGTAGGATTCTCAGGGTCTTTACAGTTAGCTAAAGTAAATTCTTTATCAGCGGTGAAATATGCGTTACCGCCGTTATAACCGACTACTGTTACGGTGTCCTTAACGAGGCAGGAATCGACAACACAGCCACCCTGTGCATATCCCATGATTCCACCGTTGAGGCGGGCGCCGATGATGTAAGAATTTTCGATGGCAAGGTTTTTAACGGTAGCATTGTTGGTGCAGGGGAAAAGGCCGGTTGCGGTGGAGAGGGACTCCTTATTATAGTAGAGACCGTGAACCGAATAGCCCTTGCCGTCTACAGTTCCGCTGAAGCGGCCGTTGTTGGCAAAGCCATCGTAAAAATATCCCGTAACATCAGATTGGGCGACAAACCACTCGTTCGGAGTATAGCCCTCGGCTACCTCGCCGGTTTTCCAGTCTATCTTATCAATATCGTTAAGATAGATATCGTTTCCGAGCTCGTAGTGATAGCCGCCGCCATAAATACCGACAGCTACCTCAAGACCGTTTGCGTCGGTAATTATATAGGGCTCTTCCTCGGTGCCCTTACCCTCGAAGGGAGCGGTTCCGAGCTGCTTATTAACGACAGGATCGGGCTCACCCAGGAAGATCTCCTGCATAGGATATTTATCAGTGGTGTAGAAATTCTCACCGAGGCCGTAGACCCAGAAGCGTGCCATTTCGCCTCTGTAGCCCGACTCGTTTACCTGCTTGGACTGAGGCGCAACGGTGCCGGTGGTGGCGGTGCTTGAATAGAAATTGGAGACGGTTACAGCTCCCTTGAAGTTTCCGGTAGAGGAGGTTTCGTTACCGTAGGGCTCTCTGTCCGAGATAACATAGGTGTTGGCGACATTGTTGGCACCGGCATTCCAGGCATCACCGAGGATAGAGCCGTCGCGAGAGCCTGTGATGGCAGCATTGACAACAGCAGTATTGTTAACGGTGAGGCCGGAATTCTGAGTGTAGCCAACGAGGCCGCCTACGGCAGGATAGCACTGACCGTTGGAGGCAAGAGAGGTCTTGACCGTTACGTTTTCAACGTAGCAGTTGTCGACGGTGATCATTGTGCCGCCGTTTGCATATCCGAAAACGCCGCCCATATAGGTTCCGTTTGCGAAATATGCGTTGGAGAGATGGAGATTTTTAACGGTAGCGTTATAGCCTCTGTTGAACAGGCCGCGTCCGTCGCCCGAAGAAGCGGCAGCAGGAGTGCTGTCGTTAAAGAGACCGCTTACGGTGTGGCCGTTTCCGTCAAGGGTTCCGCAGAAGGGAATATCGTCTGCAGGCCATACGGCTAAGGCAGAGGTGTCGACCTCGGAGCCGTCGAGCTTGGTTAAGGTGTCGCCGTTAACCAAAAGGTCATTAACGTAAATATCTGCGGTTAAGATATACTTTTTATTGACCTCGTGGGTAACGATGTAGGCCAGCTCTGCGGCATTGTTGATCTCATAAACGCCGTCGCCGTTGGAGTCGACCGGAGCGGTAATGGTAGTTCCGTCCCAGTATGTGGTTTCTGTGGCTCCGTCTTCGGCCGCTACAGATATTCCGCCAAAGGCAGAAAGAATGAGCGCGAAGGATAAAACCAAAGCAAGTAAAGTTCTTTTATTCATCGTTTTATCTCCTTTCAATAAATTTAGAACAATGCGAAAAGAACTTGAGACACCTATACAAGTTAGGGATAACACATATTTTATAAAAAGTAAAGTTAAATTTAAACGGCCGCGATTTTATGATCGCAGCCGTATGAATACTAATCGCCAAGCGATATACATTCGCCCGATCTTACGCAGAACATACCGTTCGGCTGTTCGAACCAGACGTCGATGAGGGTCGGGTTGTAAACGGTCTTCGAGTCGGCAGAAAACACTAAACGGTCGTAGGCCTCGACGTATTCTCTTATCTCGATATTGGTGGCGTACCAAATATCCTCGCGGTTTGCGACGATCTTCAAAATATCCTCGATATGCTCCCAGTTGCCCTTGTTTTCAAACTCGAAGGAATGACCCCAGACGTAGAAAAGCCTCGGGGTATAGCGAGGAAAATAGCCCCCCGATACGGGAAGGTCGGCAAATTCCTGCGCCCAAGAGAGGGAATTTTCGTTGTCGTGATGCATAGTGGGGACCCAGTTATACCAGTCGCTCGGCAGGCGGAAGCGGTTATTATCCCCCGCAAGGCTTCGGGCGTACATAAAGCCCAGATCCTTAATATATCCCCTTATATTTTCGTAGTCGGCGCCGTTTCCGAGATAGGTTATGCCGCTGTTTGGGTAGGCAAGACCGCGGACGATCTTACCGAGGGCAGCCTCCAGCGCCAGTCGGTCGTTTAAATATTCCCCTATTCCCTCAAAGGGGCGGAGCATTCCTGGAGCGGTATGCTCAAAGCCGTGGCAGGCGATCTCGTGACCCTTTGCGAGAAAATTCTCCTTCATCTCCTCCGCGCTCAGACGGTCGGAATTACCGATATAGCCGCCCACGACGTTGAAGGTGCCCTTAACGCCGTAGCTATCAAAAATCTCGGCAAGGCGGAGATCGTTTCGGCTACCGTCGTCGTAGCTGAAGGTGACGGCCTTTAGCTTGCCGTCGGGGAAACGCAAATGTCTGTATTTCATAATATCACCAACTAAAAAATGATGGCAGTACCTTGTACTACCATCATTATAACACTATTTTTTCTTATTTCAACAAAAATCAGTCGACGATGATGGAGTCTCCGTTCATTTCGGCAGGCTGAGGCAGGCCTAAGATCTTAAGCATAGAGGGAGCGATGTCGGCAAGACGGCCGCCCTCACGAAGCTTGCAGGGATAGCCTACTACGCAGAAGGGAACGGGATTGGTGGTGTGGGGGGTGAAGGGCTCGCCCTTCTCGTCGAACATAAAGTCGGCGTTACCGTGGTCGGCGGTGATGATTACCGAGCCGCCCATCTTGGTTGCGGCCTCTACAACCTTACCGACGCAGGTGTCAACTGCCTCAACGGCGGCTACGGCGGCGTCGAAGATACCGGTATGGCCTACCATATCGCAGTTAGCGAAGTTGAGGATGACGACGTCGTATTTGCCCGAGCGTATCTTATCGCAGACGGCGTCGCATACGGGATATGCGCTCATTTCGGGCTGAAGATCGAAGGTGGGAACGTCGGGAGACTGAATAAGAACTCTGTCCTCGCCCTCGAAGGTCTTTTCCTCGCCGCCGTTAAAGAAGAAGGTTACGTGGGCGTACTTCTGAGTTTCGGCAATGCGAAGCTGAGTAAGGCCCTTGACCGAAAGGTACTCGCCGAGGGTCATCTTAAGCTCCTCGGGAGGGAAGGCGACGGTGACGTTAGGCATAGTCTCGTCGTACTGAGTCATACAAACGTAATTCAGGGGGAAGAAGCCCTTTCTTCTCTCGAAGCCATCGAAATCGGGATCGACGAAGGTACGGGTAAACTGACGTGCGCGGTCGGGACGGAAGTTGAAGGAAACGACGCTGTCATTTGCTCCGATCATACCGTTTTTGTCGATAACGGTGGGTACGATAAACTCGTCGGTAACCTCCTTGGCGTAGGACTCTTCCATAGCCTTTACGGGGTCATCGGCCTCTATTCCCTCGCCGTAGACCATAGCGGCATAGGCCTTTTCAACGCGGTCCCAGGCAAAGTCGCGGTCCATTGCGTAGTAGCGGCCCATAACGGTAGCAATCTTTCCGACGCCGAGCTCAGCCATTTTTGCCTGAAGGTCGGCAATAAATCCGGCGCCCGAGGTGGTGGAAACGTCGCGGCCGTCCATAAGGCAGTGAACGAAGACCTTAGTAAGGCCGTTTTTCTTTGCAAGCTCTAAGAGGCCGTAAAGATGTTCAATATGGCTGTGAACACCGCCGTCGGAAAGGAGTCCGATAAGGTGAAGTGCGCTGTCGTTCTTTTTGCAGTTTTCTACGGCGGCCTTTAAACATTCGATATCGAAGAAGTCGCCATCGGTGATGGACTTGGAGATCTTTACCAGCATCTGATAAACGACGCGTCCTGCTCCGATGTTGGTGTGACCTACCTCGGAGTTGCCCATCTGACCGTCGGGAAGTCCGACGTCAAGACCCGAAGCTCCTATAGAGGTAAAGGGGTTTTCGGCAAAAAGCTTTGAAAGGTTGGGAGTTTTTGCGGCGGCGATGGCGTTACCCTCGGTGGCCTCTCTTACTCCGAAACCGTCCATAATACATAATACAACAGGTTTTTTCATTTCGTTTCTCCGTTTTTTATTTGGAAGCGGCTTTAACGATAATGCTGAAATCCTCAGCCTTAAGGGAAGCGCCGCCGATAAGTCCGCCGTCAACATTGACCTTAGCTAACAGCTCGTCAGCGTTTTTAGCGTTCATAGAGCCGCCGTACTGAACGGTAACGGTCTCGGCAACATCCTTGCCGTAAACCTCGGCAATAGCCTCGCGAACGAAGCCGTTTCCTTCGTCGGCCTGCTCAGCGGTAGCGGTAACGCCGGTACCGATAGCCCAAACAGGCTCGTAGGCGATGATGATATTCTTAAGCTGCTCGGCAGAGACGTTGGTAAGAGCCATTTTGGTCTGGAACTTAAGGAGGGTCTCGGTGTAGCCGAGCTCTCTCTGCTCGAGGGTCTCGCCTACGCAAACGATAGCGGTAAGACCTGCGTTTACAGCGGCAAGGGTGCGAAGGTTGACGGTCTGATCGGTCTCACCGAAGTACTGTCTACGCTCACTATGTCCGATAACGACGTACTCTACGCCGCAAGCGGTAAGCATTTCGGCAGAAACCTCACCGGTATATGCGCCCGAAGCCTTGAAGTGAACGTTCTCGGCGCCGATCTTGATGTTAGAGCCCTTTGCGGCCTCTACTGCGGCGGCAATATCAACGTAGGGTACGCAGAGAACTACGTCACAGTCTGCGTCCTTAACTAAGGGCTTCATTTCGTTTATAAGAGCGGTGGTCTCAGCGGGGGTCTTGTTCATTTTCCAGTTACCTGCGATAACTGCTTTACGGGTAGCTTTGTTCATTTTTATTTCTCCTTTATTTACGGGCGGCCAATGACCGCCCCTACATTACACGAATATCCCTCCGCGATTTCGTGGAGGGATTTCATCTTAAAAATTATTTATCGTTCATTGCGGCGATGCCGGGAAGCTCTTTGCCCTCGAGGAACTCAAGAGAAGCTCCGCCGCCGGTGGAAATGTGGCTCATCTTGTCGCCGAAGCCGAGGTTGTTAACGGCTGCAGCAGAGTCGCCTCCGCCGATGATGGTGATAGCGTCGGTCTCGGCAAGAGCCTTAGCGACCGAGATGGTTCCGTTTGCGAAAACGGGGTTCTCGGAAACGCCCATAGGTCCGTTCCAAACGACCGTCTTAGCGTTCTTGACCTCTTCTGCGAAGAGCTTTGCAGACTCGGTTCCGATGTCAAGACCCATCATATCGTCGGGAATAGCGTTTACGGCAACGCAGGAAGCCTCAACGGGAGCATCGATGGGATCGGGGAAGGACTTGGTGATCATGGTGTCAACGGGGAGAAGGATCTTAACGCCCTTTTCCTCGGCCTTTTTGAGCATTTCCTTACAGTAGTCGACCTTCTCAAGATCTACGAGAGAGGTTCCTACGCTGTAGCCCTGAGCAACTGCGAAGGTATAGGACATACCACCGCCGATGATAAGAGTATCGGCCTTGTTAAGCAGGTTCTCGATAACGGTGAGCTTGTCGGCAACCTTTGCACCGCCGAGGATGCAAACGAAGGGACGCTCGGGAGTCTCAACAGCGTTTCCGAGGTACTTAAGCTCCTTCTGAATGAGGTAGCCTACAACAGCCTCTTCTACATAGTCAACTACGCCAACGGTAGAGCAGTGTGCACGGTGAGCGGCGCCGAATGCGTCGTTTACGAAAACGTCTGCAAGGGAGCCGAGCTCCTTGGAAAGAGCTTCGCCGTTCTTGGTCTCTTCTGCTCTGTAGCGGGTGTTCTGAAGAAGAACTACGTCGCCGTCCTTCATAGCGGCAACAGCGGCCTTTGCGTTCTCGCCTACAACGTTATCGTCAGCGGCAAAAACAACTTCCTTACCGAGGTGCTCGGAAAGTCTCTTGGCAACGGGAGCGAGAGAAAGCTCGGGCTTGGGCTCTCCCTTCGGCTTACCGAGGTGAGAGCAGAGGATTACCTTACCGCCGTCAGCAATAAGCTTCTTGATGGTGGGGAGGGCTGCAACGATTCTGTTTTCGTCGGTAATAACGCCGCCTTTAAGGGGAACGTTAAAGTCGCAACGAACGAGAACGCGCTTGCCTTTTACGTTGATGTCATCTACGGTTTTTTTGTTGAGTGCTGTCATTTTGAATCGTCCTTTCGAAAGTGATTGTTAAAAAATAAACACATTATTTATATTGTACACAAAAACTCTGATTTTTGCAACATATATTTCTTATGAAATATTGTTTTTTTACCATTTATAATTGTGCAACTGACCAAAATTCTGAAGCTCGGGGTAGTTCCACTGACGAAGGACCTCGTAGGTACCTATGGCAACGGCGTTAGAAAGGTTTAAGCTACGGGCATCCGACACCATAGGAATTCTTACGCAGCTTTCGGGGTTTTTAAGGAGCAGCTCCTCGGGCAGACCCTTAGTTTCCTTCCCGAAAAGGAGATAACAGTTATCGGGGTAGGCTACCTCGGTATGGGTATGAAGAGCCTTGGTCGTAAAATAGAAAAATGCGCCTTCATTTTTAGCGAAAAAATCGTCTAAATTATCGTAATAGGTTATATCGAGAAGGTCCCAATAATCGAGGCCTGCCCGTTTAAGCTTTTTATCGTCTATCGTAAACCCGAAGGGACGGACAAGGTGAAGTCTTGCCCCCGTTGCGGCGCAGGTACGGGCGACGTTTCCCGTATTTCCCGCGATCTCGGGCTCGACCATTACTATATTAAGGGTTGCCATCTACTTCTTTTCCTCTTTTTTACTATCCTCTTTTTCTTTAAGCTCAGCGTCGAGCTCCTCTAAATGCTTCGTCCATTCGACGTCGCTTACCTCGGGGTTTTCCTCGCGGTAGGTCGTATACATTTTTTCGAGGACGGCCTTATAGTCCTTTCTGAAATGCAGGCGGGTCTTGATCCCGATAAGGCAGATCATAAGTGTAAAAAGGCAGATAAGTATTCCCGGAACGAAATACATCCAGAATTTAGGGTTATTAAGATAACCGTTATTTAAAAAGTCGTTGGTGGTCTCGGTGTCGTTACGATAGATTCGGGTAAGCTGCGCAAAGACGGCCGCAAGGTTTAAAACGAGGGCTATCGCGTGAAGCTTTCGCTTTATAAGATAGAGGGACACGGCCACCGCAAAGAAGGCGATGCAGGTAACGATATAAAGGGGCATATCGAGGTTTTTCGCGTTTTTGGTATAGATAAGCAGTGAGGTCGTACCGCCGAAGATAAGGCCGAACTGAAAGATCATAAGCCAGACGGTCGAAAGAAGGTTAAGCCTTTTCGAGACCTTATAATAGCCGCTTTCGGTATCGAGGCGGTTTACGCCTTTATTGTAGTTTTCCTGCTCTACGCGGGCGGTAACGGATCTGTAAAATTTCATTTTTCTCTCCTGTAAGATTAGTCTATATAAGTATACAGTATGCTTCCCGTTTTTTCAAGAAAAAAAGACTACTTGCCTATCCTTTTTAGGGATAAGTTTGTAGTCTTTTTTATTTAGAGGTTTTATTTCAATCCTTTTGTTTCAACGAAGAACGTTAATGTCGGTTTTAGTTCTTTGTCAGATTGACTGTTCCCGCATTGCCCTCTTGGAAAGTAAGAATATCGCCGTTTATCGCAGTTTCGGTTCCGGTATATACGAACTTGCAATTTGAAAGGGTAAGATTGGTAACAGTACCTGCCGCGCTGGCAACGGCACGAACGGGTGCTGCATAAGAGGTCTGGGTAGTAACGTTGGAAGCGGTCGCACAATCAACAAATACACAATTGGTAAGGGTATAGTTCTCAACGCCGTCCTTGTTATTCTGGTTTATACCCACTGCATAATTCTCAAAGGTGGTATTGCTTACGTTCAAAGTTCCCAAATTTTGGCAGTAAATAGCCGAATCTCTATAAGCGTCTGTTCCTTTAAAGGTACAGTTGTCAATGCTGATATTGAGTTTGTAAGAAGGTGTGCTTCCGTTCTTCAGCAACATCACCTTGGTCATATCCTTACAGTCAACAAAATTCAAATTGATATCGTAAGGAAGGGTTGCCGTAACAGAGCCCCAGACTGCAGCACCGTTTAGATTATACACATTCAGAGTGAGATCATCCTTTATGCCCTCACATGAAGTACTGCTGGCTGCAGGGAATCCAATCTCAAAATCTTGTTCTCCTCCGCTAATGAAGGCTCCGTTGCCGTAAACAGTAAGATTTGAGCAAACATGTGCGTGTGTTACTTCGCCAAGATCTGCGCCGGGCTTAAGGTAAATAATGTTTTCATCTGCTCCATTACCGTGAACTGCGGCAAGAGCATTTTTGAGGTTAGGGTAAAAATTGCCGTTTACATAGGCAACGTTCGTTCCGAAATCATCTTCACTTACACCGGTAGGTAAAAAGTTAGGAGCGGATGCGTCGTACTGATTATTGAAGCTGTCAGCCTCAACGGTAGCCTGGGTAGCGAAGAGGTTGATACCGAGATTGATGGTGGGAACGGCGGCGTCCTTAGCGTGGTTAGCGTCGTTTCCTACCGTGGTAGGCATATAAACAACCATGGTAACGATATCTTCGTTATCGGTGTTCTGTGCGGTTTTGGGGAGAAGCTGAATAGGGTCTGCGGACTTGTAGGCCACGTTAAGCTTGTTTGCGGTTGCGTCTACAGCGGCAACGGCAGTTTCACGGGTATAGTCCTGATCTCCGTCAACGATTCCGTACTTAATGAAGTCGGAGAGCTTAAACTCGGTACCGTTTACGTTGGTAGAGCCTATTTCGTTTACGATATTAACGCCGAGCTGATACTTAAGGGCGAGGCTTCCCTCGTTTACTACCTTAAGCTTAACGACCTCGGTGTAGCCGGGCTCCCAGAGAGCGCCTGCCTTAAATACGTTGGTCGAAGGGGTAACCTTGGTCCAGTCGGTCTGACCCTCTACCTGATAATAAAGCTCTACGTCGAGGTTGCCCGACTGAATAATATTATTAGCCGAGGTAACGCTGTCGGTGAACCAAGCGAAGGTGGAGCCGACGAGCATCGAGATGCAGATTGCTAAAGAAAGTAAGCTGGCAAGTAATGCTCTTTTAGTTGATTTTGCTTTCACTTTGTTTTCCTCCTGTGAAATAAGATTAAACAGAAATTCTTTTTTTCGGAAGCTTTTTGCGGTCTTATTATTGGCCTCTAAGACCTTTTGGAATTCCGTTCCGATCGCCTTGCCGACCCTCTTGTGCAATATGCACAAGAAAGCCAACAAAGCCCCCCACCGATGGTCATTTTGACCAAACGAGAAGAGGCTTTGAAGTTTCTCTGTTTTCATTCGGATTATAACACTTTTTCCCGTAAAAGTCAACCACATATTATAGTGCTTGCAGTAACCATTAGGACTATATTTAGCGATTACACAAAAAAGTGCGGGGCCAAGGCTGTATACGACCTTGACCCCGCGGCAGAGAGGTAATCTATTATACTTTTTTAATCGTCGTATTCCTTTTCGAAGCGTAAAACCTTTCCCGTCTCGGCGTCGATATCGTAATCGTAATCGTAGCCCGCGCTATAGAATTCGACCTCGTAGATCTTTTTACCGTCTTCAAAATCGGTCTCTACCCTATCCATTACGGCCTTTTCTTTCGAAACGCCTGCGTGAGCAAGGGCTATCTCCAGAGCCTTCTCAGCGGTAACCTCCTTAACCGAGTCGACCTTTGAGGATACGGCGTTTTCATTTTCTTTCCCGTCTTCACGGTCGCGGTCGGCTTCGCGGACCTCACCGGTAAGGGCGTCTATATCGTATTCGTACTCGGTATTTCCGACGCGGAAGTCGACCTCGTACTCAAAACGGCCGTCGTCCTTATCGAGCTTTACCCGCTCTAAGGTAACATCCTTTTCCGAAACGCCTGCATGAGCGAAAGCCTTTTGCCTTGCGGCGGCCTCCCCTATGAGTCCTTCGGCTTTCTCGGTAGGCGAAAGGGCTTCGGAAGAAGCTTCTTCGTTTTCGGGCGGCAGATCGGCAATATGCTCGTTCGCTTTTTGTTCTACGGGCGGGTTTGCGTCTGTCTTAATGCGGTCGGCCGCGGCTTCGGACCGATTGCAGCCCGCGGTAAAGAGCAGCATCGAAAGTATCAGAACTATTGCGATCGACAAAACGATGATCCTGTTTTTTACTAATCTTTTTTTCATAACGAAACTCGTCCTTTCTCCCTTTTAGGGCTTTTTGGTAAAATTAGGAATTTTTATTGATTTTATTATATAGTAATCATTCCTATTTGTCAATACTTTTTTATAAAAAAAGAGTCTGTCTCAGTAAGATACAGACTCTTTGATAACTGTTGACGGTAAACCGCCGACTATTCTTTTATTATACATCCCACGTCGTCGAGGATGACGGTGGGTCTGTAGGGGAACTGCTCAACCGTCTCGAGGGAGGATACTCCCGAAAGGACGAGGACGGTGGTCGCCCCCGATTCGACGCCTGCGATGATGTCGGTATCCATTCGGTCGCCGATAACGACGGCGTCCTCACTCTTACAGCCGAGCCTGTGGAAGCCCGAACGCATCATAAGGGGGTTAGGCTTTCCGAGATAATAGGCCTTTTTGCCGGTCGATATCTCGATGGGGGCCACAAGGGCGGCACAGTCGGGAATGATCCTGCCTCCCTCTGCAGGGGCGGTAGTATCCGGGTTTGTTCCGATAAGCTTGGCGCCGTTTCGAACGAGATTTACCGCCTTGGACATATTGGAAAAGCTATAGTTCTGGGTTGGGCCTACAACGACGTAATCGGGATTTACGTCGTTTATGGTAAGGCCTTCCTCGTATATAGCGTTAAGAAGTCCCGCTTCGCCGACGCAGTACACGCTGCAGCCGGGCTTCTGCTTTGCGAGAAAACGGGCGGTGGCGATAGCCGAGGTATAAAAATGCTCCTCGGGGATGTCGAGGCCCATTCTCTGAAGCTTCTGACGAAGCTCGGTGCGGCTTCTCTCGCTTGAATTGGTAAGGAATAAAAACTGCTTATTCTCCCTTTGAAGCCATTCAACGAAGGCCTTTGCGGGAGGAAGGAGCTGATTACCGTGATAGATAACTCCGTCCATATCGCAGATAAAGCCTTTTTTGGCTCTTATCAATTCAAGAATTTGTTCGTTCATAGTTTTCTTGTATGATATAGTCGAGGCTACATCATACCCTTTCTAAATATTTACACTCACCTCAAAGATAACGCATACAAAAAGCTGAGGGAGCGTAGCGACTGAAGCTTTTTGTATGCGGCGCGCAGCGCCGAAGGGTCTG
>CASFDQ010000118.1 GCA_949293385.1 uncultured bacterium | reverse complement strand
TCCTCGTATTCCTTTGCCTCGGTGGCGCAGGCTTCCTTTATGAGCTCATTAACGGTGCCATCAATGTTAAGTACGGTATCGGAAACATCGTTCACGGCTTCGCAGGCGGCCTTGCTGTTGCCGCAAAGTATTGCTTCTTCTCTATCGTAGTTGCTTTTGCCGCAAAGCTTTTAAAGAAATAATTACATAAAGGCACGAAACCCGACAAGGATATCCTTGTCGGGTTTTTTATGTTTCCGGTACGGCAAAGCCTTTTTGCTTTAAAAAATCTCCTATGGCGTCGAGCTGAGCCTCGGTCTCGGCTCTTACGGTATGGTAATGATAGCCCGAGGTGATGTGCATAAGCTCGGTTGATTTTCCGCTTTTGATACCCTCTAAAAACTGCTCTATTCCGTCAAGCGAAAAAATGTTGAGAGGGGCGGAGATCTTTCCGTATATCTTATGTCGGACGAAGACGTCTACAACCGTTCCGCCCAGCTTTACGATGCCTGTAAGCTCAATTACCGTATCAGTTCCCGTATGAAGAACCTTAAATACCCTTTCCTTATAGGGGGAAGAGGCCATAACGTATCCGGTGTGGGTCGAAATGATCTCGAAGCCCGCAAGCCGAAGCTTTGATATATCCGAGACGATTATCTGACGGGATACCCCGAGTCTTTCCGAAAGCTCGGAGCCTGAGACGGGCTGAGCCGACGAAAGAAGGATTTCCGCAAGCTTTTTGCGGCGGTCGTCTGATCGCATGGCGTGACCCTCCTAAATGGCGTGAAGGTTTTTAAGGGAAAGATCGAGAATGGGTGCCGAATGGGTGAGGGCTCCGCTGGAAATATAGTCGACGCCGATCTCGGTAAGTCTTGCGATATTTTCCTTCGTTACGTTACCGCTGCACTCGGTCTCGGCTTTACCCTTGGCGAGCTTTACGGCCTCCTTCATATCCTCAACCGACATATTGTCGAGCATAATTATGTCTGCGCCTGCCTCAAGAGCCTCTTTAAGCATATCGAGGTTTTCTACTTCGACCTCGATCTTTCTTACAAAGGGAGCGTACTCCTTGGCCATCTCAACCGCGCGCTTTACCGAGCCTGCCGCGCCGATATGATTATCCTTAAGAAGGATTCCGTCGCTTAGATTATAGCGGTGGTTACAGCCGCCTCCGACCTTTACGGCGTATTTTTCAAAAATTCGCATATTGGGGGTGGTCTTACGGGTATCGAGGAGTCTTGTACCGCTACCCTCAAGAAGCTTTACGATGCTTCTCGTATAGGTTGCGATACCGCTCATTCTCTGAAGGTAGTTGAGGGCGGTGCGCTCTCCCGAAAGAAGAACTCGGATATCTCCCGTGACCCTTCCGATAAGCTCGCCGCATTTAACCTCGTCACCGTCTTTTTTTGTGAATTTGCAAACGGTCTGAGGATTTAAAAGGGTAAATACCCTTGCAAAGACCTTAAGGCCCGCAATAATTCCGTCCTGTTTACAGATAAGACATACCTCGCCCAGCTTATGCTCAGGCATTACCGAAGCGGTGGTTATATCCTCGCTCGTAATGTCCTCTTTGAGAGCCATTAAAATAAGTTCGTCGGCGTTTACCGTCATAGAGATATTGTTCATATCCGTTTTTTCTCCTTTTCTATCGCGCTGAGCACAAGATTTTTATATTTTACGTCGCAGTTTTCGTATTTTTCGGGGAATATTTCGGGTTCGTCGCCGTCGGGCAATGCCGAATATCCGAGCGTGATATCCTCAGCCGCCGCCTTCGCAAAAACGAGACTTTCAAGCAGAGAGTTGCTCGCAAGGCGGTTTTTTCCGTGAACTCCGTTGCAGGCCGTCTCTCCTACGGCGTAAAGTCGGGCTTTGTCGGTCCTGCTTTTTTGATCTACCGCAATTCCGCCCATAAAATAGTGCTGTGCAGGGACGACGGGAACGGGCTCTTTGGTTATGTCGTAGCCCTCCTCAAGACACCTTTTATAAATAGTGGGGAAATGGGTAAGAATTTCCTCCTTGGGAATGGGGGCGAGGGAGAGATAAACGAAATCGGTGCCGTCAAGCTCCATCTGACTATATATTGCGTTTGTGACAACGTCTCTCGGCTGAAGCTCGTCGGTAAAGCGGTTTCCGTTTTTGTCGAGAAGTATTGCGCCTTCTCCTCTTACCGATTCGGAGATAAGGAAGCTTCTCCCTTTGTTTTTCGTATAGAGGGTCGTTGGATGTATCTGAATATAGTCGATATTTTTGAGTCTTACCCCGTGACCGATCGAAAATGCAAGCCCGTCGCCGGTAAGGTGTGGGTAGTTGGTGGAATGCTCGAAAAGACCGCCGATACCTCCCGTAGCAAGGACGGTATAATCGGCCGATATTCCGAAATAGCTTCCGTCTTTGTCCCTACAGACGACTCCTCGGCAAAGGTCTCGGTCGGTTATCAGGTCGACGGCGGCGGTATATTCGATAAGGGTTATATTGTCACGTCCCCTTACCGCCGAAAGAAGCTTAGAGGTAATGGCTTCTCCGGTTTTGTCGGCGCTGTAGAGTATGCGGGGCTTTGAGTGAGCGCCTTCCTTCGTGTAGGAAAGCTCGCCGTCTCTCTTTTCGAACTCTACTCCGAAGGAAATAAGGTCGTTTATTATCTCTCTCGAACGTCCGATCATGGTTTTGACCGACAGCGGGTCACATTCGAAGTGCCCTGCCTGCTGGGTGTCGGTATAAAAGGGCCAAAAATCGTTTTCGTCCCTTTGAACACAGATTCCTCCTTGGGCAAGGTAGGAGTCACATTCTTCAGCGAGGGACTTGGTTATAACGGTTATTCTTTTGTCTTTAGGAAGGTTAAGGGCGGCAAAAAGGCCCGATACGCCGCAGCCTACTATTACGATATCGGTCTTCATAGGCTACCTTGCAAGCTCAAGCATACGCTTTAAGGGACGAAGAGCCGCCTTTTGAGTCTCGTCCGAAAGAACTGTCTCGTTTTCCTCGCTTCTTAGCGCAGAGAGAAGCTTTTCGGGAGTATTGAGCTTCATATCGGGGCAGACGAAGCCCTCCTTCGGGAAGTAGAAAAGCTTTTTAGGTCCCTTAAGGATAAGGGGAAAGGCTACTCCTTCCTCGGTGCATATTATAAATTCCGCCTTGTCGCTTTTTTCGGCGTAGGCTATCATTTCGGCGGTACTTCCTATCATATCGGCATATTCTAAGATATCTTCTCTGCATTCGGGGTGAACGAGGACGAGAGCGTCGGGATGAAGGGCCTTTGCGCTTGCTACCTCCTCGGGGGTAAGAGAATCGTGAATGGGACAGAAGCCGTCGTTTAAAATAACGTTCTTTTCGGGAAGCTTTTCGGCCACGAAGCGGCCGAAATTTTTATCGGGAATAAAGAAAATGTTTTTGCTCTCGAGATTACCGACTATTTTTAGGGCGTTTGAAGAGGTGACGCAGACGTCCGAAGCGGCCTTGAGCTCGGCGGTAGAATTTATGTAGCATACCACCGCGAGGTCGGGATATTCTTTCCTCAGCGCCTCTATCTTCTCTACCGAGGCCATGTGTGCCATAGGGCAGTCGGCCGACAGGTCGGGGACGATAACCTTTTTATCGGGGTTTAAAAGCTTGGCGCTTTCGGCCATAAAGCCAACTCCGCAAAATACAACGAGTCGGTTTTTAAGGCCGCTCGCTACCTTCGCAAGATAAAAGGAGTCGCCAACATAGTCGGCAACCGCCTGAGTCTCTGCGGGGGCGTAGTAATGGGCAAGGATTACCGCATCCTTTTCGGCCTTAAGCTTTAAGATTTCGTTTTGTACAGTGTTCATTTGGGCCTCACTTAAGGTGACAATAGTCGAACTCTTTACGCCTGCAAAACAAAATTTTCGGTGATAGTTTGCCTCAAAACTTGCAATACGGCAGTATTACTGCGTTTTGTCGGCTTCCTCTCACACAAAAATTTTCCGTTTTGGCAGGTCGAAGAGTTTCTGCCACCGAGTTTTTTAGCAGGCGAAGCGTGAGCTTGCCGCAAGGCTGCCGCCTGCGGCGAGAGAACGCAAAGCCTGATGAAT
>CASFDQ010000117.1 GCA_949293385.1 uncultured bacterium | reverse complement strand
CTTCTCTTCAAAGTATCTAAGGGTTATTATTGCCTGTTCTTCCTTATTTAGTCGCGCTATTGCATCCTCGATCAAAAGCTTTGAGCATATCTCATCCTCATAGCTTTCGGTAGGAAGCTGAAGCTCGCTTTCACCGTCGGGGTTTTCGAAGGTTAGGGATATCACGTTCCGCGACGCGGCGATGGCCTCGGCTATATCCTCAGCAGAAACTCCCAGCGTTTCGGAAAGAAGACTCAGGGTCGCTTCTCTGCCGCTCTTTTCGAGACGTTCTTTTTCGCGCTGGACCTTCATAGAAAGCTCCTTAAGACTTCTCGACACCTTAACGGCGCCACTGTCTCTGAATAATCTTTTTATTTCGCCGAGTATGGTAGGGACGGCATAGGTAGAAAAGCAGAGACCTCTTGATTCGTCAAAGCCTTCGGCGGCCTTTAAAAGTCCGATACATCCTACCTGAAAAAGATCGTCGTATTCCATTCCCCTTCCCGTAAACCTTTTGCAGCAGGAATGAACCAGTCTGACATTGGCTTCGATCAGTTGGTTTCTATTTTGCATTTTCTTTATCGTTTATTTTCTTAATAAGGGTTATCGTAGTTCCTTTACCCGGTTTTGAGGTGACCTTTATCTTATCCATCATAGATTCCATTACGGCAAAGCCGAGACCCGCCCTTTCTTCGCCGCCGGTAGTATATAGCGGTTCCATTGCTTTTTTAACGTCCTCTATTCCCCTGCCGCGGTCACGGATCTTAATTCTTACCGTTTTATCCTCTAAGATCTCGCCGCTTATGTATACCTTACCGATAGAATCGGGATAAGCGTGGATATTGCAGTTGGTAACGGCTTCGGATACCGAGGTTTTAATATCGGAAATTTCCTCGACGGTAGGATCAAGCTGAGTCACAAAGGCGGCGACGGTTACTCTTGCAAAAGATTCGTTGCTCGATTTTGAGGGTATGGTTAGTGAAAATTTATTCGTTTGCATAAATTAACTCCTTTTCTCCAAGCTTGCAAGGCGTTCTATTCCCGCAAGCTTCATAATTTTAAAAATGTTTTCGGGGAGATTAACAAGATTCAGCGTTGCACCCGTTTTCTGTAGCAGTCTGTATCGTCCCATAACGAGACCTATACCCGAGCTATCCATAAAGGTAACGTCGGAAAAATCGAGAATAAGCAGAGACGGCATACCGTACTCTATTGCTTTGTCTATCTCTTCTCGCATACCCTTTGCCAAATGGTGATCTATCTCTCCCGAAAGATAGACGGTTATAACCTCACCTGTAGTTTTAATATTCATATAAAACCTCCATAAAAAAATACAAGCCTCTATAGTATTATAAAGGCTTGTACACATATATTCTGTTGAAATCGGGTGTCGAAACTAAGGATTATATCGGGAAATCAGTTCTTCTCTAACTGCGCCCGCAAGGTAGAGAGATCCGAACACGAAAAGGGGCTTTTTATCGGCAGTTTTCGCCTTTGCCATATCAAAGGCCTCGCCATAGCTTTCAGCAACGGTTACGTTACCGCAAAATTCTTTTGCCAGCTCGGCAAGCTGCTCGGCAGATATTGTACGGGGGTTTTCTTTAACGGTAACGGTTATAACGTCGGAGCAGTATTTTAAAACCTCGCTTAAAAAGCCCTTACAGTTTTTATCGGCCATCATTCCCATAACAGCGACTATCTCTCCGCTATAGTTTTTCATAAACTCGGACAGGGCTTCAGCGCCGTTAGGATTGTGAGCACCGTCGAGGAAAACGATCGGATCTCCGCTTATTAGCTCAAGTCGGGCAGGAACTGTCGCACCGGCGATACCTTCGGTCAGCGCATCGCTTTCTAAGGGAAGTCCTGCGGCAGATACGGCTTCAATAGCGGTAACGGCGTTATATATCTGATGCGTTCCGATCAGTTTGGTCTTATAGTTAGTTCCCTTATATATAAAAGAGTTACCTTCAATGGAGGAACTAAGCACTTCGATCTTATCGGTATCGGGAACGATAAGAGCTTTCGCAGAGGAAGATATAACCTTCATAGCGGCGGGGTCCTGAAGAGGATATGAAACTACGGGGCAGTCGTCTTTAATTATACCGCATTTTTCGAAGGCGATCTTATCTATCGTATCGCCTAAGATCGCAGTATGGTCGTAGTCTATCTTCATAATGACCGAACAAAGAGGATGGGCAATAACGTTTGTAGCGTCGAAACGGCCGCCGAGACCGACCTCCAAGATAACGATATCGCATTTTTGCTCAGCGTACCAAAGAAAGGCAAGAGCGGTAATAAATTCGAACTCGGTCACCTCTATTTCGGTATCCTTAACCGTTTTCGTCAGACGGGCAAGGTCTTCTTTAGGAATATACTCGCCGTTTAGCTGAATACGTTCGCGAAAATCGACGATATAAGGAGAGGTATAAAGCCCTACCTTATAGCCTGCATTTATATAGACCGAAGACAGCATATTACAGGCAGAGCCCTTTCCGTTAGTACCCGCAACGTGAATAAATCTAAGGCTATTCTGCGGGTTTCCGAGTTTGGAGAGCAGTTCGGAGATCCTTTCAAGCCCCGGCCTTGAGCCGAAGACCAACAAAGAATGAATGTAGCTGAGTGCTTGGTTATAATTCATAAACAACACTTCCGGAAAATAAATAGTGGGAGGAGTCTGACCCCTCCCCTATTTTTAAGAGAATTAGATCTGTGCTTTGATTTTTGCGATGCTTTCTTCAAGGAGAGCAATACGGTCGAGGGTCTTTGCGAGAAGGTCGCGTTGCTGATTAACGACGGCTTCGGGAGCCTTGGCAACAAAGCCGGGGTTATTAAGCTTAGACTCGTAGAAGCCCTTATCCTTGTTGGCGGCCTCAAGTTCCTTACCGAGACGCGCAAGCTCTGCGGTAAAGTCGACAAGCTCGTTTAGAGGAATATACACCTTAGCGCTATCGGTAACTACGAGAACGGCATCGGGCATATCGAAGCTTTCCTCTACCTCAACGCTGCTTCCCGAAGCAAGACGGGCTATAAATGCGGCACCGTCCTCGAATATCTCCTTAGAGAGGGTAGCGATACATATCTTAGCCTTCTTTGAAGGAGGTACGTTCATTTCGCTTCTGCGGTTACGGACGGCACGAATAACCGAAATGACCTTTTCGAAGTTTTCGGCATCTGCACCAAAGTTAAGCTCCTCGTTATACTCAGGCCACTTTGAGACCATAATCGAGTCGCCGCTATGAGGCAGAGACTGCCATATCTCTTCGGTGATGAAGGGCATAAAGGGATGAAGAAGCTTAAGAGTTCCGCTGAATACGTGAACGAGTACGGCGCGGGCGGTATCGGCGGCGGTTTGGTCGCTTCCGTTAAGGCGCGACTTACAAAGCTCGATATACCAGTCGCAGAATACGTCCCAGATAAAGTCGTAAAGCTTTGCAACGGCAAGTCCGAGCTCGTATTTATCGAGATTATCGGTAACGTCTCTTACGAGATCGTTAAACTTCGAAAGGATCCACTTATCCTCAAGCGCAAGCTCTGAGGGCAGAGGCATTTCCTCGTCGGATTTAAGGTTCATAAGAAGGAAGCGTGCCGCGTTCCATATCTTATTGGCGAAGTTACGGCTGGCTTCGACCCTTTCGGGGCTGTAGCGCATATCGTTACCGGGGGTATTACCCGTAGCAAGGGTAAAGCGAAGGGCATCGGCGCCGTACTTTTCGATCTCTACGAGAGGATCGATTCCGTTTCCTAAAGACTTAGACATCTTAAGGCCGTTAGCGTCACGGACGATTCCGTGGAATAGAACGGTGTTAAAGGGGACGGTATCGGTATACTCAAGACCCGAGAAGATCATACGGGAGACCCAGAAGAAGATAATATCGTAGCCGGTAACGAGGGTATTGGTAGGATAGAAATACTTAAGATCGATGTTCTCTTCGGGCCAACCGAGGGTCGAGAAGGGCCAGAGAGCCGAGGAGAACCAGGTATCGAGGGTATCCTCGTCCTGATGAATACTTTCGCATCCGCACTTAGGACACTTGGTCGGGTCGGCGCGCGAAACGATTATTTCTCCGCAGTCGGGACAGTACCAGGCAGGAATTCTGTGACCCCACCAAAGCTGACGTGAAATACACCAGTCCTTGATGTTTTCCATCCAGTTGAAATAGATCTTCTCAAGCCTCGAAGGAATGAACTTAATATCTCCGTCCTTTACGGCCTTGACAGCAGGCTTTGCGAGGGGCTCCATTTTTACGAACCACTGTTTGGAGATACGGGGCTCGACGACACTGTTACAGCGGTAGCAGGCGCCGACGTTATGCTTTAACGGTTCGACCTTAACGAGGAAGCCGTCGGCTTCAATATCGGCAACGATAGCCTTTCTTGCCTCATAGCGATCCATTCCCGCATATTTTCCGCCGAGCTCGTTTATCTTAGCGTCGTCGGTCATAACGTTTATGACGGGAAGATCGTGACGGAGACCGACCTCAAAATCGTTGGGGTCGTGAGCAGGGGTGATCTTAACCGCACCTGTACCGAAGTCCATTTCAACGTAAGAATCGGCAACAACGGGTATCTCGCGGCCAACAAGAGGAAGTATGACCGTCTTTCCGATAAGGTGCTTATATCTTTCGTCGTCGGGATGAACGGCAACGGCAGTATCGCCCAACAGGGTCTCGGGACGGGTAGTAGCAAGCTGAAGATATTCGTCGCTATCCTTAACGGGGTAACGAAGATGCCAGAAGCTTCCGTCGGATTCGCTGTAAACGACCTCCGCATCGGAAATAGAGGTCAAACAGTGCGGACACCAGTTGATGATGCGCTCTCCTCTGTAGATAAGGCCCTTCTGATAAAGACGGACGAAAACCTCACGAACGGCCTTTGAGCAGCCTTCGTCGAGGGTAAAGCGCTCACGCTCCCAGTCGCAGGAAGCACCGAGCTTTTTAAGCTGACTTATAATCCTTCCGCCGTACTGCTCCTTCCACTCCCAAGCGCGCTCTAAAAACTTTTCGCGGCCAAGGTCTTCTTTAGTCAGGCCATCTTTTTTCATCGCCTCAACTATTTTTGCTTCGGTAGCGATAGAAGCGTGGTCGGTACCGGGAAGCCACAGAGCGGAATATCCCTGCATACGCTTATGACGGATGAGGATATCCTGCAGGGTGTCGTCAAGGGCGTGACCCATATGCAGCTGACCCGTGATGTTCGGTGGGGGTATTACGATGGTATAGGGTTCTTTATTTGCGTCGACCTCAGCGTGGAAAAAGTTTCCGTCGAGCCAGAATTTATAAATTCGGTCCTCAACCTCGCCGGGGTCGTAGGTTTTTGCTAAATTTTCGGCCAAAATGATCCCTCCATAATTACATTAGATTATATCATATATCAAAAGTTTGACTTTGTCAAATAATTCCTCTTATATAAAAGGAAAAACGGTATATATTATTATTGTCGACAATAAAATTTATCCTGCGTTTGCAAACTGTCGACAACCGCCTAAGGGCTTTTGGCCATTAGGCGGTTTTGCCTTTTAAAAGGTCATCTGCTCAATGTCTTCTTCCTTTTTGACCGAGCCTGCCGCAGGGAGATTTTTAGGTCTGTAGCGGTGAGGCCGCTCCAAGGTTCCTTCTTTATAGACTTCGGCAGAGAAGATGCGCTGTCCCCTCTTCTGAGTCATAACGGCAATACCGCCGTTATCCTTTGCGGCCTTTTCGGAAAGGACGGAGGTATTTACCACCATTACCCTGCCGTTGGTCGAGGACAGGAACAGGTCACATTCCTCCGAAAGGCAAAGAGCCGTATGAAGAACGAATTTGCCGGAATATGCGTTGATAAGTTTTTTACGGTTGGTCTTAGTCGCATAGGATGAAAGAGGTACGCGGGCAATACGTCCGTTTTCGAAAACGAATACCATAAATCCGTTATACTTGGTCGTAACGGCCATATAAACGGCATTCTCGTTCTCGTCAAAGTCGAGCTTTGAGGGAATGTATTCGCCGAGGATACTTGCCTTAGTGTCGGAAAAGTCGCTTGCCTTGCTCTTATATACCTGATTACGGTTAGAGAAGAAGAGGATATCGGCGGCGTTCGTGGTCTCGACGGTCTGAACTATTTCGTCGCCCTCTTTTAGCTTATGCTCGCCGCTCATACGTAGATTTGCGGTAGGAATCTTTTTAAAGTAGCCGTCGCGGGTAAAGAAGAGGGTTACGGGAGTATCGTCGATCACCTCTTCCTCCGCATCGTCTAAGGAGGCTTCGTTTTCGATTATAAGGGTCTTACGGTCCATTCCGTATTTCTTGGAAACTCCTTCGAGCTCTTTTATGATAATACCCTGTATCTTTCTTCTGGAATTAAGTATATCCTCCATTTCGGCGACCTCTTTTTCGAGGTTTTCCACGTCTTCAAGACGCTTTAAGATATACTGACGGTTTAAGTGACGAAGCTTTATCTCTGCTACGTATTCGGCCTGCAGCTCGTCGATACCAAAGCCTATCATAAGGTTTGGAACGACCTCTTTTTCCTCCTCGGTCTCGCGGACTATTTTAATAGCCTTATCGATATCGAGAAGTATCTTAGCGAGGCCTTTTAAAAGGTGAAGCTTTTCCCTGGCCTTTGTGAGCTGATAGAAGACTCGGTTACGAACACATTCGGTTCTGAAGGCTACCCACTCGTCGATGATCTCCTTTACGCCCATAACTCGGGGATTACCTGCGATAAGGATATTGAAGTTACAGCCGAAGGAGTCTTCGAGGGTCGTTGCCCTGAAAAGCTTTTTCATAAGCTTGTCGGGATCTACTCCCCTTTTAAGATCGATAGTTATCTTAAGTCCCCTAAGGTCGGTCTCGTCACGGATGTCGTTTATCTCGGTGACCTTTTTCTGCTTAACAAGATCAACAACCTTTTCGATTATCTGCTCGGTAGTGGTGGTAGGGGGAATTTCGGTAATGTCGATACAGTTTTGCGACTTATCGTAGGAGTAAACTCCTCTTACCTTAAAGCTGCCGCGGCCGGTACGGTATATCTCTTCCATAGCGGCACGGTTATAGAGAAGCTGACCGCCGATCGGAAAGTCGGGAGCAAGGAGAGTATCGGCAACGTTTATATCGTTATCCTTAATATAGGCAATAGTCGTGTCGCAGACCTCGCGGAGATTAAAGGGACAGATATTACTTGCCATACCTGCGGCGATACCCATATTCGCGTTTACCAGTACCGAGGGGAAGGTTACGGGGAAAAGGGTCGGTTCCTTCATGGTAGCGTCGTAGTTATCGACGAACTCGACAGTTTCCTTATCGATATCGGCGAAGAGCTCGGTGGCAATGGGAGCAAGCTTGGCCTCGGTATAACGGGAGGCGGCGTAGGCCATATCACGGGAATAGGCCTTACCGAAGGAGCCCTTGGATTTTACGTAAGGATGAAGCAGGGCCTCGTTGCCCTCGGAAAGACGTACCATCGTTTCGTAGATAGCGGCGTCGCCGTGGGGATTAAGCTGCATGGTGCGGCCGACGATATTAGCCGATTTTATGGTTCCGCCACTGAGCAGACCCATATTGTACATAGTGTAAAGGAGTTTTCGGTGTGAAGGCTTGAAGCCGTCTATCTCGGGGATGGCACGGGATATAATGATACTCATAGCGTAGGGCATAAAGTTAGTCCTTAAGGTATCGGTTATAGCCTGATCGACAACGGTTCCGGCTCCCGCAATATATGCATCGGGTTTTTCAGCCGTCTTTACCGCAACTTCTTTTTTCTTTCTTGGAGCCATTAAATTTGTTCCTTCCTATAATTAGCTTACGTCCAGGTCGTCCATATAGAGATGACCGTTTTCGGCAATGTAATCTTTTCTTCCCTGCAGATCGTCGCCGAGAAGCATATCGAACATCATCGAGGTCTGCTCTGCGTCTTCGGGGAGCACCCTTATAAGACGGCGGGTCGCGGGGTTCATGGTAGTAAGGTTCATCATGTCGGGCTGATTTTCACCGAGTCCTTTTGAACGCTGAATAGTATATTTCTGAGAACCGATCATCTCTAATATCTCGGCCTTTTCCTTTTCGTCGTAGGCGAAATAGGGTTTATCCTTGGTATTTATCTCGTAAAGAGGAGTTTCGGCGATAAAGACCTTGCCCTCGCTTATAAGGGTAGGCATAAGGCGGTAGATCATCGTCAGAATAAGAGTTCTGATATGGAAACCGTCCACGTCGGCATCGGTACAGATTATTATCTTGTTCCAGCGGAGGTTATCCATACTGAAGGTAGAAAGATCTTTAGCCTTATTCTTTACCTCGACGCCACAGCCTAAGACCTTAATAAGGTCGGTTATGATCTCGCTTTTGAATATCTTATCGTATTCGCTCTTAAGGCAGTTAAGTATCTTACCTCGAACGGGCATAATAGCCTGAAAATTAGCGTCTCGGGCAAGCTTACAGGAGCCTAAAGCCGAGTCACCCTCAACTATAAAGACTTCGCGCTCGGAAACGTCCTTACTGCGGCAATCGACGAACTTCTGAACGCGGTTGACCATATCGGAGCCCTTCTGCTGAAGGGTGTTCTTTATGTTGATGCGTTCCTTTTCGCTCTTTTCGCGGCTACGCTTATTGATAAGGACCTGATCGGCGATCTTGTCGGCTTCGGCCTTGTTTTCGATGAAATAGACCTCGAGCTGATGCTTGAAGAAATCGGTCATCGCTTCCTGAATGAACTTGTTCTTAATTGCCTTTTTGGTCTGATTTTCGTAAGAAACCAAGGTGGAAAAAGACGATATCACAAGCACCAAACACTCTTCAACATCCTGAAAGGTTATCTTGTTTTCGTTTTTAGAATACTTATTCTGTTGCTTTATATAGGCGTCTATCTGATAAACGAATGCGTTTCTTATGGCTTTTTCGGGGGCTCCGCCATATTCGAGCCAGCTCGAGTTGTGATAATACTCCTTAAGCTGCTTACGGTTAGAGAAGCAAAGTGCCGCGTTTATCTTTACCTTGTATTCGGGCTTGTCCTCGCGGTCCTTACCCTTGCGCTCGGTCTGCCAGTTTTGCACCGCCGTCAGTTTTTCTTCACCGACAAGCTCCTCTATATAATCGGAAATTCCGTTTTTATAGCAGATCTCTTTTTCGACAAACCTTGAACCTTGCTGTTCTCGGAAGATAAATACTAAACCGTCGTTTACAACAGCCTGACGTTTTAAGACATCGATAAAGTAATCGCTCGGAATATCTATTTCCGTAAAAACGTTAAGATCGGGCTTCCATTTGGTTTTAGTTCCCGTATCCTTGCCCGCATAAGGTTCCTTCTTAAGTCCGCCGATATTATAACCTTTCTCAAAGTGAAGATTATACTTAAAGCCGTCACGCTTTATCTCTACATCCATATATTCACTGGCGAACTGAGTAGAGGCAAGACCTAAGCCGTTAAGTCCTATTGAATATTCATAGTCTCCGCCGTTATTCGTATTGTATTTACCGCCGGCATAAAGAGTTTCGAAAAGAAGGACATAGTTATATTGCTGCTCCTTATTGTTGAAGTCGACGGGTGCTCCGCGACCGAAATCCTGAACCTCAACCGAGCCATCGGTATATTTTGTTACTATGATCTTCTTACCATAGCCCTCTCTCGCTTCGTCAACCGAGTTGGAAATAATTTCGAAGACCGAATGCTCACAGCCGTCCAGACCGTCCGAACCGAAAATGACGGCAGGACGAAGTCGGACCTGATCGGGGCCTTTAAGCTGAGTTATACTTTCGTTTCCGTATTCTTTTACAGTTTTAGCCACAAATATTACTCCTTGTACATAGATGGTAATATTATACACCATATATGGTAGATTAGTCAAGTTTTGTTCAGCAGGTCAGCCGTCTTTCGGAATTTTACGAAAGCTATCAGCCCTATCTTGACGATATTATGGCAAAGGTTCGCGAGATCTGCCCTAAAGCGAAGATTTGCGTTCATAAGACCTGGGCTTATGACGATTACCCGTTTGGCTGGAATCTTGAAAAGTTCGGAAACGACCGCCACGCTATGCATAAGGCTCTTACCGAGGCTTATAAAAAAAGCGGCCGAAGCCATAAACGCCGACGGAATCATACCTACTGGAGACGTTATAGATAAGCTCAGAGAGTATCCTATCTTCGATATGCAAAAGGAAGGCGCTATATCCCTCACCCGCGACGGAGGTCACTTAAGCTTTTCCTACGGAAGGTATGCAGCCGCGGCAACCTGGTATCAGACCTTCGGAGGGGATATACATAAAAACGATTATCTCCCCGATGGCGAAGAATTTGATCCCGAGCTTATAAAGCTTATAAAGCAGACCGTCGCAGAAATATGTAAATAAAGAAACAAAGCCTATCTCACTCGAGATAGGCTTTTTAAATTAAAGACCGATATAGTTTGCGGGATTTACGCGGTTTCCGTTAATATGAACCTCGAAATGAAGATGAGGTCCCGTGGAAATTCCGGTATTTCCCGAAAGGGCGATAAGCTGACCTGCAGAGACCCAGTCGCCTACCGAGACGACATTCTTGCTGTTATGAGCGTAGCGGGTCTTAACTCCGTTACCGTGATCAATGGTAACGTGATAGCCGTAGTCGGAGGAATACTTGGATTCAACGACCGTTCCCGACTTGACCGCTATTACAGAGGTACCGCTGGGTACTCCGATGTCGATACCCTTATGATTTCTTCCGTCACCCCAGTAGGAGGTAATAACACCTCTCGTAGCAAGAGGCCACTTAAAGCCCGATGCCGAAGCATTCTGCGGCGCGGAGGTAATATATACGTTCTTGGTTCCGACGAGAACGACCTTGTCGATAGGATAGGCAAGAAGCTGATCCTCAACAACGGGTTCTCCGCTGACCTGACCGTTAAGGTAGGTCGTTTTGGTAATGATCTGACCCGAGCCGTTAACACCTGCGGTCAGAACCACCTCGGTACCTGCGTTTTTAGAGGAATCTTTTTTTGTTATAGTGTCGTATTTAACGACGTATTCTTCAGTAGTAGAAGCTACGGTTACAACGTCGAGTAGGTTTACCGAGGCAGTAAGCTCTGCGCTCTTCGTAAGCTGATCCTTATGAAAATAGGTTTCGGTATAAGCGATCTCGTCGGAAAATCTGCTTTCGCAGTTTGCGTCTTTAACATCAAAAGAGGAAAGACGGTCGCACAGCGCGGTTTCGAGCTCGGCCTTATCCTCAACGTAGGCGATGACCTTATCGCCGTAGGATACCGAATATCCGGTAAGTACGCTGGGAGAGTTTTCTAAGATAAGCTCGGCTACCTCGTCGGAGGAGGCGGTTTTGGAATTTACCGAAATTACCTTTTCGATCTCAGCCTCGGCGATTTCGAGGTTAGATTTAGGCAGAGCGGCCTGAGCCTTGTCCATTCCCTCCTCGTAGACCGCAAGGTTTGCGATGTTGGCGAGGATCTTTCCGCCGTATTTAACGTTATATGTTACTCTCGTTCCGGAGAATACTACCGAGCCTCCTATAAGTAAAAGGGCGAGGAGTATAAATCCGAAAGCTTTAAGTATATGTTTTGCGTCTTTAAGCTTTCCAAAAGCCTGTATGACTGCTTCCTTAATAATTATCATTCCTTCCAAAGGTTACACAGTTGTAATCATTCGTCCCTCTTATTATATCAAAAAGTTACAAAATTGCAACCTTTTAAGACCTGTTGTAACCTTTTTTAGGCTTATTGCACAAGTTAAGCGGCGATAAACTATGCATTATGCACAATTTATCGCCGCTTTTTAATTAAAACAGTGTCATTTGGTTGGTATCAGGGAGCTCGTCGAGGACACCCATATCGGCAAGAGTCTGAATTATAGTCTTTGAGACGCCTGCCTGAATCTGAAATTCTTCTTTAGAGATATAATTGCCTGCCTGAGCAGCTTCGTATAAGGCTTCGGCCGCCTTATCCCCTACTCCGCCGAGCGCTCCGAAGGGAAGTCGCATCTTTCCGTCCTCAACAAGATATTTTCTCGAATGAGATCTATGAAGATCGATGGGAAGAACCTCAAGACCGCGCTCAAACATCTCGTTAAATATAAGCATATTTTCGTAAACGTCAAGCTCCTTCTTGGAGGCTTCCTTACCCTTAAGCTTAATATTACGGATATAGGATTTTACCGCTTCCTTGCCCTTAAGGATGGTTTCTACGTCGACGTCCTCGGGACGTGCGGTAAAGTAGGCGCAGTAGAACTCTATCGGACGGTAGACCTTATACCAGCCGACTCTTATGGCGGCGGTAACGTATGCCGCCGCGTGGGCCTTGGGGAACATATACTTTATTTTACCGCAGGATTCGATATACCATTCGGGTACGTTTACCTTACGCATATCGTCTTCCATTGCGCCCCAGTCTTCCTTAGAGACCTTACCCTTTGCAACGAGGCCCTTACGAACCGTTTCGGTGATCTTAAAGGCGCGTCCTTCGTCCATACCCTGATGTATAAGGTAGAGCATTATATTATCACGGGTTCCGATTACCTCGGAAATCGTACAGATCTTCTTCTCTATAAGGTCTTTAGCGTTACCGAGGTAAACGTCGGTACCGTGAGACAGACCCGATATCTGAAGCAGGTCGGAGAAGTTTTTGGGCTGACAGTCGTGAAGCATTCCGCGAACGAAGGAGGTTCCGAACTCGGGGATACAGTAGGTACCCGTAGTTGAATCTATAGATTCGGGGGTTACGCCTAAGGCTTCGGTAGAATAAAAGAGGCTATATACCTTTGGGTCACTCATCGACACCTCGCTTACGGGAATTCCCGAATATTCCTCGAGATATTTATATGTCGTAGGAATAACGTGACCCAGCTCGTCGAGCTTGAGGATCGTATCGTGAATAGAGTGGAAGTCGAAGTGAGTCGTAATAACGTCGGATTTAACGTCGTCGGCAGGATGCTGAATAGGACAGAAATCGTAGATGGTCTTATCGCGGGGTACGACGATCATTCCCGCAGGGTGCTGACCCGTAGTCTGCTTTATCTGAGCCTTTTCGACCTTGCTTGCAAGGCGGTTGAGCTCGGCGTTTGAAAGAATGATCCCCTTCTTTTCGGCGTAAGCCTTTGAAAAACCGAAGGCGGTCTTTTCGGCAACGGTAGATATAGTTCCCGCCTTAAAGACGTTTTCGCTTCCGAAAAGGGTCTCGGTATATTTCTGCACCTGAGTCTGAAATTCATCCGAGAAGTTAAGGTCGATATCGGGAACCTTATCGCCCTTGAAGCCCAGAAAGGTCTCAAAGGGAATATCGTGACCGTCACGGTGAAGCTGAGCACCGCACTGAGGACATTCCTTTTCGGGAAGATCGAAGCCTGAGCCGACGCTGCCGTCGGTAAAAAACTGACTCCAACAGCATTTGGGACAGACGTAGTGGGGCGCCAAGGGATTAACCTCGGAGATACCCGCCATCGTAGCAACGAAGGAGGAGCCGACCGAACCTCGTGAGCCTACGAGGTAGCCGTTTTCCTCGCTGAAGGCAACCAGCTTCTGTGCCGAGATATACATTATTGAGAAGCCGTTATTGATAATAGAGTTCAGCTCTTTTTCGAGACGCTTTTCGACGATCTCGGGAACCTGCTGACCGTAGGTCTTATGGGCGCGTTCCCAGCAGATATCGCGGAGAAGCTCGTCCGAGCCTTCGATCACGGGAGGATAGTTTCCGTCGGGAACGGGGATAACGTCTCCGTCGACCATATCGGCGATCTTATTGGGGTTATCGATAACGAACTCCTTGGCTCTGTCTCCGAAATAATCGAAATCGGAAAGCATTTCCTCGGTAGTTTTAAGATAAAGAGGGGCCTGATTATCGAAATCGTCGAAGCCCTGACCCGCCATAAGGATCTTACGGATTATTTCGTCTTCCTTTTTAAGGAAATGAACGTCACCCGTAGCAACGACCGGCTTACCGAGGCGGTCTCCGATCTCTACTATCTTACGGTTAAAGTCCTTGATTACGTCAAGAGTCTTAACGTGACGGAATTTATTCGGGGTCACCTCGCCCGTTTTCTCGTTTCTTTTATCTGGCTTTGAGGATTCGCGGACCATAAATTCGTTATTACCGAGAGGCTGAATCTCGAGATAGTCGTAGTAGCTTGCTATCTCGTCAAGCTCGGTATCGGAGCAGCCGTCAACGACCGCCTTATAAAGCTCACCCTGCTCGCAGGCGGAGCCGATTATAAGACCCTCACGGTGCTTATCGAGTTCGCTCTTTATCGTTACGGGGCGTTTAAAAAAGTTATCGAGGTGAGCGGTTGATACAAGCTTATAAAGGTTTTTAAGACCGACGAGGTTTTTAACGAGTATTATCTGATGATTTACCTTACCCTGCTTATAAAGGGAGGAGAAATCGGTTCCGTACTTTTCGTCGTTTACGAAGTAGGATTCAACGCCGTAGATAACCTTAAAATCGCCGCCGCTTTTTCTTATAGCCTTAACCTCGCCTGCGGCGGCAGGATAAGCCTGAACGACACCGTGGTCGGTAATCGCTATTGCCTTATGACCCCAGTTATAGGCCTGACGAACGATATCTGCGCCCGAGCTTACGGCGTCCTTAGCCGACATATTGGTATGACAGTGAAGCTCTACACGGCGCAGTCCGTCGTAGTTATCTTTCTCGGTATAGGTTTGAAGCTTGGCCATGGCGCGGGGCTTTACAATAAACTCTTTTTTATAGTTATCGAACTCGTATTTTCCGTTTACGAGTATGTAGCTTCCGTTTTTAACGGCAGACAGCTTGTCCATTTCCTTTGGATCGACGAACATACTTGCGGTAAGAGAATTCGTATGATCGCTGAAGGAAAATTCAAGAATATTGCTTACTCCGCGTTTGGTTTTAATGCTTCGCACCTCAACTCCGAAGACCTCGCCCCAGCAGGAGATATTATCTTCTTCCTCGGGGATTTCAATCATCTGTTTGGTATTAGTATCGATATTTCTGCCCCAGAAAAGCTTTGCGCTCTCGAGGTATACCGGAAGTCCGTTTTCGGGAACGTAGTCGTATACCTTGTCGGACTCGGAAGGTACGGGCTCGGCCTTCTTCGGCTCGGGCTTCTTTACGGGAGGAGCATATTCCTCCGGAGGAGGCAGAAGAATTTCTTCGGTTTCGAGAACGCCGGTAAATTCGACCTCTACGTCAACCGAATAATCGCGGCTCGCTATTGCCTTAAAGTTCTTTTCGAAATCGCAGCTCTTTATAGTATCTATTCCGCCGAATTTAATATCCATAATTACCTTATTTCCTTCTATGCGGTATTCGGCCTTATTGAAATATCCGTTCAGCATAGCCGATCTTCTCCTGATCTCCATTACGATATCGGCGCAGGAGGCCGCAGAGAAGCACTTAGGCGCAAAGGTGGTATACATTTCAAGGTGTGCAAGAGAGAGACACCTCGTAAGCTTTTGTTTTACGGCGTAAAGGGCTTCTCCCGAAATATAAGCGTTGCTTGAAAGGTGTAGCGTAAGGTTCCTGTTTTCGACGTCGAGATCGCAACAGGTAACAAACACCTCTTCAAGGGCGCTGTCGTTTATCTGACCGTCGAGGTCGCCTATAAGACCGCCGAACAGTTCACTGAATGTGTGTAGCATTTTATTCTCCGAATTTAAGTATTTCTTCGTAAAGGGCGTCGAGAAGCTGCTCCTCAGCGACCTTTCTTATTATTTGGCCGCGACTGAAAACAAGGCCGCATCCGTCGCCGCCCGCTATTCCGAGGTCGGCTTCCCTCGCCTCTCCCGGTCCGTTTACGGCACAGCCCATTATTGCGACGGTTATATTTTTATCGATGTCGGCAAAACGCTTTTCAGCCGCCTTCGCGAGGCCGATAAGGTCGATACTGGTCCTGCCGCAGGTCGGGCAGGAAACGAATTTTATTCCGTCGTTTCTTAGTCCTAACGCCTTTAAAAGATCTTTTGCGGCTCTGACCTCTAAAACGGGGTCGTCGGTAAGGGATACGCGGATGGTGCCGCCTATTCCTCTAAGCAGCAGGGCTCCTATTCCCGCGGAGGATTTAATTATTCCCATTCGCTCGGTTCCCGCTTCGGTAACTCCTAAATGAAGCGGATATCTGCATTTTTCGGCCGCTAAAACGTAGGCGTCGTACATACGCTGCGTGTCGGATGATTTAAGGGATAAAACTATATCGTCAAAATCGAATTTCTCAAGAAGAGAAATATGATAAAGTCCGCTTTCTACCATAGCCTCAGGGGTAGGTGAACCGTATTTTTCGAGAATGGATCTTTCGAGAGAGCCCGAATTCACTCCTATTCGTATCGGAACTTCGGCGGTCTTGCAGGCACAAACAACCGCCTTTACCCTATCCTCCGAACCGATATTTCCGGGGTTTATACGAACCTTATCGACTCCTGCGGCAACGCTTTCTATAGCAAGCTTATAGTCGAAATGAATATCCGCAACAATAGGAACCGAAAGGTTTTCTTTAAGCGCAGACACCAGACGAACGGCATTCATATCGGGAACCGAAACTCGTATTATTTCGCATCCTGCAGTCTCTAAGGCTTTAGCCTGCTCAACGTTTCCGTCTATGTTATCAGATCTTACCGACAGCATAGACTGAATAGATACGGGGGCTCCGCCGCCGATGGCGACGCATCCCGCCTTGACCTGCTTCGTTATGTCGTTAGTATACAAGATATCACCCCGTTATAAGAGAAAATATATCCTTCGCGGTTATAAGCAGCATCAGTCCCAAAAGCAGAATGAGTCCGACCGCGTGAACGAGGCCCTCGTACTTTTGCGGTACAGGCTTTCGGGTTATAAGCTCTATAAGAATAAACAGTATCCTTCCGCCGTCGAGGGCAGGAAGAGGAAGAAGATTGAATATTCCGAGATTTATCGTTATAAGGGCCATTATCGGCAGAATATCAAACAGATTGGCCTTGGCCACCGAGCCTATTGTGGCGGTTATGCCGACAGGACCCGACATTGCCGAAAGACCGTATTTGCCCGAGATAAGGTCGATAAGGGAAAACCATACCACACGGACGTTGGCAATGGTCGTATTAAAGGTATGTGAAATAAAGGTGAAGAAATTCTTCTCCATAGGCTCGACGTAGAAATCGACGTTCACATATTCGATCCCGTCGGTTTCGGCGGTTTTAAACTTAACGTTTTCGAGCTCAACCTTTTTACCGTCACGTTTTACGACCATATCAAGCTCTCCGTCCTTAACACCCGTAAAGGTATAGCTCAGATCGTAGGTCGTAAAGACCTTACGGCCGTTTACGGAAACTATCTTATCCCCTTCTTTAAGTCCGTAATTGCAGCTGACGGCCGACTCGTGAAAGGAGCTTACGGTAGTCGTAGTAAACCTATCGCCGGGAATAAGGGTAATTCCGATAATAAGAACTCCCAGAATAAGGTTAAATATCGCACCGTTTGCTACTATAAAAAGTCTTTTAAAGGGGCCTTTATTACAAAAGGCACGACCGTCCTCACTGCTTTCGTCCTCCCCTTCCATTGCGCAGTAGCCGCCCAAAGGTATAAGGTTAAGGGCATAGGTAGTCTCGCCGAGTTTTTTATTTATTAGCTTGGGACCGAAGCCTACAGCAAATTCGTTTACCCTGACTCCGCTTATTTTAGCGGCAATAAAGTGACCGAATTCGTGAATTATTATTAGGATAACAAAAGCAAGCACGGCCACCACATAAGGCCATACGTTGTTTAAAAAATTTAGCACAGCGTTAATAATTATCACCTGAATTTATTTTTCGAAGTACGAGGTTTCGGGCATTTTTGTCGGCCTCGAATACGTCGTCGAGATCATAGATTTCGACCGTAGGCTGAGCCTCTATAGCGGCTTCGACCAGATCGGCGATATCGGTAAATCCGATCTTACCGCCGAGGAAGAGGGCAACCGCTTCTTCGTTAGCACCGTTTGCGGCGGCGGGCTTAAGACCTCCCGCCTTAATGGCGTCTATACAAAGCTTTAAGCATCGGAAGGTATCTATATCGGGTCGGGCAAAAGTAAGAGTTCCTACGTCGGCAAGAGAAAGCCTATCACAGCACAGACTTCCGCGTTCGGGCCAGGTTATGGCATATTCGATGGGAAGTCGCATATCGGGGGTTCCCATCTGACCGATAACGGCGCCGTCGCAAAGCTCGACCGCCGAATGAAGAATACTCTGACGGTGAACCAGAACCTCAATATCGTCGGCAGAAACGCCGAAAAGATGCACCGCTTCGATAACCTCGAGGCCTTTGTTCATAAGCGTAGCAGAATCGATGGTAATTTTATTACCCATCAACCAGTTCGGATGTTTAAGAGCCTCGGCGGCGGTTACGTTTTTGAGTTCATCTATAGTTTTACCGTAAAACGGGCCTCCCGATGCGGTCAAAAGTATTTTTTTGAGCGAACCTTCGTCAACTCCCTGAAGAGACTGAAAAATAGCAGAGTGCTCACTGTCGACGGGGATAATTCTGATCCCCTGCTCCTTGGCCTTTCGGTTTACGAGCTCGCCTGCGGTAACGAGGGTCTCTTTGTTAGCAAGGGCTATATCATTTTTCGCTTCCATTGCGGCAAAGGTAGGCTTCAGTCCCGCAATTCCCACAATTGCGTTAAGGACGATGTCGACCTTCTTCTCGGCCGCAAAGCAAACACCCTCGCTTCCGGATAAGACGGTTATGGGGGTGTCGTTAAGGCGATCTTTAAGCTCAGAGGCCGCAGCTTCGTCGAATACCGCTACTATCTCGGGCATAAACTCTCTAGCCTGCGCCTCAAGCTTATCTATACTTTTTCCTGCCGCAAGGGCTTTGATCCTGTAGCCGTTTTTACGCGCTACGTCAAGGGCCTGCTCTCCGATAGAGCCGGTAGAGCCAAGCACCGTAATAATTTTTGACATACCGTTCTCCTTTATACAAGGGGGAAATATAAAAGGAATAAAACGAAGGCGGGAGCGACGAGAAGTACCGAATCTACGCGATCGAGAACGCCGCCGTGGCCGGGCATAATATTGCCGTAATCCTTTATTCCGTAAGTACGCTTGATCGCCGACATAACCAGATCTCCGAGCATTCCGATAACGCTTAAAACGGGGGTAACAAGTATGGCGGCAGTCATATTTATATCGACCGTATATATCTGCTCAAAGACGAGGACGATAATAACTGTACCGATGATCGTTCCGAGGGCGCCGCCCACAGAGCCTTCGATGGTCTTCTTGGGACTGACGACGGGAGCAAGCTTGTGCTTACCGATGGCGCGGCCGACAAAATAAGCAAAAATATCGGCAATACAGGAGAAGTTAAGAAGCATAATAAAGTTAAAATATCCCATACCGGTAAGCCTTGTAAGCCGTAACACGCAGTGAAAGGCCAGAGTTATCACTATCGGCATAGAAAGAGCCATAGTGACCTGATGACCTGCAGTGTGCTCGTGATCGAAAACGGCAAAGCATACGACTGTAAGAAGGTATACGAAGGATACGAGGAGCGGATCGATAGGATATCCCCATAAAGCGTACTGCATAACGCAGGAATATAGCATTGCCGAAATAACGAGAAATATGTTTTTAATACATCCCGTATTTTTGAGCATTTCGAAAACAGCTATTGCAGAAAGAATACTTACGGCAATAAGCAGTGTTATATCAAAATATACGTTTAGAATAAAGAGTCCAAGCACTAAAACGGCAGCAATAAAGCCGGAAATTATTCGAAGTTTCAAGAAGATTCCTCTTTTCGCTATTTCTTAAACACCGCCGAAACGACGGTTTCTCATATTAAAATCGTCTATGGCGCGTTCCAGATCGTCGGGTGTGAAATCAGGCCATAATACGTTTGAAAACCAAAACTCACTGTACGCCGCCTGCCATATAAGAAAATTAGACAGACGGTATTCTCCGCTCGGACGTATTATGAGCTCGGGGTCGGGATAGTCCTTAGTATAGATATGAGAGGAAATTACATCCTCGTTGATATCCTTTGCGGAGATACCCTCGTTTACTATGTCACGTACCGCGTGTACAAGCTCGTCACGGCCGCCGTAGTTAATAGCCATATAGACCTTAAGTCCGGTCGCGTCCTTTGAATCGAACTCGGCCTTATTCATAAGCTCGGCGATATCCTCGGGCATACCCGAACGGTCGCCGATAAACTTAAGCATAATATTTTCTTTTTTGAAATTGGTAGAGTCCTTGAGATAATCGCGGAAAATATTCATAATGGTATCGACCTCTTCTTTGGGTCGGCGCCAGTTCTCGGTCGAGAAGGCGTATACCGTAAGATATTTTACGCCGATCTTATTACAGTATCTCGCAATTTCTTTGAATTTTTTTGAACCTGCCGCATGCCCTGCTGTTCGGGGAAGGCCTCGGTTTTTAGCCCAACGGCCGTTTCCGTCCATAATTATAGCGATATGATCGGGGATCTTTCGGTCGTCTGCGACGGATCTGCGTTTTTTAAAAAGAGCCAATGTATTCACCTTTCAAAAAACCACCATAGCTCTCGCTATGATGGCTCTTTTTAAACGGAATTAGATCTCGAGGATCTCTTTTTCTTTTGCGGCCTGAAGGGTCTCGATCTCTGCGCAATACTTATCGGTTACGTTCTGGATCTTCTTTTCGCCGTTTGCCTGATCGTCCTCGGTGATCTCGCCCGCTTTTTTCATAGCCTTAAGCTTTTCAATAGCGTCGCGGCGGATGGAGCGAACGGCTACCTTTCCGTCCTCGGCCATCTTCTTGACATCCTTAACGATCTCTTTACGACGCTCTTCGGTAAGAGGCGGGAAAATAAGGCGGATAACGCGTCCGTCGTTATTGGGGTTAATACCGATATCGGAAACCTGAATTGCCTTTTCGATAAGTTTAAGGGTCGTGGTATCCCAGGGCTGAATCTGAAGAGTACGTGCCTCGGGAACGGATACGGTCGCTATCTGCTGAATGGGGGTGGCGACACCGTAGTAGTCGACGGTGATCCTGTCGAGGATAGAGGCGTTTGCGCGGCCTGCGCGAACGGTTGCGAACTCGCGGATAACGGACGCAACGCTTTTGTCCATACGTTCTTCGGTATTTTTAATAAGGTTATTCATAATTTTTCCTCCGTATAATATTATTCTACAAGCGTTCCGATATTCTCACCAAGCATAGCTTTTTTGATATTATCGGGATCTTTCATACTGAAAACAAGGATCTTGATGCCGTTATCCTGACAAAGAGAGGCGGCGGTCATATCCATAACGTTTAGATTTAAAGAAAGGACGTCGTGATGCGTCAGTTTATCGAACTTCTTGGCATCGGGGTTCTTTTTGGGGTCTGAATCGTAAACGCCGTCGACGTTAGTCGCTTTAAATATAACGTCGGCGCCGATCTCTGCGGCACGAAGGGCGGCGGCAGTATCGGTAGAGAAGAAGGGACAGCCCGTTCCGCATCCGAAAATTACTATTTTTCCTTCATTTAAGTGAGTTACGGCGCGGGATTTGGTAAAGGGTTCGGCAACCTCGCGCATCTCGATCGCAGTTAAAACTCTTGCGTCGACGTCAAGCTGCTCAAAAGCATCCTGAAGGGCGAGAGAATTTATTGTAGTAGCGAGCATTCCCATATGATCGGCACGGGTACGGTCCATTTCACCGCTGCTTCGGCCTCTCCAGAAATTTCCGCCACCGACAACGATAGCTATCTGAACACCGAGGTCGGCGCACTCTTTAATTCGTCTGCAAACGTCGGTAACAACGTCAAAGTCGAGTCCGCTTCCCTTTTCGCCGGAAAGCGCTTCTCCGCTGAGCTTTAAAAGCACGCGTTTAAAAACCGGTTTTTGTGCACTCACAATGATCCCTCCAAAAAGTTTATATATATTCGCATAACATATTTTACAATAACTGAGAATTAAAGTCAATAAAAATTACTGCAAATTAGCACCCGAAATCCGGGAGAAAAAATATACGGGCTACGAGATGAAGCTTAAGATCGCAAGGTTCGTAACCCAATTTTATACTTTCAGCTTTGGAAAGCGTCATTCTTTATTATATAGAAAAACGGAGACTGCTTCTTTACGAAGCGTCTCCGTTCGGGGGCATTTTTTGATTGAAAGGATTATATTATTTTGAGATTATAAGCTTTCTGAGCTCGGCGGCGTCGAGAGAGTCGATTTTGCCGTCGGAGTTAAGGTCGGCGGCAGCTGACTCTTCGGTTTTGCCCGAAATCATATTGGAGAGATTTACGAGATCGCAGATATCGACCTGCTTGTCGCCGTTAAGATCGCCGTAGACGCTGTCGTCGAGGATCTTTTCGATAAAGGGTGCAAGGGTGTCGGCATAAACCTGCTGACTTGCAAGGGTGGGATGACCCTGACCGCCCTTATTATCGTGGGGAAGCTGAAGGGTATAGAAGCCTGCTTCGGCTCCGCCTGCCTCTTCCATAATTTCCTCAACATAACCCCTATAAGAGCTTGTCATCATACCGTAAATCCAAACAATCTTAGCGTTGGGGTTTTTCTCGCGAACGAGGTCAAACATCTTCTTGAAGCCGGGCTTAAGCTCGCTCTGATCGATAGCGCAATGCTCACGATCCCAGCAGTTCATATCATTGGTACCGAGACCGATAACGATTACGTCGGGCTCGCGGGCAAAGTCGTATTCTGTTTCGGTGTCGCCCTGAAGGTATCTGAGCTTGGGATATTTCACTCTCATAGATATACCTGCGGAGCCTGCGGAATAGCTGAGACCATCGATAGCGCAAATGCCCGACTGTGCAACAACCGACCAGTCAGCACCAAGGGTCTTTGCGGTTAAGAACGCCCAACCTCTTGTTGCATCCTCGTGGTGAACGGTACTATAAGAAGGCTCGGAAGTCAGCATACCCTGACCTGCAGTAATGGAGTCGCCGATAAATTCGATATAAAGGTCGCTCTTTTCGGGAGCATCAATAAAATCACCGTCCATAGTGATGCTGAACACACCGAAGTCGCCCCATTGTGCCTGAGACTGACGGTAGATCTCGAAGGTATGGTTGCCTTCGGGAAGATTTTCGGCAATCTTAAAGGTTATAAGACCGCACTTGTCGATATAGTAAGGATAGCCGGTTGAGTTTGAGGTAAATGCGGCACCGATATCCTTGGGGATACGCTTATCGGCGTACTGCATTACTCCGTCAACGAAGGATGAGAAATACATTGGATTTGAGGTTTCGCTGCAAACGGTGATATAAACGTCACCCTTACAGTATGCGTTCCACTCGAGACCCGAAGCCGTCCAGTCGAGCTTTAAGACGCCGTCGATAATTGGAGTTCTTCCCTGAGTTTTATATTTTCCGTCGATTTCGGTAATAAAGTAGGTTACGCCTTCCATTTCTTCGCCGCCTATGTTTTCAAAATTATCCTCTTCTTCACTATAGAAATGCTTTAAAGTGGGATAGCTTGTTTTTCCCGCCTTCCAGAGATTCCAGTCGAGACCCGATAACTTTTCTTCGGCAAGACTACCGAAAAGAGCGGTCAAAGAAACCTTTGTTGCGGGAACATTGGCAACATCGGCGCCATATACATAGTAAACGTTGTTGGTAGTAAATGTGTCGCCTGAAGCACCCTTACCGTTGCAGGGATGCATAAGAGAAACGGTGTTCTCCATGGTGACGCTGCAGACCCAGGTAGTGCCGAATATTCCGTTCGCGTGTCCGGGCTCGCCTACTGGAATAGGTGCGCCGTCGGCAACGAGAGGATTGGTCGTTGTGAAGGTGAAGCCTGAGGTTTTGATCGTTGCGTAAGATGCAACGTTTTTAACGGTAGCACTCGAATGTCCGTAGGCCATTATGGGGCCGACGGTCGCGGGGCTGAACTGGAAGCCTGCGGTAGTGGAGCCGGCATAGGTCCACTGACCTGCATCGGCGTGATAGTAACGATTTCCTGCGTTATAGCTCCAGATGGTTACCGATGGGGAAATAACGACCTGCTCAATAGTAGCGCTCGTCGCGTCACCGATAAGAGCAGAGGTCCAGCGACCGCCCGAAATAAAGGCCTTGCTGATTCGGAGGTTTTTAACGGTTACGTTATTTGCGGCAGGGAGAAGACCGACCGCGGTATAAACGTTACCGGGGGTGTAGTAGAGACCGTAAACGGTGTGTCCGTTTCCGTCGAGGGTTCCCGTAAACTTTTTGCCGCCGTTATAGGTGGTTCCTCCCTCGGTATTGCCGTAATACCACTCTTTGGGAGAGTAGCCGCTTTCGGCGGTACCGTTTTCGAAATTGATTTTAGAAACGTCGTTAAGATAGATATCTGAAACGAGCTTATAATATTTTCCGCCGCCGTTTGCGACAACGTAGGCAAGCTGCTCAGCGGTGTAGATGAGGATGGGATCGCTTTCGATACCCGTACCCTCATCGGGGGCCGTCTCACTTCCGTTCCAGATAATACCCGTAGCGGTTTCTTCATAGAACTGAGTAAGAGTGGGATATCCCCCGGTTGCTTTCCACAGCTCCCAGTTGAGAGCGGTAAGTATTTCGGGGGCAGCTTTTCCGATAAGGTCGGAAGAGGATACCTTGGTAGCGGAAACCTTGTCGCTTAAGGTCTCTGCGGCGGTATAAACGCCGGTAAAGGTCATAACTGCGGTGTTGTTTGAACCGTCGTGGGGAGCAAGGAGAGAGATACTGTCCTCAACGGTGATGGCGGTATCCCAGCTTGTTCCGATGATTCCGCCGATATGTCCCGCGTCTCCAACCCTAATCGGAGCGCCGTCGGCAACGTTTTGGTTGCTTGTGGTGAAGGTGAAGCCGGAGCCCTTTAAAGCGGCATAGGCGGCAACGCTCTTTATGCTAACCGAGCCGTTGGCATAGCCGACGACTCCGCCAAGTCCATTTGAGCCGAACCAGACCGAGGAGGAAGCACTTCCGCTGAGCGGCCAGACGACCTCGCCACCGTTATAATAGGCATTGCCCGAGTTATAGCCCCAAACATTTACAGAAGAGTCTATTACTATCTGTTCAAGGGTGGTATAGGTAGCGTGACCGATAAGCGGTCCAACCCAGCGTCCACCCGAAACAAAACTATCTTTAAGCCGAAGATTTTTAACCGTAGCATCGTTAGCGGCGGGAATGAGTCCTACCGAAGAATAGACGTTGCCCGGTTCGTAGTAAAGGCCGTATACCGTATGTCCGTTTCCGTCGAGACTTCCTTTAAACACGACGTTTTCGTCGTTTACATTCTTATAGGAACCGTCGTAGGTCTTATTGTCGTAAAACCACGTGTTGGGCGTGTAGCCCTCAGCCACTGTACCGTTTGTAAAGTTGATCTTAGATGTATCGTTCAGGTAGATATCTGCGGCAAGCTTATAATGCTTGGTGCCGCCCTGATTTACAGCCCAAGCAAGCTCTGCGGCAGAGGTTATAAGTATCGGCTTATCGGCAGAGGAACCGTCGCCGCCGAAGGTAGGCTCTTTAAGAGTTCCGTCCCAGATCTCGCTGCCTACCGCAGCCATCGAAGTCGTTCCCACAACGAGTCCTGCCGCCAAAACAGCAAGCGACAAAACTACCGAAAGGGTCTTCTTAACGAAAGCATTAAATTTCATAACAACCTTCCCTTCAAGATAAATACGTATCCTATTTTATATGAATACACTAACATTTTAGTGCATTTCATAGCCTTTGTCAATAAAAAGGCGGAAAAATCGAAGGACAACTGTGAGATTGCACTCTGTTATGATAATTTTATCATAACAGTACCAAAAAATATTAGACCAAAATTCGGAAATACGGTCTCCGTAAACTATGCACGAATGACAAAACTTGAGATAGGGCGAAAACGGGACGCTACCTATTGGTCGCGTCCCGTTTTCGTGTTGAAAGGATTATAGAGAAAATCGATTATAATGCTTTGCCGAAGAGAACAAGGTCGAAGATATCTACGAAGGTATCTTCGTTACGGTCGGCAAAGTCGA
>CASFDQ010000116.1 GCA_949293385.1 uncultured bacterium | reverse complement strand
CAGTGGACAGTGGTTAGTGGACAGGCGGATACCGAAACCGAAAATATACACGGCGAGCGTAGGGGCGGTCATCGGCCGCCCGTGAGACATCGTAAATTTGCAAAAGACTATTCGTCTATGTTCGTATCGGGACTTGTTGTTTAATTAAATATGGATTGTATGTTATCCCGTCCGGATTTGCAATATAGGTTTCCCTCATCCACCACTACGGAAAAGTTTCGTTTGCGACGATAGTCGCAACATCGTTTATGCGAAGCATAATATCATTTGCCGTAAGGCTTCATCGTTTTCCGACCTAAATAAGAAAACGATATTTGCGCCCTTGGCGCAAAATGATGTTCCTCCCTACGGTCGGAAATACGACCCTACGGGTCGCGGTCCCCCTTCCCCCAAGGGAAGGCCGACGGATACCGAAAACTTACGGTCGGGCTTTCACGCTTGGGTTTTTCGTAAAATTTAATTCGCGTATGGGCGCGGCGGCTCGCCGTGGGAAGGCCGACGGATACCGAGGCAGTTTAGGGCCGAGGGAAGCACCTCGCGGTGCGCGGTGCTACTCACGCCGAAGGCGTTTCTCTGACCACTGTCCACTGTCCACTGAAAAAAGAGATTCCGCAAAGGCGAATAAAATCCTTTACGAACGGGCGGATGTATAGTATATTTTATGTATTAGTTTTTTTAGGAGAAGATCGATGAAGTTTTTGAAAAAATTAACGGTATTTTGCCTTACTGCAATCATAGCTTCGGGCTTTGCGGCCTGCGGTGAGGAGAAAAAGCCCGAGACCGAGCCGAGCTCCTCTCAGGTCTCCTCTAGCGAGCCCTCAATACCTCAGCTCAGCGGACCTTCGGGGGTTGAGATAACTCCAAACGTCGAGAAAGAAACGATCTGGGGCGGAAAGGCCGCCGAAAAAATAACCCTCGGCGGCGGAACCGAGGAGTATCCATACCTTATTGAGACCCCCTCCGAGCTTGCATACGCCGTTTCGTCCGGTGGCGGTGGAGCCTACTATAAGCTTGTAAACGATATTTACCTTAACGACGTATCGAGCGATAACTGGTACGAAAATAAGGACGTAAAGAAGTGGTATGCAAACGTATTTAGCGGTCATATCGACGGCGACGGTCACTGCGTCTACGGCGTTTATTTCGATCAGAATTCTCCTCCGAAATACGCCGGTCTTATAAGCGAGTTTTCGGGAGGCTCGATTAAAAATCTCGGAGTCAGAAAATCCCGAATTTTTGCGCAGGCCTATTCGGGCGGTATAGTAGGAATAGCGAACGGCGATAAGCAGAAGGTCTTTGAAAACTGCTTTGTCGACGAAACCGTTCTTTCTATGTATACCCAAAACAGTACCAACGGCGCAGGCGGAATCTTAGGCTATGCCTCGGGTGGCGGCGGAACCCTTAAAAATCCTACTATCATATTTAAAAACTGTTACTCAAAGGCCAAGCTTGGCGGCTACGATACCGAATACCGCTTAAACGGTATCATCGGAACCTCCTGGGACTGCGGCTATACTATGGAAAACTGCTACTCGGTAGGCTTTTCGGCCTATCGCGGTCACAGTAGTCGTGCCGCGTCCACCATTCTTCAGGACGGAACCAAGGCGGATAAGGTTTATAAAAACATTTATACCGACCGTCGCGGAGCCGAAAACTTAGAGGTTATGACCAAGATAGAGACCTCTAAAATGAACGGCACCGCCGCAAAGAGCTATTTTAAGGGCTTCAATTTTGAAAATGTGTGGGAGACCGTTTCGGGCGGAACCCCCAAGCTTAGAATTTTCAAAAACATCGACGGCAAAAACATAAAGACCGAGGACGCCCCCGCCGTTCAGGTCGTAAACAAGCTTTTCGAGTCGGGAAGCGGCACCAAGGCCGACCCCTACGTTATCATAAACGTCGATCAGTTTAAAAATATGATCGCGACCAACATCGCAGACAACTACTTTAAGCTGGGCGGAGATATTTACGTCAATAACGTCAATAACCGAAACTGGAAAAACGATAAGCCCTCGACCTGGCTCAAAAGCGGAAGCTTCAAGGGCAATTTCGACGGCTGCGGCTACAGCGTTTACGGACTTTACGTAAACGAGATACCCGCCGAAGGAGCAATAGCCTCCGGCAACACAGGCCTCTTCCCTCGAGTATCGACTACGGCCGTTATAAGAAACGTTCATCTTAAAGAGTCTTATATCTGCGGCAAGGCCTACGTCGGCGGCATCGTCGGTATGGTAGACGGAAGCTCGACGGCCGAAAAATACGCTCTTGTTACCGGCTGTACCGTCGACGAAACGGTTCACCTTTCGGGTCAGACGGTAGGCGGAATTTTGGGCGGCGGTCACGGCGGTGTGGCTATAGCTTATTGCAGCTTTACCGGCACCATCGACGAGTTTACCGGCGGCTCTATGCGCGGAAACGGCATCGTCGGCGATATCTGGAGCAAGAATTATAAGATGGCCGAGTGCTTCACCCTCGGCTACACGGTATACAGAGGAGATTTCCTGCCCAAAGTTATGGGTATCGTATATTCCACCGAGGAGCAGAAGGGAGTTATTAAGATGAGAAGCGCCGATATTTTAGGCGCGGCGGCAAAAACCGCTATGCCCGAGCTTAACTGGAGCGTCTGGAAGACCGTTTCGGGAAACAACCCCGTACCGAGCCTTATAACCGAGAATAACGACTATAAGTTTTAGTGGTCAGTGGTCAGTGGACAGACGGATACCGAAGCAGTTTAGGGACGAGGGCCCGGGGCCCAGGGCCGAGGGAAGCACCTCGCAGTGCGAGGTGTCGCGATATAAATCCCAAAAGGATTTGCGATATACACCTGCGGTGTGCGATATGTGTGCCACGCGATATGCCCTGCGGGGCGTTGGGATCTATATCATATCGCCTCTTTATGCAAAAAAACACGGCGAGTTCTATTGCTACGCAGTGTTATTCGGCTTACGCCGAGTGATATTTGCTTCGCAAGTTTAGGGGCGAATAGAATATCACTAAGTCCAAAGGACTTAATATCACTTTCGCAAAGCGAAAATATCACGCTGACTTTAGTCAGCATATCACTTACAGACAAAAGAAAGAGAAGACTCGTAATTAAAACGAATCTTCTCTTTTTCTGCTTCTGTGGGTTTGGGCTACCGCCCAAGTGTATTTGTACATACAAATGCGATGCTGGTTCTTAACAAGGATTAAATGAAATTTCAAACTCTCCGTTAAGGACATCACACTTAGGGGCGTCGACCCTTTGGGTCGTGTTTCCGACCGAAGGGAGGAACATCGTTTTGCGCCAAGGGCGCAAATATAATTTTCGTTTGCGATCTGAAAACGATGTTGCCTTACGGCAAATGATGTTATGCTTCGCATAAACGATGTTGCGACTACCGTCGCAAACGAAATTTTTTCATCGGACGCCCGCGAGAAACGTAAATTTCACAAAAACCAAGCGGCTAAAAAGAAAAAAGCAGATGCATAAAAACGCATCTGCTTTTCGTTTTGGCTTAGGTTCTTAAGCGTTCTTTAAAACGCCGCAGAATTCGAGGATGGCGAGGACGATACCGATGAGGGTATAAAGTCCTACGAGGGAAGCGACGGCGGAAAGAAGAAGTCCTACGACGGGAACCCACCAGAGGAGTCCTACGACAACGCCGACGACAACATCTGCTACAACGTAGATGATGATAGCGATAACGAGAGCGGTTACGTCCTTAAGCTTAAAGGATAGGGGGAAAAGCTTCTTTAAAAGATCCATAATACTATCTCCTTTTTAGATTGAGCCTAAACTCTGTAGGTATTATACAACGCAATGAAAAATTTGTCAATTAAAGATGAAAAAAGGCTTCGGTTATTTCGCAGCGAAGCGTCGCCCTATTTCTTAAACCCTTTTCTGAACTTGACGGGGGAGACCGAGTTTAATTTTGTAAAAAGTCGGCTGAAGTAAAGAGGGTCGCTGTAGCCGCACTGCTCGGAGATCTCGGCCACCGACAGGTCGGAAAAGGCCAGAAGCTCCCTTGCCTTTTCTATTCGGAGCTCGGTCTGCATTTTTCGGGGAGAGGTCCCCATAACCTCGGTGAAGAGGTGTGTAAATCGCGTTCGGCTTATGTTACAGCGGGCGGCCGCCTCATCAAGGTCTATTTCCCGCGTGAATCTGACCGCAATATTCTCGGCCTCCTTACGTATAAGACGCCGAACCGTCGAATCGGTCTTTTCTGTAGTAGGAGAGATGGAGGAAACTAGTCTCATAAGGTAGCTTACGGCCGAAAGGTCGTCGCCCGCAAGGTGATACCGTACCACAAGACGGAAAAGCCGTTCGGTCTCGGAAGGGGAGACGGGGAGGTACCTGCCCGAAGCGGTTATCCCCGCTTTTTTTATCAGCTCATCGGCAGCGGTCCCGCAAAAATGAACCCAGCAGGTCTCGGAAACGGGGTCGGGGATATGGGTATAATCCTGAGGCTCGTCCTTTAAAAAGACGAGGACTTCCCCCTCCTTTATAATTACGTTTTCACCCTTTATCCGAGCCAGCATCGGACTTTTTTGCACGAGGCTGATAAAAATATCGACGCGGCCGCTGGGGCGGTAGATTCGGAGCTGCGCCCTGTCGCGGGTAAAGCCGCAGCTGTTTATATGGAGAAATTCGTCCGAGGAAAAATTAGTTTTGTCCTCAAATATCTTGACCTTTTCGTTCATACCGTCACCTCGGTTAAATTATAGTTTATCTGTGCCATTATTGCAATACAATTTTTATCTATTCAGCCGTTTTATCCATATTCGCGACCGTTTTGCCTATTGAAAATAATCTTTTTCGGTTTATAATTAAAGAAAAACCGAAAAGGAGTCTTTATATGAAGAAATTTGCCTTTATCGGAGCGGGAAGCTTTGTCTTTACCCGCGCCGTAGTTCGCGATCTTTTGACCTTCCCCGCCTTTGAGGACAGCGAGTTCTGTCTTATGGATATAAACCCCGAGCGTCTCGAGGGAATAAGACGCTGTGTTCAGCTTATTATTGATACCGCCAAAAAGCCTGCAAGGGTTACCACCACCCTCAGCCGTGCCGAGGCCCTGACGGGAGCTGACGGCGTGCTTTGCACCGTGTTTAACGGGGACATCGACGTATGGCGCCACGATACCGAGGTCCCGATGAAATACGGCGTTGACGTAAATGTCGGCGATACCCGTAACGTTGCGGGTATCTTCCGCGCCCTTAGAAATATTCCCCTTATGCTTGATATTTGTAAGGACATCGAAAAATATTGTCCGAAGGCGGTATTTTTAAACTACACCAATCCTATGTCAATGCTCTGCAAGGCTATGCAGACCTATTCCAAGGTCGACGTGACCGGCCTTTGTCACAGCGTTCAGGGAACCGCCGATATGCTTGCAAGGTGGCTGGGACTGACCCTCGGGGATATCGACTATACCTGCGCCGGTATCAATCACATGGCCTTCTATCTTAAGTTCGAAAAGGACGGGGTCGACCTTTATCCTAAGCTTCGCGAGCTTATGAACGACCCCAAGATATATAATGAAGAGATCGTTCGAAACGAGATGTTCAAGGCCTTCGACTACTACGTAACCGAGTCCAGCGGTCACAACAGCGAATATAATCAGTGGTTCAGAAAGCGCCCCGAGCTTATTGAAAAGTTCTGCACCGGCGGTACCGGCTGGAACCCCGGCCTTCACGCCTATTCGTTAAAGCTTCGTTTAGAGCGTGACGAAAAGTGGAGGGAGCGGCTTGAGGAATGGCTGAAGGGCGAGATCAATACCGATCGCGGTCTTGAATATGCCGCGCCTATCTTCAACGCACGCTTCGGCGACCATACCCCCTTTAACTTTAACGGAAACGTTATAAATAACGGGGCTATAACCAACCTGCCGCAGGATGCCTGCGTAGAGGTTCCCTGCCTCGTAGACCGCGCAGGACTTCACCCGATGACGGTAGGAGCCCTTCCGCCTCAGCTTGCCATTATGATAAACAACACCGCTCTTATCGAGAATATGGTGGTCGAGGCCTGTATGGAGAAGAACAAGAGAAAGGTAATTCAGGCGGTCTGTCACGATCCCCTTACCTCTGCGGTATGCAGTCTTGAGGAGATAAACCTCTTATGTGAGGAGCTTTTCGAGATAAACAAGCCCTTCCTCGGAGACTACAAATAATCGGCCGTTGGCCGCAGTGGACAGTGGACAGACGGATACCGAATCAGTTTAATTTTCAATTTTAAATTTTCAATTTTAAATTCTCAATTATATACGCACCGACCCCGCAACCTGCGGTCGCTGAACGGAGGTAAAATTATGAACAGTGAAATTATGAAAAAAGAAGCCGAGGCCTGCGGCGCTCCCTATGAGAAAATGGGACGCGTCCTCGTATGGCACGACGAATTCGACAAGGGGGAGATCGACCGCGAAAAGTGGGAGTTCTCCCGTACTATGTTTACCGAGCTGCACGAATACGACAATTCCGAAAAGCACGGAAGGGTCGAAAACGGACAGATGCATCTTCAGGTACATAAAAGCGAAAAGGAAGGCTTTAACTGGTCCCTTGCACAGGGCTTTAACACCAAGGACACCATGGCCTTCTGCTACGGCTACGTTGAGATGAGGGCAAAGATCCCCTTCCGTCACGGCGCATGGCCCTCCTTCTGGTGCACCTCTAACCACGACCTCAGAAAGGCGCCCTTCGGCTGTGAGATCGATATTTTCGAGGTTTTTTCAAGCGAAAACACCCTTTCCTCCGCCCTTCATAAGTGGGGCATCGACAACGGCGGTGTGAGAGGGCACTGCTCTATCGGCGCAGGCAGATACATTTTCGAGAATTTCGAAAATCTTAATGATGAGTATCACCTTTACGCTATGGAATGGGATAAGGATCATATAAGAATGTTCGTCGACGGAAATCTTTACTCCGATACCCCCATTTCGGGCGACGAGGCTAACTTTAAAGCCGACGTTCTGGACGGTATGGAGACCTTCCACGAGCCGGTCCGCCTTATTATAAACGACGAGATCTTCTCGGAAAAGAGCGTCTTTGCTCCCGAGGGCAGCCGCCTTACCGAGGAGGACGCAAAGGATATGCCGATAGATTACTGGATCGACTATATCCGCCTCTATCAGAACCCCGCTACCGAGCGGATATGGCTTAAGGACGAAATTGCCGCCGCCAAGGCCGCAAAGGAAGCGGAAAACAAATAAAACACTCTTTACGGCGGTTGTTTTTATGTTCCGCCTGCGGCGGAGGTTTAGTTCTTATCGTTAGGGATAAGGGAAAAGGGAAGAGGGAAGAGGGAAAACAAATTTATATCTCTCTTTTGGGAAATCCTCTCTTCCCTCATCCCTCTTCCCTAAAGCTGTATATTCTCCTCGTCGAAGACGAAGAACAAAAAAACCGCCTTAAACGGAGGGATATCTTTGAACGAATTTGTATTAAAAGAAAAGGCCGAAATTCATCTCCCCCCCTCGGCACAGCATCCCGTTATCTCCGAGATAATAAAGGGCTACACCGCAGGAATAGACTGGGAAATTCTTTTCGATGCCGAGGAAAACACCGTAGTTATCGGATCCTCTGCGCTTCCCGAAACAGCCGACGAGGATTTCGTTTTAAATATTAACGAAAACGGTATGGCTATAGCGGGAAAGGACCATGCCTCAACCCTTAGAGGTCTTTTCGATTTCCTCGAAAGACTTCAGGCTACCGATCCGAGGGAATATTCCTGCAACAAGGCTCTCTATAAGGAAAAGGCGAAAATAACCTTCCGTTCGGTACACCTCTGCTTTTTCCCCGAGACCTCTTTTCGGTTTATGCGAAAGGCCATCCGCGCCATTGCGGTATCTAAATATACTCATATTATCCTCGAATTCTGGGGCGTCCTTAAATACGACTGCTTCAAGTATCTTTGCTGGAACGAAGGCCTTACCAAGGATGAGGTTAGGGAGCTTGTAGCCGAGGCAAGAGCCTTAGGCCTCGAGGTGATACCCTTCTTTAATCACCTCGGTCACGCCTCCCTTTCCCGAGGCATGAGCGGAAAGCACGTGGTTCTCGATCAGGCCCCCGAATACGGATATCTTTTCTTCCCCGACTCCCACGGCTGGGTATGGAACTTCCTGCGAAAGGACGTAAAAGGACTCCTTAGCGAGGTAAGACGGGAGCTCTGTGAGCTTTGCGGCGAGGGAAGCTATTTTCATATTGGCTGTGACGAGGCCTTTATTCTCGGCTACGGGCAAAACTATGCCAAAGAGATCGCCGAATATATTAACGAGATCGAAGAGGACCTTCGCGCAGAGGGTCGTCGCCCGATGATATGGGGGGATATGCTTCTGAGCAAGGCCTTCCTGCCTGAGGGAGCGAGGGGTTATATGTGTAATTCCACGAAGGAAATTGCCGAAACCCTTCTCGACGGCATAAACAAAAACGTTATTATCGCCGATTGGCAGTATTTTGTAAAGGGCGAGACCTGGAAGACCTCGGTCATATTTAAGGAGCGGGGCTTCAATGTGATCTGCTGTCCCTGGAGCGACCGTGAGACCCTTAAGCCTGCGGTTGACACAGTAACCGAAAACGGGCTTTACGGAATTATGAAAACGACCTGGAACACCCTGCAAAAGGAGGAGCTCGGCCCACTCGTTCAGCTCGGTCTCAGCGCCGTAAAGGGTGAGCACGACGATTCCTGGCACGCGCTTTACTACGGTGCAGACAACGCGGCAGGAATTATACGCGGCGTCTCTCCCTCCCGCGGAGACTACGTTTCAAGCGGCTGGCGAAAGGATCAGCTCGAGCTTACCGACTATTAAAATTTCCCATAAAAAACTCTCAGTTATGCGCAGTGTCTTTAAGGACGCTGCGCAACTATGATCGCCTTCGGCGAGTTAAGAGTTATGATTGGCTACGCCAAGTTATGATGCACCTACGATGCAGTTTAATGTAAAAAGGCGATCATATCATAACGTTTGCAAAGCAAACTCATAACGACGAGCGCAAGCGAGTTTCATCACTCATAACCAAAAGAGCATTTGTGTCTGCAAATGCAGTGCTTGTAAAGAAAAAAGGACGA
>CASFDQ010000115.1 GCA_949293385.1 uncultured bacterium | reverse complement strand
TCCTTATATTCGGCGTCGAAATCGGCTGAGCGAAGCTCTAAGGCCTTTCTAAAATCGATTCCGCTTATGCTTTTACCCCACACGGTAAGGGAGGTAACGCTACCCGCTTCGGTTCGCTTTATGTCGGCGATTCCGTTCCCCTTAGCCTCGGTAACGCTGACGAAGCTCTTGAGCCTTTCTTTAAGCTCGTCGGTAGTAAATTTCGCCGTAGAGAGATAGTTTCCGCTAAGCTTATCAAAGGAGGAGTCGACCGAAACGAGATAAGGATAATCCCCTCCCCAAATATCGGCCGCACGCTCGGTCTTTCCCGAGGAGATAGCGTGGTAAACGGTAGAGGCAGGCTCTCCCTTATAGGTCACCTTTTTATAAAGCACATCCTTTACGCAGGCTCTCAGCTTTTTTTCGTATTTTTCGGCCTCGGCGCCCCATTTTTCCCTTGCCTTTTCAGGGGTTATAAAGGCCTGATCCACCGTATAATCGTCGGTTATGTCGTACTCCTCATTATTCGACGCCGATTTTCTGAGATAATAGGTATAGGCCGCAACCGCCTGCGCCTTCAGGGCTTCTTCCTCGTACAGCGCGGGCATTTCGGCAGCTACCACGCCGAAAATATAGTCCTCGGCAGAATAGGCCGCAATATCCCCCGTAGCGGTAAATCTTACCCTTATTTCGGTTTTTTCGGCAGTATCGGCGGGAGCCATTACCTGCTGTGACGGTGGCTCGGCCTTTACCCCGTTTATATCGGCGTCGGCACTCAGGGGAATTATCAGCATAAGCACAGCCATCACCATAAATGCGGTAAGGTATACAGTTTTCATAAGAACCATCCTTTTTTGTTGACATTTTGAGCATAAAGCCTTAAAATTATAGAATAGATGTATATACGCTCCAGTATTATATATGATAGAACACGGGTATAAATTCCTGACGGAGGATTAGTTTAAATGACTTCTCGACACAATTACGTCCTTTTTTCCATTGCCTGCCTTTCGGGCATAGCGGTAAGGACGGTTATGCTTCTTTTTACCATCGACCCCGTAAGCGGCTTTATCTATATTGATTATACGCCGCACGCCATCGGCCTTATGTCGGTTCTTGTTATTGCGGGAGCCCTGATATTCGGGCTTACCCTCTTTTCCAAAATAAACCGAGACGAAAAGGTCAGCCTTTCATACCTACCCTTTCAGATAGCCTGCTCGGTTATGGCGGCGGCCATAGGCTACGAGACCTTCCTCTCTCCCCTTCTAAGCAAAAGCAACGCGATGCAGACCTACTTATTATACTTTTTGGCGGCTTGCGCTATGGCGACGTTTATAGCGGTTACGGTCTTCGGAATTCTTAAAAAGCCTTTTCACCCCGCCATCACCCTATTGCCCGTCGCATACTGGATAATGAGGCTTATAATCGTATTTACCGATTTTTCGACCATCTCGACCATTTCAGAAACGGTTATAGAGACCTTGAGTATGTGTCTGACCCTTGCGGTACTTCTCTTCTATTCGAAGCTTGAATGCGATCAGATAAAGCCCTCCCGCTACCGCCTTGTTGCGGCTACCGCGATTTTAAACGCATACCTCTGCGCCGTAGGCTCGGTTCCCCGAATTTTTTCGGCTCTCCTTTCTCTCGATCAACCGACTCATATGAACATCATTCCCGCAACTACGGGACTTGCGACAGCGGTCTTCTCGGCTACCCTCGGCTTTACTATACTTCATTCGATAAGAGATAAATAAAAGGAACAAAAGATCCGAAGTGCAACTTATGCACTTCGGATTTTTTTATTTAAGGTTTTTAATATACTTTTTAAACTGCGGCAACATTCCTATCTTATCGGGAACGTGGGGCGGCATCTGAAGAATATCGTGACCGGGGAAGGGGTTTCCTTCTATAAGCAGGGGGCCGTTTTCGGTAACGGCTACGTCCCAGCCTACGTATCCGACCTGCGGAACGACGGTTGCGGCCCTCAGGACCATTTCTACCGATTCCTTCCAGCAGGGAAGCTGCCGGCCCTTTATGGGGCAGGACGTGTAGGGGTGAGTATCGTAGTAGATACTGTCCTTATCAAAGGCGGGATACTCGATGATTCCCGTTTCGACATTTATGGGGGCGGCCATACCGCCTGCGTTAATGTTGTCGACAAAGCGTCCGCCGTTTCCTATTCGGATAAAGGCGTAGACGATATGAGGCTCGCCGTCGGTAAGCACAGTTACCACGCGGTAGGTGTTGACCGAGTGTGGGTAGATGGCCGAGATGTCCTTATGCTGAACGACAAACTCCTCACAAAGGCCGCTTTTTATCTCCCTCAGATACTCAAAAAGAGCCTCAGGAGAGGGATGCTCCGAAACGGTTATCTTCTCTACTCCCCTACCGCAGGCCTCTGTGGTGGGCTTGGAAATTATAACGTCAAGACCCATTAAAAACTCGGTAAAAGAGGCAAGGTCGGCCGTTTCCATATCGATCCATTTACGGCCTAAATATTCGGAAAAGGCGTTATTGAACTCTACCTTATTATCGAGAATATGATAATACTCTTTATCGTTAAGCAGGGTAACTATCGTATTATTTATACCGCGGGTCACGTAGGTTGCGCGCTGCTCAGCGTTTAGATTCCACCATTCGCAAAGCTCGTAATCCTTATAGCCTGCGCCGTATTTGAGTCCGCACCTTACGATATCAAAAAAGAGCTTTATTCGACCGATCTTTGATTTTTTATGAACCGACTTAACGGTTCTGAAAAGACCTCTGTAGTCCATTCCGAGGATGCGCTTTATAAGGTATATTATCCTACGCATATTTTATTTATCCTTTAAAACTTCTTCGATGCTGTCCGACGCGGCCTCCATATATTCGGCGTTTATAAACTCGAATCTTCCTTCGTCGGCGGCGGCGGCAAGATTTACGTCGATAGGGATCTGCGCCAGAAGCTTAACGAAAAGCTCGTCGGCCACGGTTTCGGTTTTTCCTTCGCCGAAAATTCTAAACTCGGCTCCGCAATCGGGGCAACGGACGTAGGCCATATTTTCAACTATTCCGAGAACGGGAATATTCATAGCCTCGGCCATATTGTAGGCCTTTTTAACTATGAGAGAAACGAGCTCCTGCGGCGAGGTAACGATAACGATACCGTCCACGGGAAGAGACTGAAATACCGTAAGGGGAACGTCGCCGGTTCCGGGAGGCATATCGACGAACATATAGTCGATCTCGTCCCAGTATACGTCGGTCCAGAACTGCGTAACGGCGCCTGCTATAACGGGTCCGCGCCATACGACGGGGGCTTCCTCATCCTCTAAAAGAAGATTTACCGACATAATTTTAATTCCTCCTGCGGTAACGGCGGGAAGAATTCCCTTGTCGTTAGCAAGAGCGCGATCGTGTATTCCGAACATTTTGGGAATAGAAGGACCGGTAATATCGGCGTCGAGGATGGCGGTCTTATAGCCCTTGCGGCTCATCTCTACGGCAAGCATAGCGGTAACGAGGGACTTTCCTACGCCGCCCTTTCCGCTTACAACACCGATCACCCTTTTGACCTTACTGAACTCGTTTAAAGCCGACTTGGGAGGAGCGGCATGCTCTCCTGACTTGGAACAGCTTGCGCAATTACCGTCGCAGGAGGTCTCATTACATTTTCTTTCTTCTGACATTTTTTATTCACTCCGATTTATAAAGGTATAATAAGATTAGAAATATTATACCTCTTAAATCGATATTTTTCAAGACCGTCTAGAAAATTGTTTCAATATATTTTGAAGAATTCGGAGGAGAATATAGAAAACGCTCGATCCTGTCGCCTTCATAGAAGTAATCGTAGGACTTCGGCGGAGTCTCATCGAAGCTGTCGATTATTATAAGCTTTACCTTCATTTTTTCGGGAATTATGCTTTTTATGTAGACGCTTGCCGTCTGTCCGACCCTTACTCCATCCTTGGGCTCGGCAAGACCGGCTAAGTTCGGAGCAAGCTCAACGAAAATCCCGTAGCTTTCTACGCTTCGGACTATTCCCGAAACGGTATCTCCCGCGCTTATACGGTCGGCATTTTCCTGCCAGGTGCCGAGAAGCTCCTTATGTGAAAGGGTTATTCGGCCGTCCCCGTCGACGCTCTTTATGATAACCCTGATATCGTCCCCCGTACTAAAACGGTCGGCAGGATGAGAGATTCGGGATACCGAAACCGAATCTATCGGAAGCAGGGCAATATTACCGCACCCTATATCGCAAAAAGCCCCGAAGGACTCAAGGTGGGTGATCCTTGCGTCTATTATATCGCCGGAAGTAAGGCCGTTTATAAACTCATTACGACATTTTTGCTGTGCCCTTCTTCGGGAAAGGAGCGCGTAGGGACGGTTATATCCGTCGGTTTTGATTTCCTCCACCGTAAAGCACACCTGCTTTCCGACCCTTGAAATAAGAGCAATATCACGGGTAATACCCTCCGCAATACCTACGGCGCCCTCGAGTCTCGGGATCACACCCTTCATTCCGCCGAGATTTACAAGCAGATTATGCTCTGTGTCACACATATAGGCCGTACCCTCTAAAATTTCTCCCGAAGAAGCCGCCTCGTAAAGTTTTTCGGCGGTATAGCTTCTTTTTTCCTCGTTTTTATTTCTTCCCTCGGGACAAAAACCCAGCATATTCTATCAACCTTTCTTTTTTGGTGGTTAAATAACTCATTTTATATATATGCATAGGTTTTAAATATAATTATTAAATTTCGGGGCAAGATATAATTGAAATTTTTACGAGGTGATATTCTTGCTTTATTTTCTTGCTTTTTTAAGCGTAGCTCTACTTATTCTTTTTATAATTTCCGCCACGGTAATCGGTATGAATATGGCGGTGATAAGACAAAAGGGGCGCGAGGGCTCGGAGGTCGTCGGCGACTTTGACAGAACCTATAAGCAGTATATCGACGAGGGTAAAAGGTGGCTTAAGGAAAGGCCCTGCGAGGAGCAGTATATTACCTCCTTCGACGGGCTGAAGCTCTACGGAAGGCTATTCAGAAACGGTAACAGCAACACGACGGTCATTATGATGCACGGATTTCGTTCTACCGCCGAACACGACTTTTCCTGCGCCCTTGAGTTCTATTTTAACAAGGGTTTTAATCTTCTTATCCCCGATCAGCGCTCCCACGGTAAAAGCGAGGGCAGATTCATTACCTACGGCGCCTTTGAAAGCAGGGACGTTGTTTGCTGGGCCGAGCATATAAACGGGATATTTCCAAACGGAAGCATTTATATAACGGGGGTCTCTATGGGGGCTACTACCGTTCTTATGGCGACCGAGCAGGGACTTCCCGCAAACGTTTTGGGAATAATTTCCGACTGCGGCTTTACGAGCCCCGCCGAGATAATCAAAAAGGTTATGCGGGAGGATCTGAGGGTTCCTTTATTCCCCTTTTATTACACAACAAGGGTAATGACCAGACTTCTTACGGGCTTCGATTTCGAGAAATACAGCGCGGTCAGAGCGGTCAAGGAATGTACGATACCGATCCTTTTTCTTCACGGGAAAAGCGACGGCTTCGTCCCCTTTTCTATGGGAGAGGAGATATACTCTGCCGCAGGGTGCAGGAAAAAGGCGGTTTGGGTAGAGGGGGCCGACCACGGCTGTTCTTTTTTAATCGACCGCGAGGGCTGCACCAAGGCGCTTTACGGATTTTTGGGGATATAAAAAATATAAAACCAAGACTAAAATATTAGTCTTGGCTTTTTACGTACATATATTGTCACATTTGGGTTTTGGGTAAATTTATAGCTCACGGGAGGAGCAAGGTCTCGGCTGTCGCCTCGGTCGGTGCTTCTGCTTCGCAGAGGTGTCCACCGGACACCCGCACCCCTCCCCTACAATCAAAGCATTTCTTTTCTGATCTCTTCGGGAGATCTCGGGGAAAGATATGCGGGGGGAAGGTCGAATATGGTCTTACAGCCCGTAAATCCTTCCTTCTTCATACGAACGGCGGCACGGGCGCAGGCGACGATTACGCTTGCGGTAAATTCGGGGTTGGAGTCGAGCTTTAAGCTATACTCGATTATATGGGTATTCTCCCCTTCCCAGCCGGTCTTTCCGCTTCTGATAACGAAGCCGCCGTGGGGAATTCCGTTATGGTCGCGCTTCAGTTCTTCCATAGTTATAAAATAAACGGTGGTATCGTAGTCGGCGAAATAGTTGGGCATAGTTTTAATTTCATTTTCGATCCTTGCCTTGTCTGCGTCCTCGGCGGCTACCACGAAGCACTCGCGAAGATGCTTCTCGCGGGTAGTAAGCTCGGGGGCTTTACCGCTTCTGACCGCTTCGAGGGCAGAGTCGACGGGGATGGTGTACTGCCTTGCATCAAGAACGCCCTCTATCCTTCTGATAGCGTCGGAATGACCCTGACTTACCCCCTTGCCCCAGAAGGTATAATCCTTTCCGTCGGGGAGGACGCAGGAGGCATAGAGACGGTTAAGAGAGAACATACCGGGGTCCCAGCCGCAGGAGATAACGGCGATATTTCCGCCCTCCTTGGCGGCTTTATCCACGTTATCAAAATGCTCGGGGATCTTAGCGTGGGTATCGAAGGAGTCGATAACGCTGAAATACTTTGCATATTCGGGGGTCTGAACGGGAAGGTCGGTAGCAGAGCCGCCGCAGAGGATGAGCACGTCGATCTCGTCTCTCCATTTCAAAAGGTCGTCCACGTGGTAAACAGAAACCTTATCGTGGAGAATTTTAACGCTTTCGGGAGGTCTTCTTGTAAATACCGCACGAAGCTCCATATCGGGGTTCTGCTTTACGGCGCACTCAATACCGCGACCTAAATTTCCATAGCCTAAAATACCAATTCTTATCATATCTAAAACTCCTGATTCTTTAATTTTCGGGAACTATTGCACCGAGAGAGGTGAGAGCCTTACAAAGCTCGTCATATTCCACCTCGGAGACTTTTTTGTTTTGTTTTGCCGCAATTGCCGCCGCACAGCCTGCAACCTGACCCATTGCCATACAGGGCGCCTGAACGCGCAGAGCGCTGTTTGCAAGGGTATCGGAGGAAAGGCATCTGCCTGCGACAAGCAAATTTTTCGCCTTTTGAGGAATAAGCGCTCTAAAGGGTATCTGGGGCACCTTACCCTCGGCAAGGCGGGTCATTTCAACACCTGCCTGTACGTGAAGGTCGATGGGATAAAAGGCGTAACAAACACCATCCTCATAAGGCTTTGCCGAAACGTATTCCTCGGCGGTAACAGTATGCTCTCCCACTACTCTCACCGTTTCTCGAACGGCGGTTTCGTCAGCAAGGAAATCTATTTTAAAATTTTCAAAGCCTTCCATCTTTCGAACGAAATTATATATACCAAGAAGGTTTTTAAGAGCCTCTTCCTCCAAAACTCTTCTACCATCGGCAGTATTAGCGTCCACGCTTTTGGTATGATTATGCAAGGAGCCTGCCTTCAGCCAGTTTTTAAGCTGCCAAGGCTCAATTTCTGGCGGAAGCTCTCCGACGTTTTTGCTCATATAAGCCTCGATTTTTTCGAGGTCCACGTTAGCTTTATCGTATCCGCTAACCTTATTCACAAGGGTTGCAGGTTGCTGAATTTCGCTTTTTTCGGTTGGAAAGCCTGCAAAACTGCAAAGGGTTGCGTCTCCCGTACAGTCGACAGCATTTTTAGCCTTTATCTGCTTTAGTCCATCCTTATCGGTTATAAGAAGCTCGACGCCGTTTTCGGTTTCCTCCGCCGCAGAAAGCATTGTGTTGATCGCAAGAGTGACCCCTGTTTCCCTGCACATTTCGGTTATTACCTCGGTGTAGATAAAACGGTTAAGTCTTATCTGGCAGTTCCAATGCTCTTTTTGAAAATAGTCGGTTTCGGGAATTACGGCACCACCCAAGGCTTCCGAGCGTTTTATCGCCTCATAGCAAGGGCCGTCGATAATCTGCTTACCCCAAGCGGTAAAAAGTCCGGGATAGTCAACCCCGCCTGCCGTAACCGTACCGCCAAGACGAGCGTTTTTCTCTAAAAGCAGGGTTTTAGCGCCCATACGCGCGGCAGAAATTGCGGCAAAAACGCCTGCGGTACCTCCACCGACAACAACGGTATCAAAGCATAAGGTTTCACGAATTTTCAATGCTATCACCACATTTTCTATGATATGTTATTTTAAACCCAAAAACCCGCTAAGTCAAGAAAAAACGGTGTTGCAAAAGAGATTTTTATGTGATATAATTCCCCTAAATCGCGAGGTGATCTTTTATGAGCGAATACTTTTCCTACTGTACCTATGTTGAAAGCGAGGGCGAAAGGCTTTTCACGATGGTCTTTCTGCCGAGCAGGGAGGGTAAATTCCCCGCCATTATCTACCGCACGCCTTACGCCGACGGGGAGGAATTTTTAACCGACGCCGAGCTTATGGAGGATTTCGTAAAAAATCACAGAGGCGGGCTTGACTCGGGCTATGCCTTTATTTATCAGCACTGCAGAGGCCGAGGCAAGAGCAGCGGCGATTTTGTTCCCTACGTTCACGAGAGGGAGGACACAAAGGCCCTTTATCAGTGGATAAGGGAGCAGGCTTTTTACGACGGAAACCTGTTTCTGACCGGTGGCAGCTACACCTCCTCGGTGCATTTCGCCGCAGCACCCTTTGACGAGGATATTAAGGGGGCGGTGCTGTGTGTTCAGGACTGCGAGCGGTATAACATCAAATACCGAAACGGAATAGCGAAAACGGGAATGCACCTTAAATGGTATACCGAAAACTATAAGAAAAAGAGCCGCAGAAAAACAGTTTTCGACGAAAAGCTTCTAATGACCCGACCCTTTTCCGATTTTTGCAAGGTAGCCCTCAGCGAAGAGGTTGAAAGCAACACCGAATATTTATTTCACCCCGATAAAAACGACCCCTTCTGGGAGACGAGAAACGGCGGCGGAGATGCGCACGAGGCGGTAAAGCACGCAAATATCCCCATTTTACTTATGACGGGAGCCTTCGACATTTACGGAAAGATCCACGATATGTGGCGTGGAATGGATGACGAGACCCGAAAGAAATCTGCCCTTATCGTTCATCCGAACTGTCACAGAATTTACGGTGAGGATTATCCCGAGTTGTTCGAAGGCGGCGATGCAAAGGCAGTTTGTGACGGCGAGCTGACCTGGTTCAACCATATTCTGAAGGGCACTCCCCTATCCTTTGAGACGGGGAAGGTCACCTACTATTCCCTTTTCGACAACCGCTGGAAGACCGACGATTATATTCAGCCCGAAAAGGAAATTACCTTTATTTTGGGAGATAATGAAAAAAGCTACGTCTATGACCCATTAAATCCTGCAAGATTTAAGGGCGGCCTAACAAACAGCTGGGACGGCTCCGATTGGCAGGACGAGCCAAACAGTCGACCCGACATTATTTCGGTTTATACACCTGACTTTGCCGAGGATACCGTTATAAAGGGCAAAATGAAGGCAAAGCTCAGGGTCAATAGTGACTGTGAGGACACGGCGTTTTATATGAGGGTAAGCCTCCGTAAGGCCGAGGGTGATTTTGGTCTTCGTGATGATATTACAAAAATCTCAAATTTTAATCCCGATTATATACCCAGCGAGGAAGCCGAGGTTCAGTTCAGCTTCGACGATATTTCCTTTATGGCAAAAAAGGGCGAGGCGCTTCGCATAGATATTTCTTCCTCCTGCTTCCCCACCTTCCTGCCCCACACGAATTTCAGAGGAGAATTTGCCACGCAGAAAAAAACAAGAACCGCTAAAAACAAGGTTATTCTTGACAAATCTACCCTTACGGTATTTTGCGAATAAATTTTTCGGCTGTGATTTCATATAAATCGCAGCCGTTTTATTATTTATCTGATGTTCCTCTGTTTCGTTTATGGTTCTATTACCTATAAAGCAACAGGTGTTTTCTTTCATAATTTCCTCCCAATCTTTTGTAGATATACGGTATATCTGTTTTTAACATTATAACACATAATATATCTAAAATAAATATACAATATATTTATTATGGGGTGGATTATGGCTATCAAAAGTGTTTCTATCAGAATTGAGGAAGAAATGTTAAATAAAATTTCGCATATTGCAGATTATGAAGGCAGAAGTGTTAACAGTCAGGTGCTTGTTTTAATCAGGGAAAACATCAAGGCCTTTGACGAGGCTCACGGTACTATTGACGGCAATATAACTCCCGACTCAAACGTTAAACCAACTCGCAAATAGAAAAATCCCTCTCGGCCCTCAAAGGCATGAAAAAAGAAAAGGCTCTGCGGAGATCCACAGAGCCTTGAAATTTGCGAAAATATAATTAACGCTTGGAGAACTGGGGTGATTCCCCACGGTGTGGGGAAATGTCGCAAATCGACAAAAGGGACGGGCGGCACGGCGTGCACAAAAAGAAAAGAGATATAAAAATTTCGTAAAAACCAAACGGC
>CASFDQ010000114.1 GCA_949293385.1 uncultured bacterium | reverse complement strand
CCCCGACGGGTCATTCTGAGCGCAAGTCGAAATTTTGCGACAATGAGATCCCGTCACCTGCGGTGCCGCGCTACGCGTTCGACAGGCGAAGGCAAGACCCATTGTCGCAAGCAAAGTCGCAAAATCGCCGTAGGCGGAATCTCGTCGGGGATGGCGTCCTCGACATCCCTAACGGATTTGCGGTTTGATTATAGCCGAAGGGTGATGGTTAAATTCAAAATTTTCACGTCGGCTCTACGACCCGTAAAACCGCAAATCTTCATAAGTCCAAAAAGCAACGCACCGCGTTGCTTTTTTTATTGCAATTAAAACCGAATTACTGTATAATAAAACAGGTCAAGGAGGCTGTACTTATGCGAAAAATAAAGACCCTTAAACACGGTTTTAAATTTAATAAATATCCTCTCGGAGAGGTGGATATAAATGCCTTTTCGGCAGATTTTGACGATACCGCCTGGCGAGAGGTGAGCGTACCTCACGACTGGGGAATAGAAGGAGATTTTGCTCCCGATAACGACCCCGCCTTTGCTCAGATAATTCAGGACGGAATGAAAGCCCCCGTGACCCATCCCGGCCGCACGGGTGCCCTTCCCATTGTAGGAGAGGGAGTCTACCGCACTTGGGTCGAGGTTGAAAACACCGAAAAGGTCGTTTTAGAGCTGGACGGCGTAATGCGCGAGAGCACCGTCTACGTAAACGGCAAAATGGCAGGCGGCTGTCACCACGGCTATCTTTCTTATGAGGTCGATATAACCGACTATGTAAATAAGGGCAAAAACCTTATCGTTATCCACGCGGTAGTAAAACCGAAGTCCTCCCGTTGGTATCCGGGTGCGGGACTTTACCGAAATATCCGCCTTATCGAAAAGCCTGAGGCACATATAACCTATAACGGCGTCTGGGTTCGTCAGACCTACGTCGATAAGAAAACTGCGATCTTCGAAATTTCGGTCGATTCTGTAGGTACCAAAGGCTTTAAAGCGAAGATCACCGACCCCAAGGGAGATGTTACCGAGCGTGTGGCCGATACCGATAAACTGCTTTACGTTATCGAAGATCCCATCCTTTGGGACGTGGATGATCCGAACCTCTACGAGGCCGAAATTTCACTGGATAGCGGCGACGCTGTTACCGTAACCTTCGGCGCCCGAAAGATAGAATTTACAAAGGAGGGCTTCTTCCTTAACGACCGCTACCTTAAAATGCAGGGCATCTGTATGCACCACGATATGGGCTCCATCGGCGCCGCTATGAATATTTCGGCCCTTTCCCGTCAGCTCGATATTATGCAGGAAATGGGAGTAAATGCCGTCCGCACGAGTCATAATCCCCCTGCGCCCGAGCTTCTTGAGCTCTGCGATAAGCGCGGTCTTCTGGTCATCGACGAGTTTTTCGACGAATGGAAAGAGCCGAAGGTCAAAAACGGCTATGCCGCGAATTTTGATGAATATGCCATAAAAGATCTCGAAGGCGTTATCCGCCGCGATAGAAATCATCCCTCGGTAATTATGTGGTCTATCGGAAACGAAATAGGGGAGCAGCTCACCGAAAACGGCTGGCAGGTTGCCCGAATGCTCACCGATGCCGTTCATAAGACCGACCCGACCCGTCCCACCACCGCAGGCTTCGACCGCTACCCCGAATGCTTCGACAGTAAGATAGTTTTCTGCGTCGACGTCGTCGGCCTTAACTATAAGCCCCATACGTATAAGGCCGTAAAGGAAAAATATCCCGACCTGATCCTCTACGGAAGCGAGACCGCCTCCTGCATTTCGACCAGAGGGGTCTATAAGCTTCCTGCCGAGATCGATATAAGCCTTAAGACCAACCCCGACCTCACCGTTTCCGACTACGGCCTCCGCGCTCCTCATTGGGCCTACTATGCCGAGCGTGAATGGGCCTATCAGAAGGACTGCCCCTTCGCTATGGGCGAGTTTATCTGGACCGGCTTTGACTATCTCGGCGAGCCTACACCCCATTATACGCAGTGGCCCTCCCGAAGCAGTTATTTCGGTGCCGTCGATATGGCGGGAATTCCCAAAAACCGTTTCTACGGCTACCGCGCCGTCTGGACCGATAAGCCTACCCTTCATATCTTCCCCCATTGGAACTGGGAAGGAATGGAAGGGGAGAAGGTTCCCGTCCACGTTTATACGAACTACGACGAGGTCGAGCTCTTTATAAACGGAATCTCTCAGGGTAAGCGCCGTCATTTAGCCGAGGGTCTCGAGCCGCAGGAGCAGGTAGAACGCTTCCGACTTATCTGGAACGACACCGTCTATACCCCCGGTGAGGTTACCGCCGTAGCCTATAAAGACGGCAAAGAGGTCGAGCGCAAGACCGTACGTACCGCAGGTGAGCCCCATCATATCGAGCTTTCCGCTTATCATACCGAGATCGCCGCCGACGGAGAAGCGCTAAACTTCGTGACCGCCGCAATCGTCGATAAGGACGGAAATCTCTGCCCCGAGGCCGGCGACCGCCTTACCTTCACCGCAAGCGGCTCGGCTGCCGTCTACGCCACCGACGCAGGGGATCAGCGCGAGACCGAAACCTTCCTCCGCCCCGACAAAAAGGCTCATGCAGGTATGCTCGTCTGCTGTTTAAAGAGCAACGGCAATAAGGGCGAAGCGGTAGTTTCCTGCTCGGGCGACGGTCTTATTCCCGCCGAAATAAAGTTCGACTGTATCTAAATCGCTATTGAAAACAAGCCCGAGTTATGCTATAATCAGACTATAAAAATTTTAAATAAAAGGAGCGATATTTATGATGAACGCAAAGGTTCACGAGCTTTTAAATCAGCAGATAAACAAGGAATTCTACTCGGCCTATCTCTACCTTGAATTTTCGAACTATTTCGAGGATGCGGGCCTCGACGGCTTCGCAAACTGGTATATGATTCAGGCGCAGGAGGAAAGAGATCACGCAATGCTCTTCTATAAGTACCTTCAGAACGAAAATCAGAAGGTCACCTTAGACGCTATCGCCAAGCCCGAAAAGACTTTGACCTGCCACATGGACGTTTTAAAGGCCGGCCTTGAGCACGAGGAATACGTTACCTCCCTCATTAACGACATCTATGCCGCCGCTTATGAGGTAAAGGATTTCCGCACTATGCAGTTCCTCGACTGGTTCGTTAAGGAGCAGGGCGAGGAGGAGACCAACGCAAACGACCTCATTACCAAAATGGAGCTCTTCGGCTCCGACCCCAAGAGCCTTTATATGCTTAATCAGGAGCTGGCCGCCCGCGTCTACAGCGCCCCCTCTCTTGTACTTTAATTCTTTTAGCAGATACGGTCCGTTCGTATCTGCTTTTTTTATGTGAATATCTTAGGGCAATGAGATCGCCGAAGACGGGTTTTCGTAATTCAGAATTCGTATTCAAAAAATCAAATGGTCAAAGTGCACAACGGGGGGTGATGTTTGTAGAATTATACAATTTACATAAATTCGGTTCGGTGTTATAATGTTTATGTATATAGGTGCACATTTTGCGTGATCGCATATCATCAGAAAGGATTTGTTTTTATGAAGATTGACAAAACCGCGAAAAAGATCCTAGCGCTCATTTTGTCACTGGCACTTCTTCTCTCGGTCGTTATCGTTCCCGGTATGGTCGGCGCGATAAGCGGCGAGGGCGAAGGACTCGATATCTGGGACGGAACCTACCTTCAGCCCACGGATGACGACTCAGACGGCGTCTTAGAGATCTACACCCCCGAAGAGCTTGCCTGGTTCGTTAAGAACCACGGACGCGATGCCGCCAACATCGCGGCCTCTGCAAAGCTTATGAACGACATCTGGCTTAACGATATGCTCGTTACGGTAGAGGACGGCGTTCCTTCGGCCACCAAGGCTACCGACACCTCCGTGGTGATCGACCTTGCCGACGACGAGAACAACGGCCTTAACGAATGGTTCGACGGAACAGAGAATATGTGGTTCGTCGGAAATCTCGACGGAAACAACCACGTCGTTAACGGTCTCTACGTTAAGCACAACGAGGACTATGCTGCCACTTCCTACGGCGCAGGTCTTATTCCCCGTTTAGGCGCTGCCGTTACTATTAAAAACTTAGGAGTTGAAAACTCCTATATGAACACTACTGCCGACTACACCTCTGCTTTTATTGTAGGAAATGTTCATAGCGCAAAGGGAACCGTTATGAACTGCTATGCAGGTGAGATCTGCTACCACACCGGTAAAAAGGCTGCTGCTATTGTCGGCGGCGGCGCAAAAGGCGCTGAGGTCAGAAACTGCTATAACCTCGCTACCATCGTTAAAAGCAACGCAGACAGCGGCGTTATCATCGGCGACTCCTGGGGCGGCGAGCGTATATACAACTGTTATACCGCTCACGGCTACAATATTACCAGACCCGGCTATGAGTCTAAAGCGTCCAACAGCTATTCTATCAGCGCTGCTCCCGGTGTAGGTGCCGTTTCTTCTATGTCTAACCTGGGAGAGGCTTTTGCCGTAACCACAGGCTATCCCGAGCTTAAGGTATTCAGCGACAAGCCCGAAGTTTGGGGCGGCTGGAAGGCTGCAGGCATTGCATCGGGCACCGGCTCGGCTGCCGATCCCTTCCTCGTAACAAACGGCGAAGAGTTAGCCTTTGCAATTCACAACACCGCCAGCATCTACGTTGAGGATGCCGAAGGCACCTATAAATACGACGAGGAGACTGCTTCCTACGTTGCCCTCACCGAAGGCGAGGTATACGAAGGAACCCTCTATTCTTACGTTGCTCCCACCTATAAGCTGGCAAACGACATCTATCTTAACGATATCACCAAGATCGACTGGAAGACCGGTGCTGTAACCGAAGGCTATGGCGCACGTACCTGGTATCAGGATACTGCAGTTCGCGGAACCTTCGACGGTGGCGGTCACGTTGTGTACGGACTGTATTATAACAGAACGCCCGACGTTAACTGGGGCGTTGACGGCTCGGTAGCTCTCTTCCCCAGAATTTTGGACGGTGCTACCCTTAAAGTTTCAAAGCTTGGTGTGGATAAAGCCTACGTTTCCGCATACAGAAACGCTTCGGCCTTCGTCGGCTCTAACAGCGCAAACAATAATACTGCAGACACTAAAACATATTACTATTTAAGCGAATCCTTTACCGGTGCTGACGTTACCCTTAAGAGCTATCTCACCGGCTCTGCCGTAGCTGGTCTCCGTGACCTTCACGCAAATATTTCCGACTGCTACTTCTTAGATACTCAGTTCGGCTCGGTTGCTACCTCTAACTACGGTATTACCGGCGACGCCTGGAGCGGCTCTGCACGCTACTACCGCGTATTCAGCCCCACTCAGCCTCTTTCCAGTAAGTCAGGAAACATCGCCGCACAGTCTAACGCCTATACCTATATCGGCGGACCCAACGCAGGCACCGAGGTTACCGACCTTGCTATGAAGGGTGAAGCACCTCTGGCTGCTATGGCAGGACTCGGCGATAAGTTTGTAACCACCGAAGGCTATCCCACTCTCAAAATCTTCCTCGACGAGCTTACCGCCGCTAACCGCGTTCTCGGTGTTCCCGAGTTCGAGGGCGCAGGCACCGAGGACGATCCTTACCTCGTCTCCGATGCTGCCGACCTTAAGGCTATGGTCGGTCTCGGCGGTCAGGAAGCCTACTATAAGCTTACGAACGATATTTACGTTAACGACCTTAATGCCGTTGACTGGAAGACCGGCACCGTAAACGAGGGCTATGCTCCCGAGCAGTGGTTCGCAGGTAACCTCGAGAACGGTAGGGGCTACACAGGATATCTCGCCAATGATCAGTACTTCAGCGGACACATTGACGGAAACGGCTATGCCGTTCACGGTCTCTACTACGAGCTTGGAAACACCTCCACCCTTTCGGGCCTTATTCCTTACGTTGGAGGCACCGTTACCGTTAAGAACCTCGGAATTGAAGATTCCTTCATCGGTTCGGGACGCTTTACGGGCGGACTTATCGGCTATACCACGACCTCTGCGAAGGTAACCGTCAGCGGAACCTATATCGACGATTCCTGCGCCGTTTGGGGCTGGGATGCAGGCGCGGCCTACGTTGACGCCGACGGCGATATTCATACCTCGGGCGGATCAGGTCTCTGCTTGGGTACGCTTGAATACGCCTATAACGAGTCTGCAACCGGAACCTACGTTAAGTCGGGCGACGAATATCACGTATTCTCTGCCGCCGACTATGAAGGTACCAAGTATGCTATCGCTTATACCTACGTAGAAGACGAAGCAGGCACCTATAAGTACGACGAAGAGAACGATACCTACGTAGAGATCGGTGCGGAGGAGACCTTTGAAGGAACCCGCTATACCAAGACCGAAAACGGCTACGTAGAGGATGCAAACGGAACCTTCCTTCTTGACGGCGAGACCTATCGCGAGATCACCATTGCCGATTATACCGGCACCCGCTACGAGCAGGATAAGGTATGGTCGAACGTTAACTTCACCTCCGAAGCCCTCAGCGGTCTCGTAGGACGCTTTGAAAACGGCTCTACGGGAACCCTCGAAAACTGCTTCGTTACCGCTGATGTTGCTTCTAAAGGTCAGTGGATCTACGGCTTTAACGATCAGGGCGTTACCTTCAAGAACCCCGGCACCAACGGTGCAGAGGCAGGTCATTTAGGCGGACTCTGGGGCGACGACTGGGCAACCACGAAGCACGTTACCGCAACCAACTGCTTCTCGGTCAAACGTCCTCACGAGAATTCAGATAACGCTACCTTCAATAACGTCTACACCCTCGGCACTCCCGCCTCGGGCGCAGGAACACAGATCTCTGCCGCAACCGGCGAAAACGGACTTGCCGAAATGGCAGGCTTCGATGCAAATGTTTGGTATGCCGTAAAGGCTGAGGGCGCTTATCCCGCACTCCGCCTCCGCGGAACCGTAATAAATGACGTTGACGAAAACGGTGTTGGCGGCGAAGAAACCGACATATCCGCTCTCCGTGTAGTTCTTATCAAGAACACCGCACCGAGTAACGGCGACGTTAACAGAAACGGCGAGACAGACATCTGCGACCTCGTTGCATTTTCTAAAAAATAAAATAAATCAAAAAAACGCTATGCGGAGCATCCGCATAGCGTTTTTTAGAGCATTAAAAGGCTACCGAAGTAGCCTTTTAAAATTACATTTTGTCCTCGAGAGGAGAACAGCCGAATTTGTTACAGTATGAGCGGTAGAAGGAGGAATAATCCTTATAACCGCATTCCTCGCTGACCCTTACCGCCGATTCTCCCATACGAATACGGTTTCGGGCGGTGAGAAGTCTCTTGGTGGCAATATACTGTCCTATAGAAGAGCCGGTGTTTCGTTTGAAAATACGGTTTATCTGCGACTGACTAAGGAAAAATATATCGCTTATCTGACGTAGAGATATGGTCTTGAACAGATTCTGATTAACGTAATCGATAAGCAGATCAGCGACGTGATCGTTTCTGCTTTTAGGATTGAGGCGCTTGGCGATTCGGTCTGCCTCGGTTAAAAAGAACAGAACTCTTGTAACGAGATCGAGCCTGTTCATTTCGTGACCGTAGGGGACGACCATTTGCATACTGTCGGAGCAGTAGGTATGCCCCAATATAGCGGAATCGAAACGGTTGAGGGTTCCGAGGGGTCTGGAGTAAAGACGTTCTAAAAGCTCTCCGTCGGGGTCGACCGTCATAAGAAGGTCGGGATGTATGTTGGCAACAGCGCGTTCATAAGGAACCGAGTCGGAGCATATTACGAGGTGATGAGCCTCGAGGGGTCTCATAAGCATAATGTCTCCGGGATTTAAAGTGTATTTAGTTCCCTCGACAAGGTAATAACAGTCTCCCGAAATAAAGTAAAAGACCTCTATGTTGTCGTGGGCGTGCATGACCTGATTGTTTGTTGGCTCGCGGTCGATCTTATGATGAAAATTAAAGCTTTTATCGCTGTATTTAAGGATATCCTCGGTCATGACACACCTCCCGTTAGTGATTTTGATATTATAATACTATAAGATGCGCAAAATTGCAATGTTTTTGTGCGAAAAAGTATTGCATATTGGAAAAATAGTTGTTATAATTAGTGTAACAACTAAACCTAAGAGGTGTTTTTATGAGTATTAGATTTGGCGTTTGCACTACTTTTGATAAGATTCCCGCCCTTATCGACGCAGGTTACGACTACCTTGAGTTTGGCTTCGGCAATCTTGTCAAGATGACCGAAGAGGAATTTGCGGAGGCTAAGGCTACCGTAGAAAAATACAACTTTAAGGCCGAGGCGTATAACGGATTTTTCCCCGGCGAAATTCGTATCACGGGTCCCGACGTGGACTACGACCGGATCACCGCTCACACCGAAAAGGGAATGGCCCGTGCCGCTCAGCTCGGCGGTAAGGTTACTGTCGTCGGAAGCGGTAAAAGCCGAAACGTACCCGATGGCTTTAGCTTCGACGAAGCTTATGCTCAGTTTGCAAAGGTACTGGGTATCGTCGGAGACGTTGCCGCAAAATACGGAATAACCGTCGTGGTCGAACCCCTTCAGACTAAGGAGACTAACCTCATCAATACCGTCGCCGAGGGAATTGAGATCGTCAAGAAGGTAGGAAAGCCTAACGTTAAGTGCCTTGCCGATTTCTATCACGTTTACAGAAACGGCGAGACCCTCGACGCTTTAAGAAACAGCAACGGCCGGCTTGGTCATCTTCATCTTGCCCGTGCCAACGACGACCGCGCTATGCCCTACGAGGAGGATATACCGACCGTTAAGGAGTGGGCAAAGGCCGTTAAGGAATGTGGCTATGACGGACGTCTCAGTCTTGAGGGCGGATACAAGCCCGAATTTGACGAGTGCATCATCCGCACCAGGGAAATTCTCAAAGCTTTTGAATAATGGAAAGATCCCCGAAACTTTCGGGGATTTTTTATATTATAATTATTGATTTTTTATCTTCTTTATGTTATAAAGAAAGCAGAAAATATAAGGCGGTGTTTTTATGTCAAAAACTTTATTTTTAAACGATTTCGCGGTTTATTCCGATACGGGTACCGAGTGCTCTGAGGCTCTTCAGAAGGTCTTCGATGACCTTCCCGACGGCGCAACCCTTCACTTTAAAAAAGGTACCTATCATATTTATAAGGCGATAGAGATAAAGGGCAAAAAGGATATTAAGATACTCGGAAACTGTTCTACCGTTATTGCTCATTTTGACCCCTGCGGAAAAATTGCCGACAACAACGACGTTTTCCGTTTCTACGATTGCTCCGACGTTGCCGTTCAGGGCTTCTTCTTCGATACCGATAACCCCATCGGCGCAACCGGCGAGGTAGTAGGAATAGACAAGGAAAAGGGAACCCTCGACGTTAGAATTTTCGACGAATTCCCCGTAACAGGCTTTGAGCATTTTATCGGAACCAACAGCTTCGACGAAAAGGGCTCTCCCGATTACGCCTTTGCCACTATTCATCACGAGCTTACCGAGCAGGAGTTTACTACGTTAGACGGCAAAAAGGCTACCCGACTCGTAGCCCTCGACTACGACGTTATCGCTCCTCAGACCGTCCGCCTGAAATACGTAAATAACCCCGATAAGCAGCGCGAAATAAAACTCGGTCACCTTATAAACTTCCGCTATGAGATCTACGGAACCTCTGTATTTGAGTTTACCTCCTGTCACCGCTTTACCGTTAAGGATATCGTTATATACGGCGCTTCCAGCTTCGGCGCAAAGGTTCGTCCCCGAAGCAGCGATTTCGCATTCGACAATTTCTCGGTCCGTATCCCCGAGGGCTCAAAGCGCCTTAAGGCTCTTAATGCCGACGGAATTCATCTTCTCGGTCTTTGCGGAAGCCTGACCCTTAGAAACTGCAATATGGAGGGAATGGGCGACGACACCTTAAATATTCACGGAATTGCAGGCGAGGTCTACGGTCTTGATACCGAGAAGAAGTCTCTTTCCTTTACCGGCCCCGACCGTAAGGAGTTCAGAAAGCTTCCCGAGCTTTGGGCCTGCGAGGACGACGAGATAGTAGTTTACGATAAAAATACCTTCCTTAAAAAAGGTTCCTTTAAGGTTAAGACCGTTTCCGATATAATAAACGGAACCTACTATGATCTTAAGGGCGAAATGGCCGACGGCGACGTTATCGCCAATACTAAATACTACGCCTCGGTTCACGTCGACGGCTGTACTCTAAGAAATACCCGTGCGAGAGGTCTCCTTTTCCAGACCGAGAACATCCTTATTGAAAACAGCTACATCTACGGAATGAGCCTTCCCGCAATGCTCTTTTCTCCCGATATCCGCGTTTGGTATGAGGTGGGCCCCTGCAAAAACGTCGAGATAAGAAATAACGTTATCGAGTATAACGCTCACTATCATAACGGCGCAAACGTCGGCGCAATAGTCTTCAAAGCCTGCCACGACGTAGGCGGAAACGACTATCCCGCAGGCGTTCACGAGGACATCTATATTCACGATAATATCTTTAAGGACAACGGTAACAGCGGAATCTACGTCTCTGCCGCAAAGAAGGTCAGAATTGAAAATAACCTCTTCAGCGGCAACTGTGCATCGCCCCAAAACCCCGACCTTCCTCACGCTTTCTACGACATCGTTACCGTAAACTGCGAGGATGTAACCGTCTCGGGTAACGTCACTGACAGGGGAGAAGATAAGCTTTACATAGATATTAAGGAATAAGGTTAAAAACTGTCTTTAATTTCTTATAAATTGGCTTGCAAGCAGCCGTCCGTTAAGATAAGATTAAAGGAGAATTCTATGAAGATCGGAATTCAGGAGATAAGTTTTCGCCGCTACGGAGGAAACTATTTTAAAAAGATAAAGCAGTACGGTTTTACCGCCGCAGATTACGATATGTGCAATACCGAAAGCGAGCTTTATAAAATGACCGAGGAGGAGCGCAAGGCTTTCCTTATTAAGACTTCCGAAATGGCCAAAGAGGCAGGTGTAGAGCTCTTTCAGTGTCACGGTCCTTGGCGCTGGCCCGTAAGGGACAATACTCCCGAAGACCGCGCCGAGCGTATGGAAAAAATGAAGACCTCCATCCGCGCCTGCTCCTATATGGGCTGTAAAAACTGGGTGATTCACCCCATTATGCCTATGGGCGTTAACGACCGCGGCACCGAAAACGAGAAGAAGACCCGGGATATGAATAAGGTCTTTATGACCGAGCTTTTGGCCTGCGCTAAGGAATACGGCGTTGTTATCTGCTTTGAGAATATGCCTATGACAGGTCTCGGAATCGGCTATCCCCTCGATATTCTTCGGTTTGTCGAGGAAATGAATGACGATAATTTTAAAATATGCTTCGATATCGGTCACGCCCAGGTCTGCAGCAGTCAGATATCGGTGGCCGACGCTATACGCAGAATGGGAGATAGAATTGCCTGCTTCCACGTTCACGACAATAACGGTTGGGCCGATATTCATACTATGCCTACGACCGGCTGTGTCGATTGGAATGAGGTCTGCGCCGCCGTTAAAGAGATCGGCTATAGCGGCGCCTTTTCGCTCGAATGTTACGCCGCAACGACTCTTCCCACCGAGGACCTTTACGTCCGTCTAAGTCAAATCTATTTCGAGGTCGCAAAGCACCTCGTAGAAAAAATTGAGAATTAGGTGATACTATGAAAACAGTAAAAGAACTTCGTCTTCAGGATCTGACCCCCGAGCAAAAGGTCGGTATGGTTATGTGTGGCCGTATCGGCAACAACGGGGACGATAAAATCGACGAGGAAAACCTTCAGTATGCCCTCGATTTGATTAAAAATCATAGTCTTGGCGCAATTTGGGTAGGCCCTACCTTCAAGAAATTTGACGAGGCAATGAGGCGCATAAAAGAAGCCGCTGATTATCCCATTCTCATCTTTACCGATGCCGAGTCGGGTCTCGGAGAAAATCCTATCGGCCGTCACAACGCAATCGGAATGACGGGTAGCGAAGAATACGCCTACGCTTTCGGTAAGGTAACGGGTACACGCGCAAGAAAAATGGGATATAACGTTATCTGCAACCCTATTGTTGATTTGGTAAGCGGAAACGCTATGTGTAATATGACAATGCGTTCCATGGGCGGCGATAAGGAGAAGGTAACCCGTCTTGCTGCCGCAGAAATTCGCGGTATGCACGATGCAGGAGTGCTCTCTGTCTGTAAGCACTATCCTGGTGGAGATGTCTGCATAGAAATGGATACTCACATGGCAGAAGGCGCATCGATGCTCACCAAGGATGAACTTCTAAACTATGACCTCTATCCTTACGTTGAACTTATAAAAGCAGGTCTGCTTGACGGTATTATGACGGGACACGTGCGCTTTCCGGAGATTGATCCAAATTATCCTATATCTCTTTCAGAAAAAGGTATTGGCATTCTTCGTGAACAAGGCTTTGACGGATTTGCAATAACAGATGCTTTGCCAATGATGGGTATTGTTGCAAAGTTTGGAAAGATTGACTGTAACGGTTTGGCTGTTCAAAACGGTAACGACCTTGCACTTACTTGGGGATTTAATAAGGCGGGCTACGAGGCTCTGCTCTCTTGTTACGAGCGTGGAATTTTAACCGAGGATAAGCTCGACGTTGCCGTAAAGCGCGTTTTGGAAACACAACATAAAACCACCCTTATGTGCGACTATAAAGAACTGACCGAAGAAGAGCAAGAGCTTTATAATAAAATAAATACCGACAGTATCTGCGCGGTAATTGACGAAGGTCTTGAAGCCGCAATTGACAAAAACGGCAAACATTTTATTGCGATTCAGGTACCCGTAGGTACTGCCGATGAACACGGTAAAATCAGCGTTGACACCTTTACCACAACCTGGTACTATCCCGATAAAATTATAAAGCAGTTGGAAGAAACCTTCCCCAATTCGCGCATTTTTGCTATGGACGAGTTTCCCACAGTTCCCCATAACTGGATTCTGGTAAACGAAAATATCGACTATGATGACGTTATTTTAATTAGCTTTATGGACGGTAAGGCTTATCAGGGAGAGGAACTCTTCTCAAGTAGATTTGTAACCGCCGTTAAGGCGCTTCAGATAACGGGCCGCGTTTCGGCAATTCTCCACTATGGAAACCCATTCCCGTTGGAGGCTCTTCCCCATATTCCCCGTGTGATTATGGGCGGTCACTCTGAAAAATCGGTTGAAACAGGCATTAAGGTGCTGGCAGGCGACTACCCTGCAAAGGGCGTTATGACCTACGACGTAAAGCTTAAATAGGAGACGAGAAAAATGAAAGAAATAAAAGAATTGAAATTTGAAGAATTAACCCTCGAGCAAAAGATCGGTATGACCATGTGCGGTCATATTTATAACCATTGGGACGATAAGCTTGACGAAGAGCATTTGATATATGCCATCAATATGATAAAAGAGCGTAAGCTTGGCGCAATTTGGGTAGACCCCGGCTTCAAGCGCTTTGACGAAGCGATGAAGCTCGTTAAGGAAACCGCCGATTACCCCATCCTTATCTTTACCGATGCCGAAACAGGCTTTGGGCCCGATAAAATCGGTAAGCATAATGCAATAGGTATGGCGGGAACCGAAGAAATTGCCTACTTGTTTGGTAAGGTAACGGGTACCAGAGCCAGAAAAGCAGGCTATAATATCGTCTGCAACCCCGTTGTCGATATGGTGTCGGATAACGCTATGTGCAATATGACAATACGCTCTATGGGTGGCGATAAGGAGCAGGTAACTCGCCTTGCCGCCGCAGAAATTCGCGGTATGCACGATGCAGGCGTTCTTTCGGTATGCAAGCACTATCCAAGCGCGCACGAGTACGAGCCTCTCGATTCCCATATGTGCGAAGGCTTTTCTGTCGAAACCAAAGAAGATTTGCTCGACTACGCCCTTTATCCTTACGTCGAGCTTAATAAAATGGGACTTCTTGACGGAATTATGACAGATCATTGCCGTCTGCAGAGTATTGACCCCGACTATCCCGCATCCCTTTCCGAAAAGGTTATCGGAATTATCCGTGAGCAGGGCTTCGGCGGAGTTGCTATAACCGACGCTCTGCCTATGATGGGAATCGTTGCAAAGTTCGGTAAGGTCGACTGTAACGGCTTGGCAATTCAGGGCGGAAACGACCTTGCTCTGACTTGGAGCGAAAACAAGTTCTGCTACGAGGCAATGCTTTCCTGCTATGAGCGCGGAATTTTAACCGACGACAAGCTTAACGTCGCCGCCCAGCGTGTTTTAGATGCTCAACATAAAACAACCCTCTTTGGCGAATACGTAGAGCTTACCGAGGAGGAAATCGCCCTTTATAACAGCATCGATGCTATGGGCATTTGTTCCGTTACCGACGAAGGACTTGAATATAGCGTCGATAAAAACGCAAGACACTATATCGGTGTTCAGTATCCCAACGGAAGCGTTGATGCCCACGGAAAAATCATCGTCGACACCTTCACGAACGTTTGGTACAACCCCGAAAAAATCGTTAAACAGCTCGAAGCAACCTTCCCCAATTCTAAAATTCTGCTTATGAACGAATTCCCCTCCAGCACCGACAACTGGCACCTTGTAAACGACAACGTCGATTATGACGACGTTTTGATAATTTCCTTTATGGATGGCAAGGCATATCAGGGCGAGGAGACCTTCTCGGGTCGTTTCGTCACCGCCATTAAGGCAATGCAGAAAACCAACCGTGTTTCGGCAATTCTCCACTTCGGCAACCCCTTCCCCTTAGAAGCCCTCGACCATATTCCTCGCGTTATTATGGGTGGTCAGTCCGAAAAGGCGGTTGTTGCAGGAATTAAAGCTCTTGCAGGCGAAGGTCCTGCAAAGGGAAAGATGACCTACGACGTAAAGCTTAAATAAGAAGAAATTAAAATGAATGCATATAAGGAATTAAAGCTTGAAGAATTAACCCTCGAGCAAAAGATCGGTATGACTATGTGCGGTCACGCTTTTCAGTATTGGGATGAAAAGTATGAAGAAGCAAATCTTCAGTATGCCCTCGATATGATAAAAAATCATAGTCTCGGCGCCATTTGGGTCGACCCTACCATAAGAAATTTCGACAAGGTTATTGAGCGCATTAACGAGGCGGCGGAATATCCGATCCTGAAAACGGTTTAGGAGAAAATAAAATCGGCGCCCATAGCGCTATCGCTATGACCGATAGCGAGGAGCTTGCATATATCTTCGGCAAGGTTACCGGAGTTAGAGCAAGAAAAGCGGGGTATAACGTTGTTTGCAACCCCGTTGTGGACATTTGCCTTGGTAACTGCCCAACAAGTACAATGCGCTCAATGGGTAGCAATAAGGAGAGGATCGCCCGCCTTGCCGCCGCAGAAATCCGCGGTATGCACGATGCAGGTATACTCTCTATCTGTAAGCACTATCCCAGCGCACACGGCGACGGGCTTATGGATTCTCATATGGCCGAAAGCCTTTCAATGGAGAATAGGGAAGAGCTTTTAGAATGCAATCTCTATGCATATCTGGAGCTTCTTAAAGAAGAGCTTCTCGACGGAATTATGACGGGTCATTGCCGCCTTCCGAGTATCGATCCCGAAAATCCTGCCTCTCTTTCCGAAAAGGTTATCGGTATAATCCGTGAGCAGGGCTTTGAAGGAATCGCCATCACCGACGCACTTAATATGATGGGTGTCGTTGCAAAATACGGTAAGGTTGAATGTAACGGTCTTGCGGTTCAAAACGGAAACGATCTAGCTCTCACCTGGAACGAAAACGAATTTTGCTATAATGCAATGCTCTCCTGCTACGAGCGTGGAGTTTTAACCGAAGATAAGCTTGATATTCACGTCAAACGCGTTCTCGACGCCCAGCATAAACTCACCCTTTTCGGCGAGTGCCCCGAGCTTACCGAGAAAGAAATTGAGCTTTACAATAAAATCAATACCGACGGTATTTGTGCCATAACCGACGAGGGACTCGAATGTAGCATAGACAAAAACGGTAAACATTTTATCGCCCTTCAGGTTCCCGTAGGCGGCGCAGGCGCGGATGGAAAAATTTCGGAGGACACCTTTACCACAACCTGGTATAAGCCTCAGGAAATCATTAAACAGCTCGAGGAAACCTTCCCGAATTCCCGAATTTACGCCATGGACGAATTTCCTTCCTCCACTCAAAACCACGGCCTTCTTAACGGCTGCCTCGACTATGACGACGTTATCATAATTTCATTCATATACGGCAAGCCCTATCAGGGCGTAGAAGAATTTTCAAGCCGTTTCGTCACCGTAGTAAGAGCTCTTCAGATAACCAACCGCATTTCGGCAATTCTTCATTGCGGCAACCCCTACCCACTGGAGGCCCTCGATCACATTCCCCGTATTATTATGAGCGGTGTGTCTGCAAAGGCGGTTGAAACGGGAATTAAGGTCTTGGCAGGTGACTATCCCGCCAAGGGCAAAATGATCTACGATATAAAACTTAAATAAAACAAAAAACCGCCGTAAGGCGGTTTTTGTTTTACAGTTTAAGACGTCCGAGCATATATTTTCGGTAGGCGAGGGGAGTCATACCCGTAGCTTCCTTGAATTTGTTGTTAAAATAGGACTGTGTCGAAAAGCCGCAATCGGCTGCAATGCTGGAGATCGAAACGTTGTCGGACAGAAGGGATAGCTTGGCCGCCGCTATTCGGTGCTCTAAAATATATTTGCTCGGAGTTTTGCCGAAACGCTCGCAAAAAAGCTTATGAAAATATATGGGGCTAAGGTTAGCGATTCCCGCAAGGTCGTTTAGGGTCAGTTTTTCGCTTAAATGATGCTTAATATAGTTTGCAGCCTCCATAAGGGGCTTTCGGTATGTGTGAAGAGCAGGATTCGTTTCGGGAAGTCCGCTTTCCGCAAGATGAAGTATAAAGCCGATAAGCTTACATACCGCGCTTTGAAGCCCGAATACCTCTTCGGGGGAGTCTCCGTCAAATCTTAAAAGCTCCTCATACATCTGAACTATACGGTCGGTATCGTGAACTAAAACAGAGTCGGGAAGGGTCTCCATAAGGGAAATGAATCTCTCGTCGTCGGAGGAGATATGAAGATAATGACAGCGGAAGGGAAGCTCGCTGTATCTCGTCTGCCCCGGCTTTGCGCAGATAATGGTGCCGTTGTTTCTGGCTATGGGTCGGTCGTCTATAAAGGAAAGCTTCTCGCTTTTTGAGGTAAAAAGCTCAAACTCGAAAAAGCCTACCGCCCTTTTCTTGGAGACCGACCTGTCCCCGAATTTCATCGAAGAATCGAATATTCCGAAATTAACAACTTCAAAATCGAAGAATTTCATAAGATACCTCAAAATAAGATTTTGTAAAAAACAAGTAATAATTTGATATACAAAACTACCGATAAAACCTATAATTAAGATACAATAGTATTGGATTTCTGTCAATGCTTTAAAATTAAATTTTACAAAAAGGAGCAAAATATATGAAAATAACCTGGCTTGGTCAGGCGGGCCTTCTGTTCGAGACCGAAAAGGCTACCGTTATGATCGACCCCTATCTTTCCGACAGCTGCGGAAAACTAAACCCTAAAAGTCACCGTCGCGTACCGGTAGACGAATCGGTCTTTGACGTTAAACCGAACGTTATGCTCTTCACTCATAACCACCTCGATCATTACGATCCCGAAACGGTGGAAAAATTCATCAAAGAGGACAGTAAAATAACCGTCCTTTCTCCTCATACCGTATGGAGCGAGGTCAGAAAGCTGGGCGGAGACAATAATTACGTTCAGTTCGACCGTCATACCCGCTGGAGTCAGTACGGCCTTACCTTTACCGCCGTTAAGGCAACTCACTCGGACGTAGGGGCTATCGGCGTTATAATCGACGACGGCGAAAAGAAGTATTACGTAACCGGCGACACCCTCTATAACTCCGGGATATTTGCCGACCTTCCCGAGGATATCTACGCCGTTTTCCTTCCCATAAACGGCAAGGGCAATAATATGAATATGACCGATGCGGCAGATTTTGCAAAAAGAACGGGCACTGAGAAGGTTGTACCTCTTCACGTAGGACTTTTCGACGATCTTTCTGCCGAAGATTTCCCTTGTGAAAATAGAATTATTCCCGAATTTTTTAAGGAGATTAAACTATGAAAGTAACCGACGTTAAAGCCTTCGTGGTTGATTGCTTCAGAACAAATTGGGTCTTCGTTAAGGTCTATACCGACGAAGGCATCACGGGAGTAGGCGAGGGCACCCTCGAATATAAGGAAAAGGCCTTTTTAGGCGCCCTTGAGCATATTAAGGAATATCTTTTGGGTAAGGATCCAAGAGATATAGAGCAGCATTTTCATATGATCTACCGCGACGCCTATTGGCGCGGCGGCCCTGTACTTATGAGCGCCCTTTCGGCTGCCGAATGTGCCCTTTGGGATATACTCGGTAAGTCTCTCGGTGTCCCCGTATATCAGCTTCTCGGCGGAAAATGTCACGACGAGGTCAGAATCTACGTAAACGGCTGGTTTGCAGGGGCAAAAGAGCCCGAGGAGTTTGCCGAAAAGGCCAAGATCGCAGTTCAGAGAGGCGTTACCGCAATGAAATGGGATCCCTTCGGGAAATCCTATCTTCAGATATCGGGCGCCGACCTCGATAAGGCCCTTCGTAACGTTGCCGCGGTACGCGAAGCGGTCGGAAACGGCGTCGACCTGCTCATAGAGGGTCACGGTCGTTTCGACGTTCCAACGGGAATCAAAATTGCAAAGGAGCTGGAGCAGTTTAAACCTATGTGGTTCGAAGAACCCACACCGCCCGATAATTTAGAGGCCTTAAAGGCGGTAAGAGATAAATCTCCCGTTCCGATCTCGGCAGGAGAGAGACTTTACAGCCGCTGGGATTACCGTAAGCTTTTCGATACCCGCGCCGCCGACTTTATTCAGCCCGACATCTCCCACGCAGGCGGTATTTCGGAGCTGAAAAAGATCGCCGCCGAGGCCGAATCCCGCTATATTCCCTTCGCGCCCCATAACCCCTCGGGCCCCGTTGCCAACGCCGCAACCCTTCAGCTTGCCGCCGCCTGCCCCAACTTCTGCATCTTAGAGATTATGTACAGCGACGTCGACTGGCGCAAGGACGTAACCAACGAAGCCCTCGAATATAAAGACGGCTATATAAAGATTCCCGATAAGCCGGGTCTCGGAATTGAGATAAACGAGGAAGAGTGCCTGAAGCACCCCTATCAGCCGCACACCCTCCGTCATTATACCGGCGCTTTAACCGACATCCGCCCCGCCAAAACCGAATTTTATTTTTAACCCCATCTAACGGACGTCTCGGCCTTCTCCTCAGGGAGAAGGGGGACCGCGTAAGCGGTGGATGAGGTGTTTAAAGGAGAACATTTATGCAAAAATTTGAGATCGAAAACCACGAACCTTCCTACCTCCCCGACGGAGAGTGGAAGCTCGTCTGGGCCGACGAATTCGACGGAACTGAGCTCGACCGCACCAAATGGGACTTCCGTCTTAACTTCTGGGGAAAGCCCTTCGATGCCTATACCGATAAGGGAATCGTCCTCGACGGCAACAGCCATATTGAGCTTCACCGCGTCGACGTCGGCGGCAGATACGCCTCACCTCAGCTTCAGACAGGCTCGAATTCCTTCGACATTCCTAAGGGCGATAGCGATAACCCTTGGGGTGAGGACGAAATATGGCCCCTTGGCCGTCTCGAGCCTCCCAAGTTCGTTCACCGCTTCGGCTACTATGAGTGCCGCTGCAAATTCCAAAAGGATCCTGAAAGAATGTGGTCGGCCTTCTGGACACAGTCTCCTACCATAGGTGCCCGTTTCGAGCCCGCCTGGTGCGGAGTAGAGTCGGATATTATGGAATGCTTCCACGTCGGAAAGGCCACCACGGGTAACATTATGGGCGGCTACGGTAAGCAATACCGTGAGGAAGGCCGCGTCCGCTACGACCTTAAGGAGACCGAGGACGGCTGGCACTATTTCGGAATGGACTGGAGAGAGGACGGCTATACCTTCTACTGCGACGGAGAGGTTATCTCTACCGCAGAAAGGGATGTTTCACAGATTCCGCAGTTCATCCTTCTCACCACCGAGGTTCAGGGCTACCGTTCGGTAAGAACGCGGCTTGCAAAAGGCGAAAAGATCGAGGACGCACCCTTTAACATTAACGGCGACTTTGTGGACGACGCCTTTATCGTCGATTTCGTCCGCGTCTTCGACAGAATAGAAAAATAAACGGCAACATAGCCTTCCCTAGCAGGGAAGGGGGACCGCGTCAGCGGTGGATGAGTAGAATCCTCCATTTGAGATCTAACTCCTTCGCGCAGCGTCCCGGCTTTTTGCATCAACGCTTGATTGGAGAACGCTAATGGATAAACTCATAAAAATCGGTAAAATCGAGCCGAAAAACTCAAAGGATATTAAATATTCGAAGATCGGTCTCGGCTTCGAAAAGCTCGACCGAGATGCCTTTAACCCCGAAAAGGCCTACGATAAGGTAGCCGCCTGCGGAGTCAAGCTTGCCCGAATTCAATCGGGCTGGCAGAAGACCGAAAGAGAAAAGGGCGTTTATAATTTTGACTGGCTCGATACCGTCGTCGATAATCTCATTTCTCGCGGTGTAGAGCCCTGGCTCTGCCTCTGCTACGGAAACGACCTTTATACCGAGGCGGCAAAAACCGTCTACGGAGCCGTCGGCTGTCCCCCTATTTTCACAGAAGAGGAGAAGGCCGCTTGGGCAAACTACGTAAAGGCAACGACAGAGCGTTTTAAAGGCAGGATAAGATATTTCGAGGTCTGGAACGAGCCCGACGGTGACTGGTGCTGGAAGCACGGAAATAGCGGCGAGGAGCTCGGTCGCTTTACTATAGACACCGCAAAGGTTATCCGCGAAACCTACCCCGAGGCCAAGATCATCGGCGGCGTGGTCTGTCAGCAGCGTATGAACTTTATAAACGACGCTCTCTCTACGGGAATGGCCGATCATATCGACTATATCTCCTTCCACGAATACACCCACGACGAAACCGACGAGTTTCAAAAGGTGGACGTTTTCCGCGCCCTTATAAAGGAATATAACTCGGATATCGAGCTTATTCAGGGCGAAAGCGGAACTCAGTCGAGAAGAGGCGGATGCGGCGCTAACCGTACCGGCGCCTGGACCCCCGAGCTTCAGGCAAAGCAGCTTGCCCGTCACACTATGGCCGATCTTATCTGTGACGTTCACTTTATGTCATACTTCTCTTGCGTCGATATGAAGGAGGCTCTTAACGGCATCGTAGGGGACGAAAGCTCTTATAAGGATTTCGGCTATTTCGGAATTTTAGGTGCCGATTTTGACGAGAACGGAAACGCAACGGGAGAGTATACCGAAAAGCCTTCGTACTATGTCCTTCAGAATATCGCATCTCTCTTCTGCGGCGATATCAAGGTCACCACCCATCCCTTCTACATAACCTCCGAAACGAGCTTGGTCGTTTACGATAAGACCCCTGCCCGAATGGATCTGACTACGGGAGTTATCGAGAAGGAGGGCGCAAAGGCACTTATCTACTGGATGCCCATCAATATTATGACCACAAGTATCCATACCTTTATGCGCTGTGAGCTTTTCACAGGCGGCAAGGAGGTAAAACTCATTGATATTATGAGCGGTGATATCTATAAGCTTCCCGACGAGGATATCGAGGACAGAGGCAACGGCGTGATCCTTATTAAAGAGATCCCCGTAAAAGACACCCCCCTTATCATCACCATCGGAGATTTTTATAAATAATTCTCGGCATCCTCGGCCTTCTCCTCAGGGAGAAGGGGGACCGCGTCAGCGGTGGATGAGGTGTCGTTTACTAAGGAGATTAATATGAACAAAGCAGTATTTATAACCGGAGCACAAACCGGCACAGGCTACGGTATAGCCGAATATTTTGCCAAAAACGGCTGGGACGTGTTTATAACCAGCCGAAAAGGAGAAGAAGCCGTAAAAGCGGCCGAAAAGCTTAGCGCCGATTATGGAATTTTCTCAAAAGGCTACGAATGTAACATCGGAAACGAACAGCAGGTCATCGATATTTTTAAGGATATCGATTCCACCGGCCGTTTCGTTGAGACCATCGTTTTAAACGCTGCCAATATGGGCTTTTATCCAAATGATCCTGCCGCGGGACAGGACTTTTTCACCGTCCCCGTAGAGGACTTTGCCGAGGTTTTTCAGACCAACCTCGTCTGGAACTTCACAATGGTTCGTCAGGCGGCAATCCGTATGAGAGAGCAGGGCAGGGGAGCGATCGTATTCATAAGCTCCAATACGGCGTATAGAGTTATCCCAAACCGCGCCGCATATTCGTCCTCCAAGGGTGGAATAAACTCCCTTTCTAAGGCTTTGGCCTTAGACCTCGGTAAATACGGCATCCGCAGTAACGTTGTCCTTCCCGGTACAATTAAAACCGAGCGCTGGGTAAGGATGGGAAATAAACAGATAGTAAACGGTACGCTTACTCCCATAGGCGATATTTCCGATTATGAGGACGTTGCCGCCGCCGCATACTATCTTGGTAGCGAGATGTCCAAAAACGTTACGGGAACCGAAATTACGGTCGACGGCGGTATGACCTGCCAGCTCTACCCCACCATCTTAAACGAACTTAAAAGAAAAGAACTAAACGGCGAATTATAAAAGGAACAGGCAGTCCATTGAGGCACACTCCGTAAGGAAGTGTGCCTCAGTTATATTCGCCTGACGGCGAGTTATATTGCTTCGCAGTTATATTATGCTGCGCATAGTGATATTGCCCTTCGGGCAGTTTTAAAGGCGAATATAATATCACTGAAACC
>CASFDQ010000113.1 GCA_949293385.1 uncultured bacterium | reverse complement strand
GCTGTTTGAGCAAGAACTCGACCTCATTTATGCCGCATAAGAGATGGGAAGTCGCCGGCGCCGATGTTGGATTTCTCCGTTCGGGCTTCGCCCTCTCTCCGCAATCCAACATCATTCTACGCTAATCGTTACTTTTCTGTGAATTATTGCAGGTTGATATTGAAATTTGCGAAAAAATTTTTTTGAGAATAAATTGCGATTTTTTAAAAAAACTCTTGCATTATGGGCACATATAGTATATAATAGACCCATAAAGTGGCGCAAAAAAACATCAAAATCACATAAAAGTGAAAGTAAAGTGGCGCAAAATTAGAAAAAATTCGCTCAAAGGAGGTGAAAATCGTGCTTATAGGAGGCTCTGATCATAGCTTAGACAAGAAAGGACGTCTTTTCGTTCCGGCTCGTTTCAAAGGCGACTTCGGTGAAAATATCGTAATATGCGCTTGCGCATTCGGTAAAAAGTGTCTTTGGGGCTTTACCGAAGAAGGCTTTGAGAAATTCTGCGACAAGCTTAACCGCCTCCCTTACGGAAAAATGCAGGATATATACCGCTTCTTATCCAATAGTGCGGTTTTCGCTGAGCTTGACGCTTCCGGACGCGTTCTTATTCCCGCGGAACTCAGAAACTTCGCAGGAATCGAGAATGAAGCTCATATAGTAGGAATGAGAAGTAATATCGAAATTTGGAGCCCCGAAAACTGGAAGGCCGAGCAGGAAGGCTTCTCTCTTGAGAACTTTGCTCCCGTTATCGACGAGCTGGGCTTCAGCTTTGGTGAATAAGATATGGAATTCAGTCATATTCCCGTGCTTTTAAATGAAACCTTAGAAGGTTTGAATATTGATCCTAAAGGTATCTACGTCGACGGAACTGCCGGAGGAGCGGGTCATTCCCGCGAGATAGCAAAACGTCTTAGCGGCGGACGGCTTATTGCTCTGGATCAAGACCCCGATGCAGTGGCGGTTGCAACCGAAAGGCTTAAAGAACTTCCCGCTACCGTGGTCGAAACTAATTTTCGCAATATGCGTACGGCTCTTAACGGCTTAGATATCGACTTGGTAGACGGAATAATGCTCGATATAGGAGTATCGTCCTTTCAGCTTGATAACCGTGAACGAGGATTTTCCTTTCACGACGACGCAATGCTTGATATGAGAATGAGTAAGTCGGGAACGACGGCGGCGGATCTGGTCAATAACCTTGACGTCTCCGAGCTTACGAAGATCTTTCGGGATTACGGCGAAGAGAAATTTGCCTATAAAATAGCGCAAAGGATCGTTGATGCGAGGTCTAAAGAACCGATAACTACCACAGGTAGACTTGCCGAGATAATTGCTTCTGCGGTGCCTGCGGCGGTAAGGAGGCAGGGGAACCCCTCCAGAAAGTGCTTTCAGGCCCTTAGAATTGCCGTTAACGACGAACTCGGAGCTCTTACCGAGGGTATAGACGCTGCTTGGTCTTGCCTTAAAAACGGCGGACGCCTTGCTATAATAACCTTTCATTCTCTGGAAGACAGGATCGTTAAAAACAAATTCAAAGAATATGCTACGGGCTGTATATGTCCTCCCGATATTCCGATATGCGTATGCGGAAGAAAACCCGAAGGAAGGCTGGTAAACAATAAGCCTATCGTAGCTTGCGAG
>CASFDQ010000112.1 GCA_949293385.1 uncultured bacterium | reverse complement strand
TATAAAATTCAGCCAATAATTTGACAAAAATAGAGACCTGTGATAATATTAACGAAAAGGACGCGTTGTCCTTAAAAAATCCGTTTAACGGGGGTTTAAAAATAAAAAAACAATTGCTTTTCTCCTTTGCTTATCCCTTTTGCTCAGCTTTGCGGCCTGCGACGGAAAATCGGAAGATAAGAAGCCTTCCTCCTCAGAGCCCACCGCCTCGATTCCTGTCATCGGAACCGAAATAGGCTCCGAGGAAGCCGCCGACAAGACCGAGCCCGAATCCTCTGAAGAAACCTCCTCCGAGGAAGAGTCCTTCGATCCCGACGGGGTCTACGAAACGGGAAAGGAGCCCTTTATGGGCGAGGAGCAGGTCTCGGAGCATACCGCGACCCTCGGCTTTGAGCAGGACGGTACATATATAATAAACGGCGGATTCGAAAAATATACCGCCGACAAGGCGGGTATTCACGGCGGAAGCGTTTCCCTCTTTACCCGTGCCGACAGCTGGGAGGACCCTTCCTTCTGTTTCTCGGTTCCGAGCATGGAAAGAGATGCCGAATGTGAAATAATCCTTTTCGTTCTTCTGAAGACCGCGGTCAACAAAAACATCGAATTTTCTACCGCAAGTGCCGATGCCGCCGAAGCTACCGTTCCTCTTACGGGCAACGCCCCCGACAAATGGAGCAGCGTTACCGCAACCTTCTTCGCCTCCTCCGCCGACGTTTACGTAAAGGTTCCCATGGGCGCAGAGCTTTATATCGACGATATAACCCTTACTTATAAGCAGTAAAAAACCTGCGATAAAAACGTTAGGAGACCGATAAAATAAAAAAGCTTATAGCCCTTCTTCTTGTCATCAGCAGCCTGACCCTGCTTTCCTCCTGCAGCATATATTTCGCGTCCACAGAAGGCCCCGGATCCATCGGCTCGGGCGCGTACGGCGAAATTTACGGCGAAAACGGAAAGCTTATCGTCCCCGATTTTGTAGGAAAGAACGCGGACGAGGTTTTACGGGACAAAAGCCTCGTTATGTTCGGTTTTTCCATAGAATACGATTATAGCAGTGAATATGAGTACGGAATAATCTTCGGGCAGTCTCCCGCTCCGGGCACCGAGATAGACTCTATGGATGCGGTTTCCATCACGATAAGCAAAGGCCCGAGGACCGAGCGAGTACCCGTCCTTCGCTTTCGCGAGCCCGACGGAGCCAGATCCGAGCTTGAAGATTTAGGCTTTAAGGTCACCGTAAAATACGAAGTCGACGAGCAGACCGAAAAAGGACTTGTTACAAGAACAGAGCCCGAAGCAAGGACCGAGCTCCCCGAAGGCAGTGAGGCAACCCTTTACGTCAGCAAATAAACCGCAACCGATTTATATCGGCGATATAGTCCTTACGTATATTCAGCAATTATAAAAAAACGACTGCGAAACTCAGGGTTTCGCAGTCGTTTTGTTTTTTAGTTGAATTTTTCGCCGCAGTCCTTACAGGCAAAGGTCTTCGAGGCCTTGGCGGCGCCCGAAAATATCGACGCGCTTAGGAAGAAGGATGCGACCTTTTGTCCCTTTGAGCGTTTTTCGATGTTCTTGCTTCCGCATTTGGGACATCTTCCGCTCAGCGAGGTGTAGAAGATTCTTCCCGCCAAAACGTCCTTTTCGAACTCTCTGAAGGTTACGTATTCGTCCGAAAGATAGCCGGTTGTATCGTTGTGCCAACGGCGAAGGCACTGCTCCTGCGCGTCGCGGATGGCCGAGAGCTTTGCGGTGGCGGCGTCTGCGCCGGTAACCAGCTTATAATACTCGATACCTCTCTCAAGAGCTACCGAAGAAAGCATAAGCTCCGCAATAATTTCTCGGTTAAAGGTCTTTACGTTTACTTCCATTTGTTTTTCCTCCTAAAAAATTATGTGAATGAAGCATTGCTGCACTCTTTAAACATTACGACGGGAGAGCTTCCGGGATAGAATTTGTAGAACAGCTCGCCGTCCCCCTCCATATTAAACTGCCTTGCACGGGATTCGATATACATTCCGCCCGCTTTGCATATTACCAAGATATTATGAAGTCCCGGGTTAAGCTTTATCGTTCCGTAGGGCTTGCTTATGGCGCCGTAGCTCTGACCGTCGATAAACACCTCGTTTATATAAGCGTCGACCTGTATGTACAGAGTGCCGGGGGTCCGGCTCTTTTTAATGAGGATCTCTTTTTCTTCGTTGTCGATTGCGTTCAGAGCTTCCTTGACGGTATCGGCCCGACCGCTTTCCATAAGATCGATGATCTTCTCAATAATTTTAGGGTTCTTATTTAATTCTTTATCGGAAACGATTTTGATCTTGTCGTATTCGGCACGGCACTGCTTTATTTCCTCGTCACAGCCTCGAAGCTTTTCGGCATATTTAACGGAAATCCTGTCGTTTATCTCGTTGCAGGCCTCGGCAAAAAGCTTTTTGGCCTCGGCGCCCTTCTCCTCTAAAAGCTTTTTGGCCTCGGCGTCCTTCTCCTCAGCTTCCTTTATAAGGGGAGCGAATTCGGCCTTTATTTCTGCGACACGGGAGTCGTTTTTCTTTTTGCAAATAACGCCGACGAGCTTAAACGATATAACGAGAAAGGCGATACCGCCAAAGATCAGAGAATAGGCGATAACGTTCTTATCGGCAGAATAAAATCCGCCTCCCGCCAGCATAGCCGCAACCGCCAAAAGCGCAAAAACGACCTTTAGCCCGACAAGACTCGTTCTCTTAAAGGCAAGGCGTTTTTCCATCTCGTCCTTTACGTCCTTGGCGTTAAGAGTGTAAAAATCAAGCTCGTCCTTGGCGTTATGAGTGTAAAAATCAAGCTCGCCCTTTGCCGCCTCGATCTCTTTGTTCATATTTTTTGTTATAGCTTTTTTCTTTTGATCCAGGCTTTCAAGTTTTCTTCTCTTTTCCCGCATCAGCTTTAAGGTTTCAAATTGCGCAGTATCCATAATAACCTCCTTTATTTTATAACCAAACGGTTATAATTTAAGCCGATTATAGCATACTTATGTTACTATGTCAATACCGAACGGTTATGAAGCACAGAAAAGGAGGACGCTATGGACAATTTCTACCCTCGGCTCAAGGACCTTAGAGAAGACCACGATCTGTCTCAGGGGCAGGTGGCCGAATACCTCGGAATGAAGCAGCCGCAATACAGTCGCTACGAGCGGGGCCTTCGCGACGTTCCGACCGACGTGCTTATCCTTCTCTCTAAGCTTTACGGCGCCTCGGTCGATTATATTCTCGGGCTTTCGGATATTCAAAACCCGTATAACAAATAAGCATCCGTCCCGCGGCTTGGGAGACGGGTGCTTTTTTGTGTCCTGTTTTTTAAACCCGTTATTTACATTTTTTAACTATTATGATAGAATAAATTTGAAATCAGGTGACGAAATGAAAGAAGAAAGAAAGTATAAAAACGGCGAGCTTATAAAGCGGTTTTTGCCCTACTACAAAAAATATATTCCTACCGTTATTTTCGACCTTTTCTGCGCCTCTCTTACTACCCTCGGAGAGATAATCCTGCCCCTTATTATGAGGGATATTACCGACGCGGGACTTTCGGGCGGCGCAGGTCTTACGGTAGGCTACGTTATCGGGGTCGGCGTGCTTTACGTCATCCTTCGTCTTATCGATGCGGCGGCCTTCTACTATATGGCCTATTTCGGTCACGTTATGGGTACTAAGATCGAGACCGATATGCGAAGGGACGCCTACAGTCACCTTCAGAAGCTCGGAAACACCTATTTCAACAATACCAAGGTCGGTCAGATAATGGGCCGTATCACCAACGACCTTTTCGACGTTACCGAATTTTCACACCACTGCCCCGAGGAATTTTTCATCGCAGGAATAAAAGGGGTCGCCTCCTTTTTGATCCTTCTTAATATCAATATTCCCCTTACCCTTATTATCTTCGCTATTATTCCAATAATGCTTATAATCTGCCGCAGTATAAACAAAAAGATGCGCGAGACCTTCAGGCAGCAGCGTCAGCTTATCGGCGAGCTTAACGCCCGAATCGAGGACAGCCTTCTCGGTCACAAGGTTGTAAAGGCCTTCGCAAACGAGGACCTCGAAAGAGAAAAATTCTCGGTAGATAACAAGAACTTTTTCGGAGTTAAAAAGCGTTCCTATAAATATATGGGCGCTTTTCAGACCACGACCCGTCTCTTCGACGGAATTATGTACGCCGTTACGGTCATAGTGGGCGCCCTCTTTATGATAGACGGGCAGATCACCGCAGGCGATCTTGTGGCCTACCTGCTCTACGTTACCACCTTTATCGCTACCGTTCGCCGAATTATCGAGTTTTCCGAGCAGTTTCAGCGAGGTATGACGGGTATCGAGCGGTTTATGGAGATAATAGACGCCGATATCGAGATCTTCGACGAGGAAGGTGCCGTACCCCTCGAAAATACGCAGGGAAATATCGAATTCCGTGCGGTCTCCTTTGAATATCCCGACGACCACAAAAAGGTTTTTTCGGGGCTTGAATTTTCGATCAAAAAGGGCGAAAAGATCGCCTTCGTAGGCCCTTCGGGCGGCGGTAAGACCACCCTTTGTAACCTTATTCCCCGTTTTTACGACGTTTCGGCGGGAGAGATCCTTCTTGACGGCAAAAACATTAAGGAATATACCCTTAGATCTCTCAGAGAAAACATCGGAATGGTTCAGCAGGAGGTCTATCTCTTCTCGGGAACGGTTTTCGAAAACATATCCTACGGAAGACCGGGTGCCTCTATGGAGGAGGTGATCGATGCCGCCAAAAAGGCAGGGGCTCACGAGTTTATATCGGCTCTTTCGGACGGCTATAATACCTACGTAGGCGAGCGGGGCGTCAAGCTTTCGGGAGGACAGAAGCAGAGAATAAGCATTGCCCGCGTCTTCCTTAAAGATCCCCCCATAATAATACTCGACGAGGCGACGAGCGCCCTTGATAACGAGAGCGAATTCGAGGTCGCGAAATCCCTCGAGGCCTTAAGCGTCGGCCGCACCACCGTCACCATCGCACACCGCCTTTCGACCATTAAAAATTCCGACCGAATAATGGTACTGACCGAGGAAGGAATAGTCGAAGAGGGCAATCACGAGACCCTTCTCGAAAGGAAAGGCCTGTACTATAAATTTTACCAAACGGCAAACCGATTAAAATAATATTCACGCGTATTTTAAGAGCGCAGAAGGAGGCAGAAAAAATGAAAAAATTCATCTCACTGATGCTCTGCGCCCTAATTATGATACCCTCTTTTTCTGCCTGCTCGTCAGGCCCAAAAATCATCGAGACCCTTTCTGAAGATCTCGACCCCTCCTGCTCCCACAGCTTTTCAAAATGGGAAAAGATAAAGGACTCGACCTGTACCGAGCAGGGCAGACAGGAACGGACCTGCAAGGAATGCGGCGGTAAGGAGATAAGGCTTTACGAGACCGTGCCTCATACCGAGGAGGTATTAAAGGGAACGCCCGCTACCTGCCATACGACGGGCTTTTCCGACGGTAAAAAATGTACCGTCTGCGGCGAAATAACCGACAGCGGCACCTTCCTTCCGATAGACCAGAGCCTTCATAAATATGAGGAGATAACCGTTGAGCCGACCCTGACCCGAAGCGGCTCCTCGAAGAAGATCTGTACGGTCTGCGGCTTTAATAAGGACGGCGAAAATCAGGGCCCCGTCGATCCTACCGTTTTAGGTCTTCCCGTTTTAAATTTCGACGGAAGCTACCGAAGCGCAACCAAGAGCAAGCCGGTTACGGTCAAAGCCACAGTCAAGGGCGACGGACTTAATTTTACCTGCTACGCGACCCTTAAGTGGCAGGGAAACACCTCGATAAGGTTCGACAAAAAGAACTATACGGTAAAATTCTATAAGGACGAAGAGCTTACCGAAAAGTATAAATTCGACCCCTTCGGCTGGGGAAAAGAGAATGAATACTGCCTGAAGGCTAACTGGATCGACGCGACTCAGGCCCGAAACGTCGTCAACGCAAGGATCTGGGGTCAGATCTGCGCCAAAAGAAAGAATTTAGACCCGAACCTAAAGGACCTTCCGAACTACGGCGCAATCGACGGCTACCCCGTTTTGGTCTATATGAACGGCGAGTTTCACGGTATGTATACTATGAACGTCCCCAAGGATAAGTGGATGTTCGATATGAAAAACGACGAAACCAAGCGTCAGGCCATACTTATGGGCGCCCAGTGGGGCGACTCCTCCCGCCTTTTCGAGGAGATCCCCGAGGGTCTCGGCGTTCAGTGGGAGATCGAGCACTGTTCGACCGAAAATGAGGACTGGGTACGGGAAAGCTTTAACCGCGTTATCCGATTTTTAAACACCGCCGACGACGAGACCTTTAAAAGGGATATCGATAAGTATATCGATAAGGAAGCCTCTATCGATTTTATGATCTTCGTTTATTCCATCGGCGGCTGGGACAACTACGGCAAAAATATCCTTTACGCTACCTTCGACGGTAAGAGGTGGATACCCTCGGTATACGACCTTGATACCACCTGGGGACTTTACTGGGACGGAACCAAATACGAGGATACGGGTATCGGTCTGCCGGTCGTTAACAAGACGCAGATCATTTACCAAAAGGCTAAAAATCAGCTTTTTGTCCGACTGCTCGATACTCATAAAAAGGAGATCGTCGACCGCTATAACGAGCTTCGCGAGACGGTTCTCAGCGATAAACACCTTACCGAAGAATTTTCGGGCTTTATTAAGGAATTCCCCCTGCTTGCACAGATGGCGGAGGAGGAGAACTGGCCCGAGCTTCCCTTTATAAAAACCGACCACGACAAGCAGCTTCTCGACTATATCCCGAAGCAGATGGCTAAGGTCGACGAATTTTTCCTCGACGTAAGCAATATGAGACGGTGATTTCAGGGACGAGGGCCTAAGGCCTAGGGCCGCAGTGGACAGTGGACAGTGGTCAGTGATCAGTGGACAGTGGACAGTGGTTAGTGGACAGGCGGATACCGAAACCGAAAATATACACGGCGAGCGTAGGGGCGGTCATCGGCCGCCCGTGAGACATCGTAAATTTGCAAAAGACTATTCGTCTAT
>CASFDQ010000111.1 GCA_949293385.1 uncultured bacterium | reverse complement strand
CGGGTGTGCGCCATAGTGAGAAATTGCCCGAAAACGGCGCTTTTTCCGTAATAATGCGTTAAAAAGCCGTGGTACGCGACAGCGTTACCACGGCTTTTTGCCTTTTCTTACATAAAAATCATCCGGTTTCGGGTGCGTAGCAGTTTTGTAGGTGTAAATTTGTTTCCAAAGCGAAGATGAAAAATGCAGTAATACTGCCGTATTATAAGGCTTTTCAGCGAGATTTGTGGCAAATTTACCCGAAAAACCAAATTTTCACTATGGCGCACACCCGAAGCTCCGTCGGTTTTTTTATAGGTATTTTTTGCGGTACTCGGTAGGTGTGCAGGAGCAAAGCTCTCTGAAACGGAGGGAAAAATAGCTATGATTTTCGAAACCGCACATACGGGCTATCTCCTCTACGCCGAAGGAGGAATAGCGAAGCAACCGTTTAGCCTGGGCTATTCTTGCCCTTTTCAGCTCCTCCATAACCGTTCTTCCCTTCTCCTTTTTATAAAGGCGACAAAGGGCAAATTTATCCATACCTACCGCATCGGCAACCTCTTCAAGGGTAAGAGGCTTCGCGAAATTATCGCGCAGATAACGTCTGACGGCGTCCACCGTGCTGTTTTCAGGACGGATAACGTGGGAAAAGAATTCGGTTACATAGGAATAACCCGCGGCAGAAAGGGTCAGCGCCGAGCAGTTGCTTCGGGCAAGGCTTGTCAGCTCCTCGGTTTCCTTTTCTAAATAATCGGGGACGGAAAAAACAAAATGTGATCGGGTTCCTAAAACGTAGTTTAAAAGACCTTCATCCACCTCGAAGGTACACCATACGGTGTGAAGGGTGTTTCCGTTATAATTATGGGGATAACCTTGTCTCATAAAAATCCCCTGCCCCGCTTCAAGAATAAAGCTTTCGCCGTTGACGGTAAAAACTCCGCTTCCGTATTTGACCCATATTATCTGATTAAAATCAGGACCCGGGTCGCGGGTCATCGGCTCCTGATGAGGACTATGTCCTATGCTTAGAAGCGTAAAGGGTAGTCGTTCTTTGTTTTCGTTCTGCATATTTACAATATCCTTATAGTTTTACAAAAATTTTATATTGACTTGCGGATTTTTTTGCAATATCATAATAACATAAGTTTTAAGTTTTTTAAAGCTTAATTTTTTTTTGCGGAGGAATTATTATGGATAAAGTCAAACTTGGTCTTATCGGTTGCGGCGGTCGCGCAGGCGGTCATATGAATTCTTTTTTAAAAATGGAGGACGTCGAGGTCGTGGCAGTAGCCGACCCGATAGAGGCAAGAGCGAAGGCTGCGGCTGAAAAATTCGGAGGCACGGCCAGAATATATAAAAATCACAGCGAGCTTTTCGATAGCGAGAGCCGCGACACACTTGACGCGGTTATAATCTGCGTTGAGCCTACCGCCCACACCGATATTGAGGAGCGGGCAATCAAAATGAATATTCCTTTTATAATTGAAAAGCCTATGACTATCGACCTTGATAAGGCCGAAAAGATATCCGAAATGATAAAAGAAAAGGACCTTATCACCTCGGTCGGTTTTCAGGACAGATATTTAGACCTTATGGAAAGGGTCAAAGCGGAGGTCGACAGTCATAAAAAAGGCGGCCTCGTTTACGGCGCATGGATCGGAGGTATTCCCGGGGTCTGGTGGTGGCAAAAGAAGTCTACCTGCGGAGGTCAGCTTGTGGAACAAAACATTCACCTGCTTGACGGTCTAAGATGGCTTTACGGCGAGGCTCTTTCGGTTTACGCTACCTCATCGACGGGCATGATAAAGGCAGGAGAAAACGGCGTTTCTGAGGAATATGACACCGACGATCATTCCACCGCCGTTATACGATTTGAAAACAACGTTACCGCCACCCTTGTAAGCGGCTGTTACTCGGGAAATATCCGTCCCCGTTGCGGACTTTATATAACCCTTGACGATATGATCCTCGATTACAGACTTAGAAACAACCTTATCATCTCCACAAACGATTATACCCTCGATATACCCCGAAAGGTCGACCAGACGGCAATCTTAGACCGCGCTTTTATAGACGCCGTTAAGACGGGCGACCGCAGTCTCATTCGTTCGAGCTACGAGGACGCACTTAAAAGTCTTCGTCTCGCCTTTGCGGCTAACCGCTCGATGGAAACGGGCGAGGTCATCTATTTCGACAGATAGGAGAAAAAAATATGAAGCTTTGTGTTGCTATTCCCTGTTTCTTTGGGAAAATGGATTTTTGTGAGGCTCTACGCGAGGCTAAAGCCTTAGGCTTTGAGGCGGCAGAGACATATAATTGGAAGGGACTCGACTTTGAAAAGGCAAAAAGCACCTGCGAGGAGACGGGAATAAAGCTCCTGAGTATCTGCACCTCGAATTTCAGGCTTACCGTGCCCGAAGCAAGGGACGAATATTTAAAGTGTTTAAGGGAAAGCTGTGAGGCGGCAAACAAGATGGGAGTAACGCGGCTTATAACCCAGGGAGGCCCCGATACGGGTGCGCCGAGGGAGGCTCAGCACGCCTGCATTGTTGAAACCCTAAAGGCCTGCAAGCCTATTTTAGAGGAATACGGCGTGACCCTTATGCTTGAGCCCTTAAATACATATATAAATCATCCGGACTCATATCTTTGGTCGTCGGAGGAGGCCTTCGATATCGTAAAGGAGGTCGACTACCCCTACGTTAAGGTTATTTTCGATATTTATCATCAGCAGATAATGGAAGGAAATATCATCAGAAACGTGGTAAATAACCTTCAGTACATTGAGCATCTTCATTCGGCAGGAACTGATGGCAGGCACGAGCTATGGCTCGGAGAAAGCGATTATAATTATATTTTTGACGCGATCGACAAGGCAGGGTATGAAGGCTATTGCGGTCTTGAATATTCGCCCACCCTCCCCTACGACGAAAGCCTTAAGCTTGCAAAAGAAAAATACGGAGAATAAATTTCATATAAAAAACAACCGCCGTAAGGCGGTTATGCTTAGGGAATCGAGTAGGAGGCTGACCATTAGTTGACCAGCCGACCTCTCACACCACCGTGCGTACCGTTCGGTACACGGCGGTTCAATCATATTAAGTGCATAGACTTGTACGCTTCGGATATGTCATAATATCCGCGGCG
>CASFDQ010000110.1 GCA_949293385.1 uncultured bacterium | reverse complement strand
TCGGAAAACGATGTTGCCTTACGGCAAATGATGTTATGCTTCGCATAAACGATGTTGCGACTATCGTCGCAAACGAAACTTTCCTTGCTCCTCCCGTGAGATATCGCAAATCAGCAAAAAACTTTTCGGCTACCGTAGGGGCGTCGACCCTTTGGGTCGTGTTTCCGACCGAAGGGAGGAACATCGTTTTGCGCCAAGGGCGCAAATATAATTTTCGTTTGCGGTCGGCAAACGATGTTGCCTTACGGAAAATGATGTTATGCTTCGCATAAACGATGTTGCGACTAACGTCGCAAACGAAACTTTTCCTTATGGCCTCCCGAGGAAAATGAGACGGAGATAAACGGCCATTCTCAATATATAATATACACCGATAGTTTTTTTGCGGAACTGCGTTACCCCTTCCGTCGCCTGCGGCGCCACCTTCCCCTATACTACAGGGGACGGCTTCGTTTTATCGTCGCCGTTTTTCTTTTATAAAAAATTAAGATAAATATTGTTTGCACATCGCCATTCGGCTATTATCAAACCTTTGGTCTGATCGGGTCGTCGAGACGCCGACCCCTACACGGATACCGAAGCAGTTTATCTCCGTCTTATTTTCAATTTTCAACTTTCAATTCTCAATTATATCTGCGCCGAAGGCGTTATTCTGACCACTGACCACTGTTCACTGCGGCCAACAGCCGCCTGCCGCTAGGTTTCGTTTTTGAGGTTTTTGATGATATCGTCGATGATCTCTTTTTCGTGAGGATTTTCCTTAAGGAAGCTCTCAACCTTCTTTACCGCATATAAAACGGTGGTATGATCCTTGCCGAAGGCCTCGCCGATGGGCTTATAGGAAAGCTCGGTGGTCTCGCGGGCGATATACATAGCTATCTGACGTGCCTTTGCAAGCTCGGCGGTCTTTCTCTTTGAAATAATATCCTTTTCCGAAACGTCGTAGGTACGGGCGACCTCGCTTATTATCTGCTCTATCTTAATAGGCTCGGGCTTGGTGTCGTTTACGATCTCGCGGATTATGTTCTGAACTACCGCAACGGTAGGAGTGTGATTCTGAATCTGAATAAAGGCCTGAAGCTTCTTAACGACCCCTTCGAGCTGACGAATGTTCATCTTTATGTGCTCGGCGATGTAATGAACGAGGTTTTCTTCAATATAAATGCCTAAAGATTCGGCCTTTTTCTTTATAATTCCGACGCGGGTCTCGTAATCGGGAGGGGTGATGTCGGCGAAAAGACCCATCTCAAGACGGTTTCTGATACGGTCGTCGAGGGTTTTAACGTCCTTGGGAGGACGGTCCATGGTAAAGACCAGCTGCTTATTGTCCTGATGCAGGGCGTTGAAGGTGTTGAAGAATTCCTCCTGCGTCTGCTCCTTGCCGGCGATAAACTGAATATCGTCGATAAGAAGGACGTCTAAATTTCGGTAGGTGTTTCTGAAGGTGTCGGAGGTACCGGTCTGAATAGCGTTTATGAGCTGATTCGTAAAGTCCTCACAACGAACGTATTCGACCCTCTTTTCGGGGAATTTTTCTTTAATGCGGTTTTTAACAGCCAGCATAAGGTGCGTTTTACCGACGCCGGAGGGACCGTAGATCACCAGAGGGTTGTAGATTATGCGGGGATTGTCGGCAACGGCCATTGAAGCGGCGTGAGCAAAACGGTTGCAGGAGCCCATAATGAAGTTGTCGAAGGTATAAGAATCGTTTAAGGAGGTTACGACCTCGGCCACCTTGTTGGTGATGATACGGCCGTTTTCGTCCTCGACAACGATCTTTATATCCATATCGATTCCCATTATCTCGCGGATGCTGGGGGTAATAACGTTCATATAGTTGGATTCAATTATCTGCTTTTTATAATCGGAATAGATACCGAGAATAATTTCACCGTTTCGGATCTCGATAGGATGAAGGTCTTTGAACCAAACGTTAAAAGCGATCTCGGTCATTCGTTTTTTAAGCTCTAAGCAAACGGCTTCCCAAATATCGGTTAAGGATTCGATCTGCATATTTTTTTCTCCTTTGTTTTTTATCACGGTCATTATAACACGGTTTTTTCTATATTGCCACGACACGTTTTAATTTAAATCGGACATCTTTTATTTTTTTCGGTTAATAAAGCGGTTTTTTTTGCAAAAAGGCCGCAAAAACCCCATAGTATTTGAACATAACACATTATATCACAGTTATTAACTTTTTTCAATGATAACTTTAATAAATATTATATAAATATATATAGAATATTAGGGCAGGCGGCCAAAGGCCGCTTGCCCTCGTCCCTAAATTGCTTCGGTATCCGTCTGTCCACTGTCCACTAAAAAAAGAGTAGATTTTATTCTGCCTATATGTTATAATCATTTTCAGAACGAAAAATAGTTCTTAAACTTGCTTTTTTGAGGTGTAAAAAAATGAAAAAACTTTTATGCTTAGCTCTGGCTCTTTGCCTTATGCTTACCCTCTTCGCCTGCGGCGGAAAGACCGAAACCCCCTCCGGCGACGATAAAACTTCTACCCCGACTAATTCCGAACCTTCGGGCGAGACCGAAGAGCTTGCCGATATAGCCGATTTTGAAGGCACCTGGAAGCTTGGAAGCCCCCTTGTAGCCTGCTATACGGTAAACGCGACCGATAAGACCGTTACTGCCTACGCCGCTAACGGAATCGAGATCGGAACCTTCCCCGTAGTTGCTACCACCGAGGGAATCGTACTTAAAATGGGCGGCTTCGGAATAGTTCCCCTTAACGATCCCACCGCTCTTACCATCACCACCGTTCCTACCATATCGAGCTACGACCTCGTCGGTGAATACGAGATGATCTGCGGCGAGTATCTCGGCGCTACCCTCAGTATCGTAGACGATAAAAGCTGGACCTTAGCAGGCGAAAGCTACGCAAAGGGACCCGACCAGGGACCTTACGACATCGTAAACGGCGAGGCACAGCTTAACCCCACCAAGGAGCTCGGCGGTACCGTTTATCATAAGATCTTAGGCGGCGGAAAGGTACTTAAGGCATATCAGCCCTCCAACCGCGTTTACATCGAAAAGACCTACGCCGAAAAGAGCGAGGGTAAGACCCTTAAGAATTATTTCGACCTTCTCTCCAACAAATGGGTCGATTTGGCCGACAGCAGCTTCACCTTAGAGTTCACCGATAAGGGAAGAGTTATTATCGCAGGCGAGGAAATGGGAATCTGGTATCCCACCGCAACCGGCGCAACGGCAGAATTTATCGATGGCTCGACTCAGTACGTTGAGTACACCGACGAAGGAATCGAATTCTATTACAAGAACTTCGTAAGAGCTGAATAAAAAAAGACCCGAAAGGGTCTTTTTTTAGTGGTCAGTGGTCAGTGATCAGACGGATACCGAGGCTAATTGTCTGATAGTTTTATCCTGCCGAAAAAAATGCGCAAAAATACAATGTTTATGGCAAAAAAAGCAATACCGAATTCTTATAAAGCGTGTTATAATAAACAAAAATATTTCTTTCGGAGGGAATTTATGAAAACTCTTCTTGTGGGAGACCTTTCTCCAACCAAACTTTCCAACCCCTATTTTGCCGAAAAGAACATAGACGCTCTTTTTTCCGCCGGCGTTCAGGAGCTTTTTAAAGGCAACGATATAAACTTCGTAAATCTCGAGACCGCCCTAACCGACAGCGAGGAGGGTATAGAAAAATTCGGCCCCTGCCTTAAGGCCTCGGGGGGCACCGCCGACGTGGTAAAGGCCCTTGGAGCAACCGTCTGCGGCCTTTCGAACAATCATATTTTCGACTACGGTCCGAAGGGCGTCGCCGACACGCTGGCACATCTTGAACGTGTGGGTATTCCCTACACAGGCTACGGAAAAAATTACGAGGACAGCCGTAAAAACTACTATGCCGAGAAAAACGGCGAGACCGTCTGCCTTATTAACGTCTGCGAGCACGAATATTCCTATGCCGAGGGCGATTTTGAGGGAGCACGACCCTTCGACTGCTACGATACCCTCGACGACATCCGAGAGGGAAAGAAAAATGCCGACTGCGTTATCATTTTATACCACGGCGGCAAGGAGCATTGCCGTTACCCCTCCCCCCGACTTATGAAGACCTGCCGCGCAATGGTAAAGGCAGGCGCCGACCTTGTGCTTTGTCAGCACACCCATATCATCGGCTGCTTTGAGGAGTTTGAGGGCGGAAAGATACTTTACGGTCAGGGAAATTTCCATTTTTCACACCCCTCCTTCCGTGAAGATAACAGCGAAAACGACGGCTGGAATCAGTTTTTAGCCACCCGTTACGACACCGAAACAAAAGAAATCGAATTTATTCCCATGGTAAACGACGGCCCGATGATAAAGCTTGCCGAGGGCGACCTTAAGGAAAAGATACTTACCGAGCTGGCCGAGCGAAGCGAGACGATCGAGAGCGGAGAATGGTACGACCGCTGGAAAAACGCCGTGAATACCGATTTCGGCTGGTACGTAAAGGCAATCGGCTACAAGGACGCGAGTGAGCAGGACCGTCACCGCCTTGCACACTATCTCGACTGCGAAGCCCACCACGATATCCTTGTCGAGCTCTTCAAAACCGCACATCAAAAGAAGACGAATTATTAAAAAAGACCCCGAGAGGGGTCTTTTTTCAGTGATCAGTGATCAGGTGTCAGTGATCACTGACCACTGATCACTGACACCTGACACCTGAAACCCGTTAAACATTTTATTGACTTAAAGCGTTAAATATTATATAATGTGTTATTATATTGGATAATTATGTTCAGCAAGAGGTGTATCTAATGCATTGGTCAGAAGAAATCGCACAAAAAATCATCGAAAGAAACCCTAACAAGGAGGAATACGTCTGCGCCGCAGGTATCTCTCCCTCGGGCTCTATTCACATCGGAAACTTCCGTGACATCGCTACAAGCTACTTTGTAGTTAAGGCTCTTAGAAAAATGGGCAAAAAGGCACGTCTTCTCTTCTCCTGGGACGAGTTCGACCGTCTCCGCAAGGTTCCCGTAAACGTTGCCGCCGTAACCGAGGGCTTCGAAAAACACATCGGTCAGCCCTACGTTGACGCTCCCGACCCCTTCGGCTGCTGTGAATCCTACGCTAAGCACTTTCAGAACGAATTCGAGGCTTCCATAAAGAGATTCGGAATCGAGATGGACTATCACTATCAGGCAAGCGAGTACCGAAGCGGCCGCTACGCAAAGCAGGTCATTCACGCCCTTAAAAACAGGGAAAGGATCTTCGAAATTCTCGACTCCTTCCGTACTCAGGACGCCACCGAGGAGGAGCGCAAAAACTACTATCCCGTCGGTATCTACTGCGCACGTTGCGGCAAGGATACGACTAAGATAACAAGCCTTTCCGACGACTGCAAGGTTGCAGAGTACGAATGTGAGTGCGGTCATAAGGGAAGCTTCAATTTCGAAACCGACTTTAACTGCAAGCTTGCTTGGAAAATCGACTGGCCTATGCGCTGGATGGCAGAGGGTGTCGACTTCGAGCCCGGCGGAAAGGATCACGCCTCCCCCACCGGCTCTTATCAGACCTCCCGCATAATCGCAAAGGAGATCTTCGGCTACGAGGCTCCCCTATTTCAGGGCTACGAGTTCATCGGAATTAAGGGCACTACAGGTAAAATGTCCGGCTCCTCGGGACTTAATCTTACCCCCGATACCCTCCTTAAGCTCTACGACCCCGAGATAATCCTCTGGCTCTATTCCAAGACCGAGCCCACCAAGGCCTTCAATTTCTGCTTCGACGACGAGATTTTACGTCAGTATTTCGAGTTCGACCGTATGATGAACGCATACCTTACCGGCAAGGCCGACGAGCATATCGCTTCCATTATGGAAGGCTCTCTCATCGAGGGCAGAACCGCCGAAACCGTATCGATGCAGCTTCTCGTGTCTTTAGGCTCTATCGTCGACTTTAACGTTCCCATGCTCGAAACGGTATTTGAGAAGCTCGGAACTCCTTATAAATATGAAGATTTCAAGGAGCGACTCGACCGCGCCAAATTCTGGCTCTTCCAGTGCTCTCCCGAAAGCGTCAATAAGCTTCGCGAGACCCGTAACTTCGAGGTTTATAATGAACTTGACGAGCAGGAGAAGCAGGCGGTCAAGATGCTGTTTGACTATCTCTCTAAGGGCGGCTATACCCTCGACGATCTTAATACCGAGCTTTACGCAATACCCAAGCGTATCTACGGCGAGGATATGGATCAGAAGACCCTTAAGGGAATTCAGGGAAAGTTCTTTAAGAACGTTTACCGCCTCCTTATCGATAAGGAGCAGGGCCCCCGTCTTTACCTCTTCCTATTTGCGGTTGAAAAGGACCGCTACGTAAGACTTCTCGACTTTGCTCATCCTCAGACCGAGGAGGAAAAGGAGCTTGATGCCAAGGCAAAGGCCGAAGCAGAGGCTAAGGCAAAGGCGGAAGAGCCCAAAGCCGACCCCATCAAGGAGCAGATCACCATCGACGAGTTCGATAAGGTCGATATGCGCGTATGTAAGATCCTTAAGGCCGAGGAGATAAAGAAATCTCATTCCTGCTTAAAGCTTACCCTTGATGACGGACTTGAGGGACGGGTTATCGTTTCTTCTATTAAGAACGAATACACTCCCGAGCAGCTCGTCGGCAAGAAGATAATAGTTATCGCAAATTTAAAGCCCGCTAAATTCTCGGGCGTTCGGTCGAACGGAATGCTCATCGCCGCAACCCACGAGGACTGTGGCTGTAAGGTGATCTTTGTGGATGACGCTGTTCCCTCCGGTTCGGCCATTCACTAAAAATAAATTAAGAGGTGTAAAAAATGACAGAACAAGCGTGGCACATTGTGGCGTTTGCCGTCTATTTTCTGGTAGTTCTCGCTATCGGCTTCGTCTTCTTCTTCCGAACTAAAAACGGCGGCGAAAAGGAATACTTCCTCGGCGGCCGTTCTATGGGCCCTTGGGTAACCGCCCTTTCGGCGCAGGCCTCGGATATGTCGGCCTGGCTCCTTATGGGTCTTCCCGGCTCTGTACTGGCCTTCGGCTTCGGTGAGGTATGGATCGGAATCGGTCTTGCCCTCGGTACCGCCGCAAACTGGATCTTCGTTGCAAAAAGGCTCAGAAGATTTTCCCGCGCGGCCGACGACTCAATAACCCTTCCGCAGTATCTTTCCAACCGTTTCGGCGGCGGAAAGACCGTTCTTCAGACGGTCTGCGCAATAATCTTCCTCGTTTGCTTTACGGTCTACGTTGCTTCTGCCTTTGTTGCAGGAACCGACGTGTTTAAGACCGTATTCCCCGGCCTCGACAGAAACGTTGCTATGGTGATCTTCGCCGCAATAATTCTTGTCTATACCTTTATGGGCGGCTTTAAGGCGGTTTGCTGGACCGACTTTTTTCAGGGCTTCCTTATGCTTGCCGCCGTTCTCGCAGTTCCGATCTTAGCGGCCGTTTCGGGTGACGCTAACCCCGAATTCTTAAAGGAGACCTATACATACTTAGACGGCGGAAAAGAGGTCGCCTGTGTTTTCGTAGGAACTCCCTTTGAAGCAACCTGGCAGGATATCGCCTCGGGTCTTGCCTGGGGTCTCGGCTACTTCGGTATGCCTCATATCCTCGTTCGCTTTATGTCTATCCGTAAGGCAAAAGAGGTCAACACCGCCGCAACCGTTGCTATTATCTGGGTCGTTCTTGCCCTTGGAGCAGTTGTGGTAATGGCAATTCTCGGCCGTATGATAGTCGGCCCCGAAATTCTTGCCGACGGCTCGCAGAAGATGATATTTATCGAGCTTGCAAAGAAATATTTCCATCCAATTCTCGCAGGCTTCCTTATGTCGGCAATTATCGCCGCATCTATGTCCACCGCCGACAGTCAGCTTCTGGTCGCCTCCTCCTCCTTTACCTCCGATATCTATAAGCCCCTTATCCGCAAGGGCGCTAAGGACAAAGAGGTTATGTGGATAGGCCGCCTCGTAGTTGTTCTCGTCGCTGTAATCGCCTTCTTCATCGCAAACAGCAAGGGAAGCGGCGCGCAGGCAATTATGAACCTTGTTGAAAACGCTTGGGCAGGCTTCGGCTCGGCCTTCGGCCCCGTAGTTATCCTCTCCCTCTTCTGGAAACGCTTTAACTATATAGGCGCTCTCGCAGGCGTTATCGCAGGTGCCGTGGTCGACGTAGTTTGGCTCTTCGGAGGCGCTTCGGCCGCAACCGGAATATACGAGCTTATCCCCGGCTTTGCCGCAGGACTTATCGCCGCAGTAGTTGTAACCCTTCTTACCAAAAAGCCCGACGGCCTGACCGAAGCCATCTTCGAAACCGCCACCAACCCCGAGCTTGACGACTAGCAAGAAAGACCCCGAAAGGGGTCTTTTTTTAGTGGTCAGTGGACAGTGGTCAGTGGACAGTGGTCGGATACCGAAATCGAAAATATATACGGCAACCGTAGGGGCGTCGACCCTTTGGGTCGTGTTTCCGACCGAAGGGAGGAATATCGTTTTGCGCCAAGGGCGCAAATATAATTTTCGTTTGCGATCTGAAAACTATGTTGCCTTACGGCAAATGATGTTATGCTTCGCATAAACGATGTTGCGACTAACGTCGCAAACGAAACTTTTCCTTATGGCCGCCCGATGAAAAT
>CASFDQ010000109.1 GCA_949293385.1 uncultured bacterium | reverse complement strand
AATCGCCTCTCCCTCGGTATAAAGGGGATAGTAATCGCCTGTCGAGATAGTGAAATTAAAGGTATTAACTCCGCTATAGCTGTCGAGAATTATGTTTTCCTTAACGCCCGAATTTACGGGGGTATACTGAAGATGTATGCCATTTCCGAAAACGTTTCGGTATTCAACGACCTGCTCGGTAATACCTAAAAAGCTATGGGTTTTAAGAATGCCTTGTGCCGCCGAAGCAACCGCAGGGGTCATCAGTACCGAAATATCGTCGGAAGTAAAACGAACGCCCATATTTATGCGATTTGGCATTAAAAGGTCGTAGGAATTTCCTCCGTTTTTATACCCCGTAACGGTGGGAGCCAAAAGACCGCCGTTTTCGGAGGTTACGGGAAGGATACTGTTATCTATAAACCTAATAGAATTATCGGTCTTATCGATATATTTTACCGGGTCGCCGAAAAGATACAGCGTTCTGCTCTCGTCCTCGTTTATAGTTGTAAAAGACGAAAGCTCGGTCATATCCTCTTCTGCAAGACCGACGGCAATAACATCCTTTTCTATGGTATTATTTACAATATATTCGGGGAGATTATCGAGGGTCAGTGCGGAGGTATTATAAACTATTTCCTCCTGCTCCGAAACGGTATCTACGGGAGCTTCTTGCGGTTCCTCCGCGACGGTTTCTTCGGTTATAGTCTCCTCGGGAAGGAGCTCATCTAAAGGCTCTTCGAAAGCTGCCTCCTCTGAAGGAGCAACGGGAGCTTCCGTTTCGGAAACGGACTCGGTCGGTTCCGGTACGGAGATATCTTTAATAAGGGCCAACTGCTCTCCGGTGGGCTCTGCCTCGCTTTCGGGAACGTCAGGAGCCTTTTCGGGAACTGTTACTTCGGTAGGGGTATAGACTTCCTCAGGCGCGCCCGTAGCCGAGACGGGCACCGTAAAGGCAAATACCAATGCGGTCGTTAAAACTATTGCGAATATTTTTCTGAAAGCATATTTTTTCATCGCTGCTTTCCTTTCTTGTTATATCATACTTATATACGTTCTGCAACTTTTCTGCTAAACCCATTGGTATCACCTCTTTCTGTTTCTGATCTAAGAATAACATATTTACACATTATTGTCAACGATATATAATGAAGCTAAGAAGCAAAGGACGCTATTCTCTGCTCGAAAGCTCGATGTACCCGTCTCTTTACCGTATGCTGGATAAGGGGCTTATTTCCGATCGTCAGGAAAAGGTCGGAAAGCGCAGGGTAAGGGTATATTATCATCTTGAGCCCGCGGGGGAGGAATACCTCGAAAAGGCAAAGGAAGAATACCTTTCGCTGACCTTCGGCGTTCTTGGTATTCTCGGCGTAAAGAAAACTATGGAGGACGACGATGAACGATAGGATCATATCTAAATACCTTAAGACCGCTACCAAAAGCTGTCCTTCCGCCTTTAGGAAAAGACTTAAGGTCGACCTTTATAACTCCCTTTGCAGTTACGCCGAGGAGAATCCCGATCTTACCGAGGCCGAGCTTATAGCCGCCTTTGGCGAGCCCTCTGCCTACAGCGACGAATACGTTGCCGCCTTCAGCGACGATGAAAAGCTTAAAATGATTAAGAAGAATCGACTCGTCCGATGGCTTATCGCCACACTTCTAGGTATTATCGCCTTGACGGGAATCGTCATTGCGGCCGCCACTATTTACGACGCTTTCAATACCGAATACTATTATTTTGAAGATGAAATAAAAGATGAGGGAACCTTCCCGAAAGGCGAAGAGATCGTCCTCGACAACGAAATTTGGTTGGAGTGATTATTATGAAAAGAGTCTTATTATTTATACTGGTTTTATGTGTTATGCTTTCCGCATTCGCCGCTCCGGCAAACGCACAGACTCCCGATACCGATTCAAACGAAAAAATCGTCAGCAGAACCGTAGAGATGCTCGATGACGGTTACCTGCTTGAAACGGTAGTAACCGAGGAGATCACGGGGGTTACCGCCCGCGCAAACGAATACGTAAGGGCCGGTTCTGTTACACGCAACCTCAAAAATTCCGACGGCGACGTGCTTTGGAGCTTCACCCTAACCAAATCATTGGGACTCGAATCAGGTTTTGGAAGATGAATTTCCCGCTATACTTCGTCAAAATACTCGTAAATCCGACAGGATTTACTGCGTTTTTTCCTCGCATATCAAAAAATTACATTACTTACAAAACTCGTCGACCTTAAAGGTGCGGTTTTTTGAGCAGGTTTTGGTGAAGAGGGGTTCGTAAGGCTTTCGCCTACGGACGACGATGAGCCGAAAAATGCCTAAAAACCGCCCTTTAAGGCTGGTTCGGGTTTGAATGGTTTGGTTAATCCGCCGAAAGGATCGACCTGCGGAGAGATCTCGGAGAAATTCCGTAAAGCTCTTTGAATTTAAGGGAAAAATAGTTGCTGTCCTCAAAACCGCACTTCTCGGCGATCTCGGAAACGTTTTTATCGGTAGTACGCAAAAGCTCCTCGGCCTTTTGAAGCCTTAAGAGATTTACGTATTTATTAAAACCTACTCCGTTTTCCTTTTTAAAGCTTCGCGAAAAGTGCTCAGGGCTCATCGAAAAATACTTTGCAGTTTCGCCGAGGGTTATCTTACGCGTAAAATTATTCTTCAGGTACTCGACCGCCTCGCTCATATTGTTAGTATGATTTTCGATCTCTTCACAGCCTGCTCTGTTCCGCTTGAGAAGATAAAAAAGCATATGTGTATAAAGGACTATAATACTTTCGGAAAGCGGGTCGGGAGAGTTATACTCCTTTTCGATCTTCTCGAATATTTCGAGGACTTCGTCTGCAATATTCGGATTTCGGTAAAGATAGAGATAGGAGGATATTTCAGCTCGCACCGAGGTTGGAATATATCGGGGAGAGCAGTTTATAAGAAGTCGGGAGCAGTTTCCGTTCTCGTATTCGGTACGGTGAATTACCCCATCGGGAATGAGGACTATGTCCCCTTCTCGGACTTTGTATCTTCTGTCCTCGATAAAATAGGTAACCGTTCCCTCGGTTATAAAATATATCTCAAAATTAGGATGAAAATGCGGATGGGGCATCGTGCCCGAACGGACTATCTGATTTTTGTTGTTCATAAAGAAAAAACTCGAGTTTTCGTCGGGTTTGATAGGTATCATACTACATCACCGATAACATATTACCATACAATATCAAAAAATTCAAGATTTTTCCATAAGTTATCAAATATATTAAGGAAATCTATAAAATATTGATATATCATATAATTAGGTTATTATGCTAGACAGAATCAGGAGGTTCTTATTATGAAATACACAGATAACAAAGTAGAAGACATTAAGATCGCTTATATCGGCGGAGGCTCACGCGGTTGGGCCTGGGGTCTTATGAGCGATCTCGTAAGTGCCGAAGACATCAGCGGAAGCGTTTATCTTTACGATATCGATCTTGAAGCCGCGCAGGCCAATGAGATCATCGGAAATAAATTCAACTCTGCCGAAGGCGCAAAGTCGACCTGGAGCTACAAGGCCGTTCCCACCATCGGCGAGGCTCTTACAGGCGCTAATTTCGTCGTTATTTCCATTCTTCCCGGAACAATGGACGAAATGCATTCCGACGTACATACCCCCGAAAAATACGGCATTTATCAGCCCGTAGGCGATACTACCGGCCCCGGAGGAGTAGTTCGCTCTATGAGAACCGTCCCCATGTTCGAGGTTATCGGTAACGCCATTAAGGAATTCTGCCCCAACGCCTGGGTCATCAACTACACCAATCCTATGACCCTTTGCGTTCGCACCCTTTACAGAGTTTTCCCCGAGATCAAGGCATTCGGCTGCTGCCACGAGGTTTTCGGAACTCAGAAGTTCCTTGCTAAGGCGATTAAGGAATTCCTCGGAGAGGAAACTACCCGCGATCAGATCAAGGTCAACCCCGTTTCCGTAAATCACTTTACCTGGCTCACCGAAGCAAAATATAAGGATATCGACCTTTTCCCCATTTACAAAAAAATGTGTGAGAAGTACGGTGAAGAGGGCTACGGAGAAGTTACCGACGACAACTGGATGAACAAGGCCTTTTCTACGGCCGAAAAGGTCAAGATGGACCTCTTTAACCGTTTCGGTTATATTGCCGCCGCAGGCGACCGTCATCTTTCTGAATTCTGCGAAGGAAACTGGTATTTAGGAAGCCCCGAGCGCGCTCACGAAATGCGTTTCACCTTAACCACGGTCGACTACCGCAAGGGTGAGCTTAAAAAGAGACTTGAAAAGAGTCAGAAACTCGTTTCGGGAGAAGAACAGGTCAAGCTTGCAAACACGGGTGAAGAGGGCGTTAATCAGATCCGCGCCCTTTTAGGACTTCACGACCTCGTTACCAACGTTAATATCCCCAACCGCGGTCAGATTCCCAACCTGCCCATCGGCGCAGTTGTTGAGACCAACGCAGTTTTCCGTTCGGATAGCCTCGACCCCGTATTCGCAGGAAACATTCCCGAGAAGATCTATCCTCTCGTTTCCCGTATCTGCTATCAGCAGGAGGCTCTTAACACCGCTATCGCAGACCGCGATCTGAACGCAGTCTTCAACGTATTCGCCAACGATCCCCTCGTTACCTGCGGAATAAACGACGCTAAGAAGCTCTTCGACGAAATGGTCGAAAATACCAAGAAATATCTCCCCGATTGGGATCTGTAATATTTAACACCCCCGCCCTACGGCGGGGTTTTTCATTTAAAATTCTACTATTTCTATTCCTTCGATAACTACGTCGTGAAGGGGGCGGTCGCCTGCTCCCGTGCGAACGTTCGCGATATCGTCAACGACATTCATTCCCTCAAAAACCTGACCGAAAACGCTATGCTTAAAATCGAGCCAAGGGGTTCCGCCCAGAGCTTCATAGTCGGCAATGGTATCCTCAGGGAAGCCTCTGTCGGTAAGCCCACGCATCTGACCGAGCATACCTTCGGGACACTCGGAAGCCTGAACGATAAAGAACTGACTTCCGTTGGTGCCGGGGCCTGCGTTTGCCATAGAAAGGGCGCCGCGGACGTTATGGAGGCTAACGTCAAATTCGTCCTCGAACTTTTCGCCGTAGATGCTCTCTCCGCCCATACCCGTACCGGTGGGATCGCCGCCCTGAATCATAAAGTCTTTAATAACGCGGTGAAAAATGATGCCGTTATAATAATCCTTTTTAGAAAGCTCAACGAAATTCTTTACGGTTTTGGGAGCCTGCTCGGGGAAAAGCTTAATTTTGATATCTCCCATATTGGTATGCATAACTGCAACTAAATCGCCCTTTTCGGGGGCCTTAGTCTGAAAACTCATAACTTAAATCTCCTTTATATTTGTTTTTAAGATAGTACCATAAAACAAAGTAAAATGCAAGATATAAGATAAACTTATTCGGTAATCCTATATATTTGTGATAAAAAATTCGGCTACGTTTTTATCGTAGCCGAAAATTATTTAAGTTTGGACGTTATACCGTTTAGATTCGCGGTATAGGTTTCTACTCATCCGCCTCGTACCTCGGCACCTTCCCTGCTAGGGAAGGCCGACGGATACCGAAATCCTACGGTCGGGGTAACCCCTTTAATCTTTTCTTACAATATATTTTGCGTGTGGATACGGCAGCCTGTCGTGGGAAGGCCGACGGATACCGAAGCAATTTATACGGTGATTGTAGGGGAGGGGCTCTGCTCCTCCCGCAACAGAATGGTGGTTAGATAAACACAATATGGGTAAACCAAAAACGTCGTAGCCGTTTTTCTTTTATAAAAAACTCAAGTTTGCAACGGGAGGACATAAAGCCCTCCCCTACAAAATACGCCGTTTAGTTTTTACGGAATTTACGGTATCTCACGGGTTGTCGAGGGTCTCGCTGCGACCCGGTCGCTCGCCGTATAATATCTTTTTGCACCGTCCCTTAAAACCTTTAATACTCTGCATTGGTTGTTATGTAATATTGAAATCAAAATAATTACATATGTTTGTATGTGCTTTTAACTGCAAATATTTGTTTTATGTTATTATTAGGTAGAGGTGATTTTTATGTCAATGCTTGAAGAATTGTACTACGGCAATATCGCGCCGTGGGAACGAGGAGTAGGACAAAACGAAGAATATCGCAAAATATCCAAACAGATTATAAATATGGAGGAAAACTTGCTCGAGAATCTGAGCGACGATAAAAAGAAAACATATGAACAGCTTACTGTGAAGAAATGCGAGCAACAAAGCATAACGGATAAAGAGAGCTTTGCCTGTGGTTTCCGCATAGGTGCGCAAATAATGCTTGAAATACTAAATTGCGATGAAAAATCATAGGATCGGGGCCCCGTTTAAACTTGACGAAGCAAAACGGCTAAGATATAGTTCGTAGGGGACGGCGTCCGTGAGATATTTAAGACTTTATAAAAAATTCGGCTACGATTCTTATTATCGTAGCCGAAAATTTTTATAATCCGTCGGAGACACGTTTTTTATTATTTATTATTTTTTCTTTATTCTTTAATTTCCCACACGTACAACGGCCGCCCTATGAGCTATAACCGTCAGGCTCTGTCCTGATTGTTCCAATATAGGGGCAGGGGGAAAATTGATCTTATAAATCCGGCTTTATCGGCAGGAAGTTCCGCTACGTGGTGGGGCGGCATAGGTCCGAACATAAAGCGGGCCGCATCAAGATAAGGAAGGGTAATATCTGCATCCTTGTCGGTTTTCATAAAACCGAAGTTTTCGCCTTCTACGAAAATTCGATAATTTCCTTCTCCCTCAACGCCGATTACGGCCTCACCGTCGCAGTACGGGGTAAGCTTATTTCCGAATTTCATAAGAGCGTTCACAAGCTTTTCGCGGTTTAAAATTTTGAAATGACTTGGCATTCCCATATTGGAGCTTACAACGCAGGCTTCAAGTTCTCTTATTTCGTCAAGTCGTTCAAGAGGCAGTTCTATGGAAAGGTCGACGTTATTATCAAGGGCGAAACGGCAAACCATTCCAAAATAGTCCTCGGATTTTACTGTGGCAGATTCGGGAGCCCAATCCTTACTTGGATAGGTCAGCAAATATCCTACAAACTCATCCCCCTTGAAAGTGCCCCAAATGGTTGTATCCCAAGCGGTTGTTGAAATATAAAAATCGTGAAGAGTTTCGCCACGGTTGGCGTGAATAAAGTTACGATTATACAGTTCGCGCACCTTTGAGAGATTTTCGGGATCGTCCTCGGTAATTTTTTTAAATTCATATTCGGGACAAGGTTTTTTTGCATAAATATCCTCTTCCACAAGCCAACGGGGAACTCTCGCCTTATAAAGACTTCCGCAGGGTTCGTAACCGTAACGCTCGTAGCGCATACGCTTACCTCCGAGACGGGCAACGTCAACCCTCTCGGCATTTAAAACCTCCTCTGAGAAGGCGTAAAACTCGTGGAGAAAGCCCCTTCCCCGATAGTCGGGATGGGTACAAACGTTTCCGACGGTGGCAAAGGTAAGCTTTTCTTCGCCGATAAACACCTCGAAGGGGTAAATACCGAAGGCGGCAACAAGCTTGCCGTTATCCTTTATACCGTAGTGCTTTCCCATATGAAGGTCGTCGTCAACCCAAAGCTTGGGCAAGCTTTTCTCAAAATAACCGCCATCGGGGTCTCCCTTAAAGCAAAGATTTAAAAGGCGTAAAAGTTCTTTAAGATCTCCCGCCTTAAGCTTTTCAATCTGACTCATAAAAAACCTCCCAAAAAGTATTCTTTTAGGAGATTTTATCACAAACATATTAAAAATTCAATCCACAAAACGTAGAAAAGCTCAGGACTTCGCAAACTTTTTCTGTGGCATCATAAAGAAGCGGTCGCCCGTGACCTGCTCCGCCTTAAAGCCCCAGCCGTATTCCTCGCAGTAGACCGGCTTAAAGCTTTCGTCAAACTCGGGATGCCACTCAGCATCGCGCACAGCATGAAGCACTTGGACGTCCTTCTCACAGTAGGTTTCGGGGAAGAAATAAACCTCGGCATCCTCAAAACCGCAAACCTTAATGCGTCTTCTGTATTTAATGCTGTAGGAGGTTGCCTCGTGGGCAGAGATAATACCGCTCTTTTGCTTTACGAAAACACGACACTCTCGATGTTCACATCGACCGAAGCGGTAAACCGCCTTGCCGTCCTTAATTTCGGTCTCGCCGCCCATAAGAACAGGCGCACCGAGGGGGAATTCCAAGAGGGTATCGGCAGTTGTATCAACCGAATAAGCCGAGAAGAAAAGCGCGTTATTGCTTCGAGCAATGCTCATTGTAGGCGGCTTTTTGTCGGTTTTGCGGACAAAATCTATCGAGACGTTAAAGGCTTTAAGAGCCTTTCGGATATTTTCGGGAGCCTCGGCAATATCAACCTTTACCGCATCGTCGCAAACAGAGTCAAGCCCTTTGCAGCCTCCGTAAAAAACTACCTTTCCGCCATTTTTAGCATACTCCTCAAGGCGCAACTGAACCTCGCCGTTTATCTGAAGAGGAGAGATAAGAATACTGTGCTTATAAATCTCCAAATCGGTTTTAAGGAAAATGTCGGAGGAAACCACGCAGTTAAGGGGGAAGCCGCTATTTATGGCATCCATAATAAAGCGGTCTCCGAAATACATATCACGGATGGTGGCTTCATCGGTTGCGGTAGAATATTCCCTCATGGGATAAACCCAAACGAGGGGCGCAGGGGCATCGCCTGCATCCTTTTTAGCCTTTAAAATATGGGGGATCGGCTCGTTTACGCAGGCATCGGGCATATCGCCGAAGGAGTTATCAATAGAGAGAATGTTAAATAGCTCTGCGCTCTGAACGCTTCCGTCCTCCTTTATTCTCGTAACCGCCATAGGCAGATAGATGTCGGAGGCAAAGCCGTCGTAGCGGTCGTACCAAGGGGAGTTTAGCCACCACGGGTCGTGAATGTAGAAGCGGAACATAAAATCCTCGCTCGGGAGCTCGCAAACACGGGTCATATGTCCCATGATCTCAAGACCGTAGTTGTCGTTCAGCGCCGCCCAAGGGGAGTTTGGCGGAGGTGTAATATTAAAGCCGCCGTTATAGATTTCGTAAATCGGAACGGCATCGGTGGCATAGTCGATTCCAACCGAGTTGTTTGTACCGCGTACCTCAATGGGGAAATCGGGACACTCTTTACGGAACTGCTTCCAGAACTCAAATACCTTTGCACGGGTCTCGGTAAGCTTATCGGCACTGAAGGTTTTGCCGTCGAAAACCTTTCCGCCAAGGCTCCAGGGGTCGGCAGAAAAGCCGAAGCCGTTTGAAAGCCAGATATAATCGTAACCCATATCGGCAAGGAAAATATTTGCCTGTCTGCCTAAAAATTCGCCGATGGGAGTGCCCTCGGGGATGCCGCCCGGGTAGCCTGCATATTTGCGGTCGTCGGCGTGAAGCCGAGCGGTACAATCCACAAAGCCGTAACGGTCACAGGAGGATGAGCCTTCGGTAATTTCCTTGTGTCTTACGTATTTAAACTCCGAAATCGCAAATTCGGGGCCTATGTCGAAGGTCTCGCCTACGCGAATTTCAGCCTTTGGAAAATGCTTTTTGCCAACCTCTTTAAGGGTAGATACAATGCGCTTTAAAACCCCGTAGGTCATAACGGGAGGGTTTTCGATATAATAGTGCTTTTTAAGGTGAATATTTTGGTCGATTTCGCCGCCCTCCTCATAGGGGAGCTGCGCCTGACCGATCCATTTACACCACTCGAAGGCGTCCTCTTCGTTTCCCGCATAGTCGAGAATTTCGCTTCCGTCGGCGGTCCACATCATAACCGATACCGTTTCGGCATCCTTAAGCAGGGGATGCCAATGGGTGAAAATTTGCTCGCACACCTCACGGATGTAAGCTTCGTCGGTCTTTTTAAAAGGCTTGAGGCTGACCTCAAGAGTTACGCTTTTAAACATATAAATTACCTCACAATAACCGTTTCAATTCCTAAGATCTCGCCGATTTTGGCAATGGTGTCGGCATGGTGGCCGATACCGAGGGCATAGTGGTGTGTGGGGCCCTCAAATACCCATTTCTTTATAAATTCCTTGGTGGTGGGCTCGAAGAAGCCTCTCGTATTGGTATTTCCCGTGGGGGGAATGGGTCCCTGCTTGGAATAGCCCTCGCCGATAATAAACTTAAAGCTTCCGTCGGCCTTGGTGTTGATTCCGAGCATAGTAATGGGGCCTTCCTTGATCTTAAACTCCACCGATGCGCCTTTACCGGGTTTTCCGTGATACTTTTTAAGACTTCTGAGCACCGGCTTTCCGTCGGCTATGCGGAGATGATGAGGTCCGTCGTGACCAACTAAGATAAAATCCTCCTTAAAATCGAAGGGATGAAACTCGGCAAAGCTTCCGCCGATGTCAAGTCGGTCCATAATAAGCATAGCAATGCAGGTCTTGATGTCGAATTCTCCGCACATAGGAATTCCCTGCGCGTTAAGAATGGAGTTGCCGACGATAAAGGTGGTAGCGACCTCTCTGTGAGAACCGCCCTCTCTGCCTTCGTAATAGTAGGCAAGTCCGGTAAGGTCATATTTTTCTACGAATTTATCGAGAGCAACGGCGGTTTTTGCCGCCTGATACTTGTCGGCGTCGGTCAGCTTCATGGTTACAGGGTCGCTTATAGGCTCGGGCATTTCAAATTCGGCGTCGATAAGGGCGATCTTTTCTTTTATCTCTTCCTCGGTAACGGTGTCGTAGACCTCTAATACATCGTCGATCTCTAAAAGAGGCACGTGAAGATTAAAGGCATTTGCAACCGCAGTCGGGTCGGCGTGCATATCGTACATGGTCTCTAAAACGTGACCCATAAGGCCTATCCTCGCACCCTTTAAGGCGTTTAATACCTTCGCGATATCACACCACTTTTTAAGCTCCCTGTCGGTCTCCTCGTCGCCGTAAAGCACGCCGATTATAACGTCGTATATCTTCTTATTCATTCTTGCGGCAACCCCCATAAATTCGGGAACCGAGCAAATATTGTCGTTTTCAAGCTGCATAAAGGTCGAGGCCTTGGTATAATCCATAGCCTCGCGGGGCTGAAGTGCGGTAAGGATCATAGGTGCGGTGGCGTTTTTAAGCACGGGGGCAAAAACGCCGGAGGTGGCGTAGGTTATCATATTACATATAATAAGGTCGACCGCCTCGCCGTTAAATTTATCGGCCGCTTCGAAGGCGTCTGCGTTAGAGTCGATCATACCGAGGTCGACGATCTCTACCTCGTTTGCGCGAAGTTTTTCCGCAAGGTCACCGTGATATTTTACAAGGTTTTCGTAAAGACCCTCAAACTGATCGAAATATACCCCGTGAACAACGGCGAAAAGTCCGATCTTTGCTTTTCTCTGTTTTTTTCTTTCTATCATTTTAAAGCACTCTCCTTTTTTAACTTGATTTTACCGCCCGTCCGTGATACAATCAATGCCGTAAACAAAGATAGATTTGTTTAAAATAAAGATTTGGAGCAGATATGAAAGATATAACCGTAAACGAAATAAGGCCCTTCGTCCGCTATGCGAGAAAGCTCAGCGCCGATATAAAAAAATTCGCAAACCCTATCTGCGGCTACGATAACCGACTCTTTTACTGTACCGGAGGCAAGGGACAAATGACGATAGACGGGAATGTCTATGATCTGAGGCAAGGGGTGCTTATATACATAAAGGCAGGAATTCCGTACAGTTATCTTCCCGACGGAAAGGAGCCTATGCGGCTTCTGGCCTTTAATTTCGACCTTACCTTCGAGGCATCGTACAAAACCGTCCCCGTTCCTCCCGAAAGGGTCGACAGCTTTAAAAAGGAGCAGATATTATGCGATACAAGGGTCAGAGACGCCGAGCTTCTAAAGGGCTTTTCGATGTTTTCGGATATGGGATATCTGTACGAAAAATTGTCGGAAATAAACTCAGAATACGCCTCGGCTAAAATGTTTTTCGAGCAAAGATGCTCGGGACTTATGCTGGAGGTTATTGCCGAGCTTTTAACGGCCTATGAAGGCGAGCAGAGAGGCAAAGGTACCGACACGGTGGACGCGGTCATCGATTATCTCGGACGGCATTATTCGGAGGATATTTCCAACGGGAGCTTAGGCGAAAGATTCGGATATCATCCGAATTATCTTAATCAGCTCTTCATTCGTTATACGGGAAAATCCCTTTATAAATATCTTCAGGATATGCGGATACTAAAGGCGGTCGACCTGCTTCAGGAAACGAATTTACCCGTCTCGGAGGTGGCGGTTTCGGTAGGTTTTAAGGACCTCCCCCACTTTTCCCGCTATTTTAAGCAAAAAACCGGCTATAATCCAACCGATTTCCGCTAAAAAGTGTTGTTTTTTTTTTGACAATATGATAATATATAAAATAATATATTTTGATTTATAACTGAACCCTAGGAGAGTGCGATGAAAGATATTACTCGGTACGTTAGACACAATCTGCAAGACAAATTTGAATTTCAGAACTACGGACACGCGTTAGAGATATTAAACGAGGCATTTCCAAACGAATGGAATGAAATACAGGACAGTTTAGAAAAGTTTACTATTTCATTAAATGATTTGATAGCCTCCGGCGGAAATGAAACTGCCATACCTAAAAAATTCGACGATGTCCTATACCCTTTAGTTTGGCGTGAAATAAGAATTACCGGAGATTTATTAGTTAAGCTATATCCACGTCGCGCTAATCAGAGAGGAAAGTTTTCGGACGAGCCTTTCGACGAAAAAATAATTGAGGGATATATTGACGGTCATAATATTGATTTCATCAAGGATAAGGTCGCGTTTGACTTAGAATGGAACAGCAAAGACCAAACTTTTGACAGAGATTTGCTGGCAATGAGAACATATTTTGACTGTGGGTTAATCGAAGTTGGTATAATTGTCGTCAGATCAAAAGAACTAAACGATATTTTTAAAGAACTTAAAGACAGTTCAGGAAAGCCTCTTATGCCAAAATACGGTGCCAGTACTACATGGATGGGTAAGCTTGAATACAGATTAAAATCTCGCAGAAACGGCGGTTGCCCAATTTTGGCCATCGGGATTAAAAAACCGTGCGTGGAAGGACACTAATTATGGATAAAACAAATTTAGAAATAACGATATCTGACTTTAAAAGCTATACCGCAAACAAAAAGTATAAAACCATATATGCGGATCCACCGTGGCAGTTTCAAAACAGAACCGGAAAGGTTGCTCCGGAGCATAAACGTCTAAACAGATATCCGACTATGCAGCTTGACGATATTAAACAATTACCCGTATCTGAAGTTGCTGCAGATAAATGCCATTTGTATTTATGGGTTCCTAATGCACTTTTGCCAGAAGGATTAGAGGTTATGAAGGCATGGGGTTTTGAATATAAAACCAATATTGTTTGGGAAAAGGTAAGAAAAGACGGTATGCCGGACGGTAGAGGAGTAGGATTTTATTTCAGAAATGTTACCGAACTGCTTTTATTTGGAATTAAAGGAGATAAAAACAGAACATTAGACGCCGGACGTTCACAAGTAAACTTAATCAGAGCTATGAAAAGAGAGCATTCCCGTAAGCCAGATGAATTTATACCTCTTATTGAAAGCTGCTCCTCTGCACCGTATTTAGAGTTGTTTGCAAGAGGCAACAGACCCGGTTGGGATATGTGGGGCAATCAAGCGACCGACGATTATGAACCAACCTGGAACACATATTCAAATCACACGATAGCAGGTTCTGCCACTCGTGACGATTCTCAGCAAATTATCGCTGATATATAACACATTTACTACAAAACAACAAAAGTTTTAAGAAAGTGGGAAACGCTATGAAATGTCCCTTTTGCGCCTATGAAGAAAGTAAGGTAATCGATTCCCGTCCCACCGACGAGGGAGAAAGAATCCGCCGCCGCAGAGAATGTCTGCAGTGTGCCCGTCGCTTTACTACCTACGAAATAATCGAAAGTCTTCCGATAATTGTCATCAAGAAGGACAAGACCCGTCAGTCCTTCTCGAGAGAAAAGCTCTTAAACGGAATGGTTCGTGCCTGTGAAAAGCGCCCCGTTTCCCTTGATACTATCGAAAGGGCCATTGACGATATTGAAGCGGAAATTCAGAACACCCTTGACCGCGAGGTATCTTCCGAGAAGATCGGCGAGCTGGTTATGGACAAGCTGAAGGCTATCGACGAGGTTGCCTACGTTCGCTTCGCTTCCGTTTATCGCCAGTTCAGAGATATCAACACCTTTATGGACGAGCTTAACAAGCTTCTTCACAATCAGAAATAAAACACCCAAGCTTTAAGGAGACCCTATGAACGACTTTGAGAGAATGGCCGAGCTGCTTCTCGGTCACATTGACAAAACCCCCGAATACTATGAAAACCTTTATCCTACAAGAGATCTCCCCGAGGGAGCAAGGGTGGTAAGGATCGCACCCAGCCCCACGGGATATCTTCACCTCGGAACCCTCTTTATGGCCCTTGTTAACAGGATCACCGCCGACTCTACCGGCGGAATCTTCTACACCCGAATTGAAGACACCGACAAAAAGCGTGAGGTCGAGGGCGGAATCGACGATATTATAAACGGACTTATCCGCTTCGGAATAAGTATCGACGAGGGCTTCGTTTTCCCCACCGAGCAGAAGGGAATTTACGCCCCCTATAAGCAGAGCCGGCGCGCAGAAATTTATCAGTGCTTTGCCAAAAAGCTGGTAAGCGAAGGCCTTGCATATCCCTGCTTCTGCACCGCAGAGGAGCTTGCGGCCGTCCGCGAGGAGCAGGAGAAGAACAAGATAAGAACCGGCTATCACGGAGAATACGCCGTTCACAGAAATATTACGGTAGAGCAGGCCGAAGCCCTTATCAAGGAGGGCAAGCCCTACGTTATCCGTCTTAAGTCCCCCGGTAACGAGGAGAACAGGATCTTCGTAGACGACGGAATCAAGGGCAAGGTAGAGCTTCCCGAAAACGACGAGGATTTCGTGCTTTTAAAGTCGGACGGAATTCCCACCTACCATTTCGCCCACGCCGTCGACGATCACCTTATGCGCACCACCCACGTCATCCGCGGCGACGAATGGCTGTCAAGCGTTCCCAAGCATATTCAGCTCTTTAAGCTTTTAGGCTTTAAGCCTCCCAAGTTCTGCCACGTTGCTCCCATTATGAAGCTTGACGGTGGCGCAAAGAGAAAGATCTCCAAGCGTAAGGACCCCGAGGCGGCAGTTCACTATTTTGCCGAAGAGGGCTACGACGCAAAGAGCGTTATCGAATATCTTATGACCATCGCCTCCAGTGAGTTCGAGGACTGGCGCAGAGCCAACCCCACCGAGCCCCGTCAGAAATTTAAGTTCAACCTTAAAAAGATGTCGGTTTCGGGAGCGCTCTTTGACGGCGATAAGCTGAACGACGTTTCGAAAAATATCGTTTCTATGATGAACAGTGACACGGTAGTTGAAAAGCTTACCGACTGGGCAAAGGAATTCGATCCCGAGTTTTACGGTATTCTAACTAAGGATATTTCCTACACCAAGGCGGTCTTCGCCATCGACAGAGACTGTCCTAAACCCCGTAAGGATATCGCAAAATGGAACGAAGCAAAGGACTACTCGTCATATTTCTTTAGCGAGCTTTATACTCCTTCCTTCGAATTCCCCGAGAATATCGCCGCCGAGGACGTAAAGGCATTCCTCGAAAAATACATCGCGATCTACAATGAAAACGATACCAAAGAAGAGTGGTTCGGACGCATCAAGGCCCTCGCTCCCGAGCTTGGCTTTGCGGCCGAGACCAAGGAGTATAAGGCAAACAAAGAGGCTTATAAGGGTAGCGCAGGCGACCTTTCGACCATCCTTCGAATTGCCGTTACGGGCAGAAGGAACACCCCCGACCTTTGCAGTATTATGCAGGTGCTCGGCAGGGACGAATGTTTAAGGCGTTTAAATGACGCAATTTCTAATATTTAGGAGCAGGTTATGGCAGACGAAAAGATTTTAAACGAAGAGGTAGCCTCTACCCCCTCTAATTTTATTTACGATTTTATTGATAAGGATCTCGCCGAAGGAGTTTACTCAAGGGTTCAGACCCGTTTCCCCCCCGAGCCTAACGGATATCTTCATATCGGTCACGCAAAGGCTATCTGCATCGACTTCGGCACAGCGGAAAAATACGGCGGTAAATGTAACCTCCGTCTCGACGACACCAACCCCACCAAGGAGGACGTTGAGTACGTTGATGCCATTATGGAGGATATCAAGTGGCTGGGATTTAACTGGGACAACGTATATTTCGCCTCCGATTATTTCGATTTTATCTACGACTGCGCCTTAAAGCTTATCGACAAGGGACTCGCCTACGTCGACGAGTCAACCCCCGACGAGATAAGAGAGATGCGCGGAACATTGACCGAGGCAGGTAACAACAGTCCCTATCGCGACCGCCCCATTGAGGAAACCCGCGACCTTTTCGCCCGTATGACGGCAGGCGAATTTGAAAACGGCGCAATGGTGCTTCGCGCTAAGATAGATATGGCTTCTTCAAATATCAATATGCGCGACCCCGTTATCTACCGAATTATGAAGGCAACTCATCACAGAACGGGGGATAAGTGGTGCGTATATCCTATGTACGACTTTGCTCATCCCCTTTCCGACACCCGTGAGGGAGTTACCCATTCTCTATGCTCCTTGGAGTTTGAAAATCACAGACCTCTTTATAACTGGTTCTTAGAGAAGCTGGAGCTCCCCGAGCCCTCCCGTCAGATCGAGTTTGCCCGTATGAACGTAAACTACACCCTGACCTCCAAGAGAAAGTGTCTAAAGCTCGTAAACGACGGTCTCGTTACCGGCTGGGACGACCCGAGAATGGCCACCCTTTGCGGAATGAGAAGACGCGGCTATCCCGCCTCTGCCGTTCGCGCCTTCGTAGATAAGATAGGCGTCAGCAAGGCCTACAGCGTTATCGACTACGCCCTCTTAGAGTCCTGCGTTCGCGACGAGCTAAACGCCAATGCCGACCGCGCAATGGCTGTCCTTCGCCCCTTAAAGGTCGTAATCGATAACTATCCCGAGGACAAGGTAGAGGAGATCTCGGTTGAAATCAACCCGAATAAGCCCGAGCTCGGAAACAAGACGGTTACCTTCTCCCGCGAAATATTCATCGAGCAGGACGACTTTATGCTCGATCCTCCCGGAAAGTATTTCCGCCTCTGCCCCACTAAGGAGGTACGTCTCAAGGGCGCATATTTCGTAAAATACGCTTCCCACGAAACCGACGAGCAGGGCAATATTACCTGCGTTCACGTAACCTACGACCCCACATCCTACGGCGGAGAGTCTCCCGACGGAAGAAAGGTCAAGGGCACTATTCACTGGGTAAGCTGTGCCCACGCAGTTGATGCAACCGTACGTCTTTACGACCGACTCTTTAACGTTGAAAATCCCTCCGACGAAGAAAACGTCGGCTCATTTACCGAAAATCTTAATCCCGAATCCTTAACCGTTCTTAAGGGCTGTAAATTAGAGGCCTCTCTCGGCAGCGCTAAGGTAGGCGAAGGCTTCCAGTTTATACGTCAGGGCTATTTCTGCCTCGATAAGGACTCTACCGCAGATAACCTTATTTTCAACAGAACTGTAGCTCTTAAAGATTCCTTCAAAAAGGGATGATTTTATGAAAGTAAAAGATATTTACAATATGCTGGACGAAAAGTTTAACTTTTCGTCCGCTCTTGCATATGATAACCCCGGTCACCTCGTAGGCTCTTCGGAGGACGAGGTCAAAGGCATCGTCGTCTGCCTCGACTGTACCGAGGAGGCAGTAGATCAGGCGGTAAACGAGGGTGCAAGCCTTATCGTTTCCCACCACCCCGTTATTTTCGACGGACTTAAAGCCGTTACCGACGAGTCTATAGTATACCGCCTTATTAGGGCGGGAATTTCGGTCATATCGGTCCACACCAATCTCGATCAGGCCGACGGCGGCGTAAACGACGCACTTTGCCGAAAGGCAGGCCTCATAAATATCGAAAAGGTCGCCGATCACGAAGGCTTCCTATATAGAATAGGCGAGCTTGAAGAGCCCCTAACCGCCGACGAGTTTGCCGAAAAGGTTTCTGAAAGCCTTAGCTATCCCGTCAAGTACGTCGGCACAAATACCCATATAAAACGGGTTGCGGTCTGCTCGGGAAGCGGCGGCAGTATGCTTTATGAGGTAGCCGAGCAGGGCATTGATGCATACCTTACCGCCGATATAAAGCACGACGTCTTTATGGATGCGCACGCGATGGGCATTGCCCTTTTTGACGCAGGTCATTTCGGCACCGAGGACATAATCGTAAAACCTCTTGCTGAGGAGCTTAAAAGGGCCTTCCCCGAAATTCACATAACCGAAAATCATTTCTCACCAATAAAATTTGCGAGGTAATTCTTATGAAAAAGGTTGTTTTATGTGGGGATTCCATTTGTGAATGGTATTCTCAGTATGTTGAAAAGGAGCTTGAAGGTCTTTGCGAGGTTATCTACGTAAACGGAGATAACGGACGTTTTGCCGCATATTCTTTAAGCAAGCTTAACAGACTCATAAATTCCGCAGGGGGCAAGGTTGACCTTGTTCATTTCAATAACGGATACTGGGATATGACCACCCTTTTAAACGGCGAAATGATGCATCCCATCCCCGAATATCTTCATTTTTTGAAGAGAATAATCAACCTTTCCCGCTCTGCAGGGGCAAAGGTGATCTTTTCCACCACAACACCCCTTGTTGAAGCCGTGGAAGCGGATGACAACACGGGCACGGGGGTTAAAATTTCGGCAAGAAACGAAATGGTTATCGAATATAACAATGCCGCCAAGGCTCTTATGAAAACCGAGGGAGTTACAGTCAACGACCTGTATGAGTTTTGTATAAAGCACCCCACCTGCTATAAGTGTGAGGATATGCTTCACCACTCTCACGAAGGCAACCTTGCCTGTGCCAAGGTAATTGCCGAGGCTATAAAAAAGGAACTCGGCATAGAGTAAGCATACCGAAAAGAGGTAATTTTATGAAAAAGGTTGTTTTGGTCGGAGATTCCATCTGCGCATGGTATTCTCAGTATGTTGAAAAGGAGCTTGAAGGGGTCTGCGAGGTGATCTATTCCAACGAGCAAAACGGACGCTTCGCCGCCTTTTCTCTGCATAAGCTTAACCGACTCTTAACCGAGGCAGGCGGAAAGGTCGACCTCGTTCATTTCAACAACGGCTACTGGGATATGACCACCCATTTAAACGGTGAAATGATGCATCCCATCCCCGAATATCTTCATTTTTTAAAGAGAATAATCAACCTTTCCCGCTTTGCAGGGGCAAAGGTGATTTTTGCCACCACGACACCCCTTGTTGATGCGGTTTCTGCCGAGGACAATATGGGAACGGGAGTTACCATATCTGCCCGAAATGAAACGGTTATAGATTATAACAACGCCGCCAAGGCCCTTATGAAGGCTGAGGGCATTACGGTCAACGACCTTTATGAGTTTTGCATCAAGCACCCCACCTGCTATAAGAGCGAGGATATGCTTCACCATTCTCACGAGGGCAATCTCGCCTGCGCCAAGCTAATTGCCGAGGCTATAAAAAAGGAGCTTGATATAAATGACTAAGCAAACCGTTTTACCAAGATGGAGAGGCTTTAACCTTCTCGGAATGTTTGCCGCACCGAACAGCTCGAAATACGCAGAAAAAAAGCTTTACGGCAGGTTTGATGAGGACGATTTCCGAATGATAAGCGAATTCGGCTTTAATTTTGTACGTCTCCCTCTTTCCTATAAGGTGTGGGCAGATGAAAGCGATCCTTTTAAGATAATCGAAGAAAAGATCGCACCTCTTGACGATGCGGTTGCCTACGGTAAAAAATACGGTCTTCACGTAAATATTTGCCTTCACAGAATCCCCGGCTACTGCATAAACGACGACGATACCGAGCCCTTCTGCCTCTGGACCGACCCCGAGGCGCTGGAATGTGCAAAGCATCATTGGCGTCACATTGCAAAAAGGTATAAGGATATACCATGCGAGGAATTAAGCTTTAACCTTTTTAACGAGCCTAAATATGACCTAGACCAGGCAACGGTCACAACAGTTTATGCCGAGCTTATAAAAGCAATAAGAGAGATCGACCCCCACCGTCTTATAATCGCCGACGGCACCCATAACGGAAATCAGCCTCCCACAGAGCTTATGAGCGAGGATTTCGAGAATATCGCTTACAGCTGTCGAGGCTATAACCCCGGTAGCATCACCCACTACGGCGTTGGTTTCATCCCCAAAAATGAAAAGATGGCTCCCCGTTGGCCGGGCGGTAATCAGGAGGTCAGCGGAAGAAACGTAAAGTGGGACAGGGCAAAGCTCGACCGTCACTACGGTATGTGGGCTGCCCTTGCCGAAAACTTCGGCGTAGGTATTATCTGCGGTGAAATGGGCTGCTTCTATAAATGCCCCCACGACGTTATGCTGGCTTGGTATAAGGATATGATGGAAAGCCTTAAAGAACGTAATATCGGCTATGCCGTATGGAACTTCCGAGGCACCTTCGGTATTATGGACAGCGGCAGAGACGATATAGAGCTTGAAGACTTTTGCGGCCACAAGCTTGACCGCGAGCTTTTAACCCTTTTACAAAAATATTAGGAGAAATTACTATGCTTAAAAACGTTCCCGCGATTCTTTCCCCCGAAATGCTTAAGGTGCTCTGTGAAATGGGGCACAGCGACAAGATAGTTATCGCCGACGCAAACTTCCCCTCTGAGAGTATGGGCAAAAACGCTATAGTTCTTCGCGCCGACGGGCACTCGGCCACCGATATTTTAGACGCGGTCCTCACCCTCTTCCCTCTCGACACCTACGTCGACGCCCCCGTGACCCTTATGGAGGTAATGCCGGGCGACGAGGTAGAGACACCTATCTGGGACGATTATAAGGCCATAGTTACCCGTTACGACGACAGAGGAGAAAACGCAGTAGGAGCAATTGAGCGTTTTGCCTTTTACGAGAAGGTCAAAGACGAGGCCTACGCCATAATCGCTACGGGAGAAAAGGCCCTTTACGCCAACATTATTCTCCAAAAGGGCGTTCTGTAAGATATTGTCACCTTAACCAAACCATTGGAACCCGAACCAGCCTTAAAGGGCGGTTTTTCGGCATCTTTCGGCTCATCGTCGTCCATAGGCGAAAGCCTTACGAACTCCTCTTCACCAAAACCTGATTCGAGTCCCAATGGTTTGCTTATACAAAAACGCTGATGTGCATTATCGCACATCAGCGTTTTATTTTATTCCTCGGGAAGATCTATTTCTTCCGATTCCGAGATCGGTTTAGCGTTTTGCTTTTTATAGATAAGAAAAAATGTCACTCCCGCGCCTGCAAGCAGGACGATAACTACTATAATCACGACCGCGAGCCAAGGGAAGCCGCCTTCCTTATCTTGTTCCTGCTCGGAAAGAACCTCTATGCTATGACCTTCCTCCAAAAGAGCGTTACAGGAAAGACAACGGATGTCGCCCGTATAGCCCTCTTCGGAAACCGTCGGGTCCTTTTTGCCGGATACCAAAGTTTCGCCCGAGTGAACGTTTTTATCGGTAGAGCCATACCCGTGGTTGCATACCTCGCAGCTTGCCTTCGATGCACAGGTTGCGCGTCCTCCGCTATGCTCGGCCTTTTCAAAGGTCTCCTGACATCCGACTATCTGACACACCTTCCAGTGATGAGTTTCGTCGGCCTTCCAGATATCGGAGGGAAGATGATCGAGCTTTGCGCCCTCCTGCTCCCAGATAAAGGGCGACGCGCAATAGCCCGCTCCGTTATAGAGGTTTATCGAAGGCTTGTTCTTATAGCCTAAACGGACGCCGATTATGCGATCGACTCCGTCGGCAGTAACCGTTACCGAATCGCCCTCTATTTTCGCATCGGCGCGAACCCACAGACCGTTTCCGCCTTTAACCTCAAATTCGGTCAACTGCTCTATGCCCTGCTTGCTCTTAAGGCCGCCGCCCGTATGAAGAAAATGTACGGTAGCCTTTCCGCCGTTTACGTAGATAGACTTAAATATAGGTCCCGAATACTCGGGCTTTGCTCCCGAGTATTCACCGAGGGGCTTATAATAGATCGCGATTGCGGCGTTTACAAGGGCCTTTGCTATGGGGAGCTTGTCGGTTGGATGAATATCCATACTTCCGTCGGGAAGGAGGGTATCCTCAAGAGAAAGCATACTGCAAAGGGTTACGTTTTTAATTTCCACCGCAGCTCTTGCCTGAGCAATACGGATATTATACTCGTCGACCTCGTTGCCGTTAAGATCCTTGGAGCCGTCACTCGAATAAAGCATTATCTGAACGGTATAGAAGGGCATATCCTTGTCGTCGAATCTGGTTCGCCAACAGTTTACCATCGTTTTAAACATATCGAAATAGCGGTAGGCCTCCCCTATTCCGCGGTTGCTTTCGCCCTGATACCAAAGGACACCTGCAACGGTAAGCTTTTCGATAGGAGCGATGTATTTATCGTAAAGGTCGTGGTGACCCTTATCGTATTTCGTTATATCGCTATGGGCAGTGTTTTCAAGGTCGTATTCCTCACAGAAGCAATAATCTCTATGAATCCAATCCTCAACGCGGGAAGCTCCGACCGAGGCCGAAATAACGCCTATAGGAACGTCTTTATCAAGTTTTTGGTCAAGTTCCTGAGCAAAGAGGACGCTTATGGCAGAAATCGTTTCGACGTTAGTGTTTGTAAACTCCTGCCATTTTCCCACCTTGTTATAAAAGCGGAGCAAGGGATTTGCCTTAACCGTTCCTTTTTGTTCGGTTCTGTTGAGGTTCAGCTCCATATTCGACTGACCCGAGGTTATATAGACGTCGCCCACAAGCACGTTATCGAGAACTACCGTACCCGAGCCGAAATCTGCCATAAAATCTATAGGCTTGGTCGAGGCCTTTATAGGATCGAAATATACGCTCCAGCTACCCGTAGCAGAGGTGACCTGCTTGGTAACGTCGCCGACGGTAATGCTGGCGGTGCCGTTACCCGTACCGAAAACGCATATCTTCTCGTTGCGCTGAAGGATCATATTCTCGGTAAATATAGAGGCAAGCTTCATATTGCCGTTTGCGGCCGCCGCAGGAAATGCGGGGCAGGCCGCAATTATTAAGATCATAACAAGTAATAACGAAACTATTCTTTTCATTATATTACGTCCTTTCCTGAAAAGATTTTTTCGCAAATAGGGATAAATCCCTCTTTAATTGCGGTATTATAGTCGTCGGAAGTTTCTATCGTCCAGACGAAGCCCTTTATCTTCCAGAATCTTTGAGATATTCTGAATAGAATGTTTTTTCGGTCGGTAAAGCGGTAGGCTACGAAGTCGGGAGCGGTTAAAAAGTTCAAAAAAAGAGCCGAAATTAAAAAACGTATTAAGATGAGGGGAAAAACGGGACCGTTTTTAAAGTTTTCGGAGAGTGCTCCCCGCTTTACGTCGGGTCGGTGACGTCTGAACCACCAAAGATGACGGGGGTCGAAGGACTCGATACAAAAGCGGCCTTTATAATCTTTAAGGGCCTCGGTGACCGAAGAGCAGAGCTCGGCCGTTTTTCCTCCCGTTTTAAGCTCGATAAGCAGCGGCACCTTTCCGTTTACCGTCTCGAGCACCTCGCCGAAGGTCGGGATCTTTTCGGTACTACCCTTTAAAGTTAGCTCTTTAAGGTCTGAAAAACTTCGCTCACAAAGCTTTCCTCTTATTCCCGTCATACGAAAAAGATCGTCGTCGTGAAACACCGCCAGAGTTCCGTCCTTTAAAAGATGAACGTCGAGTTCGATCGAGCAGCCCGTTTCGACCGCCTTTTTAAAGGCCGATATACTGTTTTCAGGGGGACCGTTCTCACCGTGAATTCCGCGGTGAGCAATAGGGTTTTTAAGAAAGAAGGAAAATTCTTCCCTGCCCCGTCCGATAAGGGCGAAAAAGAGCAGAAGACAAACGCCGAGCAGAACAGAAATTATAATTACGTACGGCACTTATCACACCCCTTTTTCAGTCATACCAGTATAATAACACAAAAGCACCTCGGTTGCAATAAAAAAAGACTCCGAAGGGATACTTCGGAGTCGTAAAACGCTTAAAACTATTCAGCGGCCTCTTCTTTTTTGGATTCGAGGAATTTATAAACGAGAGCCGCAAGAACGCCGCCTACGAAGGGAGCAACGATAAATACCCAGAGGTCGGCAAGAGCGGCACCGCCTGCGAAGAGAGCGGGTCCAAGACTGCGGGCGGGGTTTACCGAGGTTCCGGTAAGACCGATTCCGAGGATATGTACGAGGGTAAGGGTGAAGCCGATAACTACGCCTGCGAAGGAGCCGTGACCTGCTTTTTTGCTCGTAACGCCGAGGATGGTCAGAACGAAGATAAAGGTTAAAACTACTTCAACCACAAGGCCTGCTACGAAGCTTCCGTTTACTCCGGCAAGTCCGTTAGAGCCGTAGCCGCCGGTCATATCGGTAACGCTTCCGAGATCGAATATAGCGTAAAGAACTCCGGTTCCTGCTATTGCGCCAAGGCACTGTGCCACGATGTAGCCGAAGAAATCCTTAACGCTCATTCCGCCGCTTACCAGCACGCCGATGGAAACAGCGGGATTTATATGACAACCCGAAATATTTCCGATACAGTATGCCATTCCGACGATTACAAGTCCGAAGGCAAGAGCGGTCAGGATATAACCACAGCCTGCGGCCGCGTTACATCCGACAAGCATTGCCGTGCCGCAGCCGAGAATTACGAGAACTGCGGTTCCGATAAATTCTGCGAGGTACTTTTTAAATGAGTTCATAGGGGGCCTCCTTAAAAAAATATTCAGGTAAAAATACCTTAAGCAAATTATAACATTTTCCTTTAACTATGCAAGAATTTTATTCAATGCTGATAATGACGTTTCCCGTATCGGTCTTTATTTCACATTTTCCGCCGCACGTAGTCTTTGGGACGCTTATCCGTCCCGTATCGGTCTCGACAAAAAATATCTTCTCGGAAAGAAGGGTGCCCTTAACGCTTCCCGTATCGGTCTTTATCGATATCTCCTTTGCATCGGAGCCGTCTAAGGTAATGCTTCCCGTGTTTCTGTTTACCTTTAGCTTATCGCTTACCAAAACTCCTGTCAGCGAAATATTTCCCGTACTGCCCCCTGCGGTAAGATTTTTGCAGGATACAGCGCTTAAAAGGGTCTTTCCCGTTGATACCTTAATATTTATATCTCCGTCGCACTTCACGTCGGTAAGAGACATTCTGCCGGTAGATGAAGTAAGACTCATAGAGCCTGCCGTAAGATTTTGTACTTCTATTTTTCCCGTCGTCGTCTTGATATTTACTAAGCCCGACGCCGAAGCCGAAAAGCTTACGTTTCCGGTGCTCACCACTATATCGGCCGAGCTGAAATTAAAATCTTCGGGGACAGTTACCTTTCCCGTGCTGTTTTTTACGCTAAGGGTCCCATATTCGGCTTTAGGAAGATAGACCGATATCTTTGCCGAGTTGAAATTCATTATATAATCGTACCAGTTTCGTTTATTCTCTAAATTCATAAAAAGGGTTCCGTCGGACACGGTTACCGCGTGATTTGCTTTAACGTTCTCAAAGCATTCTACCCAGCATTTACCGTCCTCTGAGGGCAGAAACGCAATATCTGCCGTATCGGTATTTACCGAAATATCGGTAAATACCTCACTTGTCTCGTGAAGATTGGTTTCAAATTTAGAGGTTGAGAGCTTTGAAAAATCCCAATTAAACACTGTCATCACACTTCCTATAATTATAACGCCCGTAAGGACAAGGGCCGAGGCGACAGTAAGCCATATTTTTACCGATCTGCTCATACGTTTTCCTCCTTACCCATAATACGGCCTTTAAGCCAAACAAAAAATTTCTTTGTAAGTAAGACCGTGCTCTTGCTTGCCGCCTTACAGCCGAAGAAGGCGAATATCGCAAGTCCTGCGCAAAGGAGGCCGCCGCCGATAAGAGCGATTCCGTTCAGCGCTTTTCCTACGGTACAGAGAACTATTCCGCCGATAATGCCGCCGACGGCCGTTCCGACAAATGCGCCGAAGACCGACCATAGGGAAATTATTACTGCCCAAACCGAAATATACAAGGACACGGCTACGACCAATGCCGCCGCGGCAAGGGAAAGCCATATCGGGGAGCCGAGGATCAAGAGAACTATTTCCCAGACTTTAAGGCTTCTCTTTTTCTCAGGCTTTTCCGTCGGGGCTTCGGTTACCGCCTGCCCGATTATTTCGTAGACCGAGCCTATGGCCGTAACGGCCTCTTCCTCGGTAAGACCCTCTTCGATTCGGTCGTCGATCATTTCGCTGTAGAAAATAATGCGTTCCTCTATTTCAATTTCGGAAAGAGGCGAAAGCCCCTTCCGAAGCTCATTTAAAAATTCGCGTTTATTCATTTTCGTCCTCCTTTGTAACAAACCTGTATATAGACAAGATCTCCTTCCACTCGTCCAGAAATCCGTCGATACGTTTAAGGCCCGACGGGGTTATATGATAGTACTTTCGAAGCCGCCCGTCGTGCTCCGCGGTCTTTACGGTAAGCATTTTTGCGGTCTCTAAGCGTTTTAGAATAGTATACAGGGTCGATTCGGAAAGCTCGATATAAGGCTTTAGGTCTTTTATTATCTTATATCCGTAGGAGGCCTCGTCCTTAATGGCCGCCAAAACGCATACGTCAAGAAGCCCTCGCTTTAATTGAATATCCATATTATACCTCCTATCACGCAATACATCGTATCACGAAGTATCGCTTTTGTCAAGAAAAAAGGAACCAAACCTTTCGGTTTGATCCCTTTGTTTTTGGAAGGGTCGCATAAAATCGAACCCCCAGCCGTATATGACTGAACGCACGAGCATTTTTCCATCTCCTTACTCCATCCTTACTGTCTTTTCAATGCCGCCCTTGAAGATGACGAGCAGTTCGTTTTTGGATACCACCTTGATGCAGTCGACGAGCTTTCTTGTTATGCTGTCATCGTAGTCGATTGGGTGATTCTTCAGTACGTCCAGTGTTCCGAGGACTTCGTTCATTCTTGCTTCGTTCGCATGGGCGGCAATCTGCTGTTCTTTCTTTGCGGCGATCCGCTTTTTGGTTTCGGCTATCTCTTGGGAGAGTGCGAGGAATTCTTCACTGTCAGCATCGCTTTGCTTGGCTCGGTTCATTACCTCGGCGATAAGTTGATTGAGTCGGAGTTCGTCGGCTGCGAGACTGTTGTCATCACTGCTACCGTAGTACATTCGGATGTGGGCTTGCAGGTTCTTGATGGCGTGTTGGCATCCGTTGTCGTTGACAATCTCTTGGATCGCTTCAACTATCGCTCTATGAAGGATTGTTTCCTCGATTGTCGGCGAGTCGGGACAGTATTTCGTGCCGTATTCCATTCGGCTGATGCACCGCCACACAGCTTTCT
>CASFDQ010000108.1 GCA_949293385.1 uncultured bacterium | reverse complement strand
AACATTTACCGTTACTAAAGAAGACAAGACAATCAAAAAGAACGATATCCCTGTTGAATCTACAATTTCTGCTATTGGTAAAGAACGTGTTACTCTTGAAATCACCTGTAAATGTCAGGAGTGCGGCACAGAAAAAACCTTCAGACACGACTTCGTTACAATGGAATGTAACAAAACCGCTGTTAAGGTTCCTTATGTTCAGTCAGGGGCAATGCTAGTACAATTTGAGGCTGATGTTAAAAACGCTTATGCTAGTGGTTCCTGCAATGTTGGAGAGGTACACCCCACAAAAGCTGAAGTTAGTGTTGCAGGACAGACCGCAAGTTCAAAAGTTGCAGACAACGGCGTAAATGTTAAATATAACCGCTCACCTGAATCATTGGTAAAGGGTTATTTCGGTAACGAAATTCAAATGAGATAAAAACATTTAGTTAGCCAATGGATCAGAAAATCCATTGGCTAATTTCTTTAGGAGGAAAAATATGGGGTTTATAGATAATATTAAATCTGCATTTGCACAAGCGCCAGCGGTCCCATCTGTAAAATACGGGACCACAAAAGAATGGTTTTTGTCTGATGCCGGAAGAAAAGCACTTTGCGAAACAAAAACAACAGTAGAATTAACCGACTACACATATCATTATCTTAAGAGTATTATCGCTAATAAAAAGCTTTTAGATGATGAAGATTTATATCGCTTGGCTTTTGTCTTTGCAGATTCCATTGTAAATTCAAACCAAAGCTATGCAGGTAAAGATAACCTATTAAATGAAAACGCACATCCTTTTATTGCTTATTTCCAGAAATTAAAGCGTAACCTGTCTCCTAAAAATCTTTGCTATGAAATGTTGTTTATTCTTTTTGGAGTAGTTGACCCGTTCAACTCGGCTGAATGGATTTATGATAATAGTAGAAGCGGTTATTCTGAAGAAGAGTACCAAGCCATTGCAGAAGAAAAAGGTATTAATTTTGAAGAACTACTTCAAAAAGATTATATCGGTCAAGAGGACATTAGATTTATTATGTGCGAAATCATTTGGCTGATTGGCAAAGACCAATTCCTTGGAATTGTAGGTTAAGGGGTGAAAATTTATGAATACAAATATTAAAGACGTCATCGCCGAATTGGACAGAATAAGTGCACTCGTTTCACGCTTTTGTGACATTGGTGATGAGATAGATGAACTCAAAGAGAAGAACGATAGAGAAACAAGAGAAATTTATTACGAATATCGTCCCGAATTGCCTGCAAGTATGCCGGCTTTCAAAACTTTGCAAGCTGAAGTAGAACCTTTTAACTCAAGTCATGCCAAAGGAATTAAAATAGGTTTACTTGGATTTTTAGCAGCATTAGTAGTTTGGTTTATATCTAAGACTGCTATGTGGTTCGGCGTTATTGGCTATGCGTTCTTTGCTATGATAATTTTTGCAATTTGGTTTATAGTAGCATATAGAAAATATTCCGCCGATAAAAAAGAGTATGATGCTGTAGCAAAAAGAAGATACGATTATGAGGAGATTATAAAGAATTCTCATGCTCAAGATACGCTTAATTTTCAAGCAGAGTTGAACGACTATTACACAAAGTATCAACTGTTCGACCATAAATTTAACGAGTGCTGTGACGCCTATGTTAATGCGCACAATAAACTTGTTGAAGAAAGCGAGCAGATTCAAAACACATTAGCAGAGGTTACATTGCTAAGCGAGGAGCATATTGTACTTGCACGACGCATAGGAGATATTTTAAAATCCGGAAGAGCCGATACATTTAAAGAAGCGTTAACTTTGGCTATTGCAGAAAAGCGTGATGAAGAATTTAAGGCTCAACAATTAGCCGAAGAAGCCCGTAGAACACAAATTGCCGAACAACAAGCTTACGATAACATGTTGCATAATCAGAGAATGGAGCGTGAAGCCGCTGCCCAAACACAGCAGGCACAAACTCAAGCTCGCATTGCCGAAGCGCAATTAAAAGCCACCGAGCAACAAAATGCTCAGCTTAAGAAATTACTCGACAATCAAAATAGAAGATAATTAATGTTTTCTTGAAAGTCGTATATAACCTTTTTTACATTTATACCAAAGAGTCGCGGTGGTCGCGGCTCTTAATTTTTTGTGTAAAAGAGGTTTTTTCTATGTTAGACAGAACAGAGTACGAAAATTATTGGTACGCTTTCCAACAGAAGTTGGATAAACTTTTGGACGAGCGTAATATGACCTACCGAGGACTAAGCATTGAACTTGGTAAATCTCCGGGATATATTCACGATGTTCTCAACCGAAGAATCGATCCGTCTACTATATCTTTGTTTGAAATGGCAGCATATTTTGGCTTCTCAATATGGGATTTTTTAAATATTACCAAGTAAAAGTTACGGGGCATCGTTTGTCAAACAACACATCGGGCAAATCTATTGACGGTTAAAAAATCACATGCTAAACTGACTATACTTCATTCATAATTAAGAAGGTGTGTACACAAAGAGTAACATAAAAATGATTGTGTTATTGTTGCTCTTTGCCTTCTTTTATGTTTTGTTCTCCGGTAAGTGACGGAGCCAAAATTAACGCATAAAGGAAGGTGGGTCAAAATGATTGTATTTAACAACACGGGAAGTTAGTTGCACCAAAGGTGGTGCCGAGTACAGCAGTCTGAGTTCTGCGGCAGACTGTGAATCACTAGCAGAAAACTTTAGGTTAGGTTTTAACCTCATCAGTCGATGCTCTAAGGCTGATTATCCGTATGACCGAAGAAGTGAAAATACGGAATTAAAGAGCTGTCACGGTTATGGCAACGGACAAACTGATATGAGGTAGATAGGCGACACATTTTTAATCGACCTATTACGTTGCCCAGGTTTATGATTCCTGTAAAAAATCAGAACCCACTTTCACGCAGTAGTCTGAAGAAGGTAAGTAGGAAAAGTCGTGATATACAAAGCCCTTCACAAAGGCGATGTGAATTAAAATGTGCGGATAGCAGAGCCGTTACGAAACGAGGATTGTTCGACTGCGAACCTGCCTTCACTTATGGCAGTTTATTAACGAAAATAAGTGCATAACAAAGGCCGAAATTCCAGCTTATGTTATTGACGAAAATTATGGAATCCACGACGTTTGAGAGTTCCGTCGTAAAATAAAACTGCTCAAGCGGTGGTGCTACCGTCCATTAAGGGAATTCTCCAGCCCTTATGGGAATTGCACACGAAGTTTCCGGGGTTTAATCGGTAATGAAAATCCCCGCCGAACGAGTTTTAGTATCGGACAGATTGAAATATCTGCACTCGGCGTAGCGTTAGCAAACAATACTTTGTTTGCCCTCATAAATTTAAAGAGAACACGCACGGATAATCTATGAATCTTGCGAGGCATGCAAGAAAAGATTAGATTAAGCCAAGTACTAACCTTATTTTACAACAGAATATCGCAAAAGAACTTTCACTTCGGGATGATATATGATAATCATTTTAAAAGTATATGACCTACTTTTTGAGAGAAAGTTGCACCTGCAAAACAAACCTTCGGCTCTCTGCAAGTTGTCATTCGCTTTAGTGAATGACAAGCTGCAGGAAGCCGAAGAAGATAACACACAAACTACAAAGCAGGTGCTATGACTATAATTTCTATGATGATAGATGATTGTCCTTTAGAAATGATTTATGACTCTCTTTTTGGGAGCCGAGCCGTTTCTATTGGACTTTAGTCAGATAGAAACGGCTCGGAGACGCAGTCGGAGAGCCGCGATTAGCAGGGCATAATACCCCGCGTCAAAGAAGAATCAGTAAGAAATGGAAGTTCGCAGAGACCTTTGACAGTGGGTGTATTATGCCCTGCGGACTTTCATTTAAAGAGCCATATAGGTTAATGATAGATTTATTATAGATAACATTAAATGATGATAGTTTGTATTTATGATGTTACTAAATATGGCTCTTGTATGATTGATGCTTGTCTTTTCGAAATGATATATTACCTATCTTTTTGAAATGATATTTCGAAATCACTTTCATTTCCCTTAAAAAAGGATTGTGCTGACTACCCTTTCGAGATTACTTTCTTTTCGATATCAGGTCAGCACAATCTGCTGACAGATTTTTTATGATTCCCGTTTCGAAATGATATATGACTTTCATTTCGAAATGATGGGGAAATTTTTCGTACACAAAATTATTTTCGTCAGGAAAACTCCAGATATTTTATTGACGAAAATGCACCCATTATTACTATTTTCGTATACAGTTTTTTACGCAGTGTTCATGTCCCTACGCTTGCGTTGAAATAAAATTTTTGGAGAAAGGAGACGGTTTGTATGTCAGATTCTAATAATATTACAGTGCTAAATCCGGGTCTGTATAAAAACTTGCTCGCTCAAGTTGAGTCTATGTATAGGCACAGCAACGAATTGAGTTTTAAAACAAGGGCTCGGTATTATGAAGCGACTAAAAGATTCTGCAAGTTTTTAGCCGATAATTTTCGTCTGCAAAATTTTAAGAACGTGGAAGATCGGCATTTTAAAGCCTATGTGGAACATCTAAAAGAAAACAACTCTGCTGCAACTATTCAATCCGATCTTTCGGGCATACGGTATTTCCATAGAAAATCCGGTAGTAAAAATAGACTTTCAAAAAATGATAAACTATCACTGCCTAAGCGTGCAACGGGTGTTAAAGACCATTCGCTATTTGATGAAGAAATTGCAAACATGCGGCAACGGGCTATCCAAACAGGCCGACAGGATGTGGTCATTGGCATAGACTTTGCCAGTGAATTTGGTTTGCGACTTGAAGAGATCTGTACCCTAAGAGTTGAATACCTTATGTCAGCCTTAAAGACTGGACAGCTTGTTATAAAGGGCAAGGGCGGGCAGACAAAAGCTATTGATTTGAGTGCAAAGCAACGTAGTATTATTACTAAATACTTGGATTACGCACGATGTTCGGAACGATACCCGAGAGATTATTTAATTTCAGGTAGCGAAAAAGGCGGCGTACAGCGAGAAAAACGTTCGTTACAGAACTGGATGAGTTATCACCGCAAAAGTTTTATGCTAGAGAACCGCGAAGTTTTGAGTGAAGACGGTAAAAAGAAAAGAACTGAAACAATCTCTTGGCATGGTCTCAGACACACCTACGCACAAAGAACCTATGCCGAAGCGTTGAAAGAACGACCGAAGAAAGCTCGGAAGATTGTTAGCGAAAACTTAGGTCACCACAGAACCGAAGTGACAAGAATTTACTTGGCTGAAAAGCCGAAGAAAAAGTAATTTATTGATTAAAATGATGAAGGAAGAATTTAAATTGACGACAATATCCTGCTGACGAAAATTGCAGGATTGATATATAGGGACAATCAAAGGAAATAAAGGTCGGGCAATTCAAATGCCCGAAAGGAGAATTTATATGTTATATGTTTCAAGGCCAGCCTCCGGCGGAAATGGAGGAAATGAGATTTAAGGAGGTGAAAGCCATGAGCGATCCTAAAATTGTTTTTAAATCGGATGTTCCCGAAGAAGCGCTTATTTCTTTAGCAATGTTCATGATGGAAGAGATGGAGCGTTTTCTCGAAAGCGACATTGGAAAAGAAGAGTTTGAAAGATTGATGAGAGAAGCTTCGGAAGACGACGAAGATTAAGATATAAGCGGTACGGCTGTACTGCCGTACCGCTAAATAAAATTATTAACGAAAACGGAGTGTATAAAAATTGTTTTATGTATTGACTACAAACTGTTTATGTGTTATAATAAACACAAATCATTTGGAGGTGAGTTAGAATATGAATATTGTAGGAGAACGACTAAAAGAACTGCGAGTAAATGCGCGTTATTCGCAAAAGCAATTGGCGGAATTGTGCGAGACAACGCAGGCAACAATAGGTCGCTATGAAATGGGTGTTGCCGAGCCACCGTTCCAAAAACTACTGTGGTATGCAGACTTCTTTAATGTATCTTTGGATTATATCTTTGGAAGAACGGATAACCCACAAGGTATGCAAAAATACCCGGCAATTAAATCGGCACTTGAAAAGGACGGCGGTCTGGAAGCCCTAATGACAATGTGCTTTACTCCCGGAACTGTGTTCAACGAAAAGCTGAAAGAGGTTATTTCTCAGATGCTTCGGGAGGTGAAGGAAGAATGATTGGAGTTATTTACGCAAGATATTCTTCGGACAGCCAACGCGAAGAGAGTATTGAAGGTCAACTTCGAGAATGTTACGCTTTTGCCGAAAAACAAGGGATTTCGATTCTTGATACCTATATTGACCGAGCGTTATCAGCAAAGACGGACAACAGACCTGCCTTTCAACAAATGATAAAAGATAGTGCCAAGCAAAAGTTTGAATTAATTATCGTATGGAAATTAGACCGATTTGCCCGTAACCGTTACGATTCAGCTCGTTATAAAAACACACTAAAAAAGAATAATGTTAAAGTGGTATCGGCAACCGAAAATATTTCCGATGGTTCAGAAGGCATCTTACTTGAATCGGTACTGGAAGGCATGGCGGAATATTATTCCGCGGATCTTTCCGAAAAGGTTACAAGAGGTATGACCGAAAATGCACTGAAATGCAAATTTAACGGCGGAACGGTTCCTATCGGTTATGTTATTAACAAAGAGCAATTCTTTGAGGTAGATCCTGTTAAAGCACCCTATGTAGTACAAGCATTCGAAGCCTACGCAAACGGTAAAACCATAAAAGAGATTGTGGAAATGCTAAATGCAAAAGGTGTTACCACTTCCCACGGAACGAAAATAACTATTAATATCGTAACGGATATGCTAAAAAACCGACGGTATATTGGTGAATACAAGTTCCAAGATATTGTCAACAAAGATGGCATACCAAGGATAGTCCCACAGGCGTTATTTGACAAGGTGCAGCGTGAGCGAGCGAAGAATAAGAGAGCAACAGCAAGACATAAAGCCGAAGACGATTACTTACTAACAACAAAGCTATTTTGCGGTAAATGCGGTGTATATATGACCGGTGAAAGCGGAACTGCACGAAACGGTACAGTTCACCGATATTACAAATGCAACAACGCTAAATACAAACATACTTGTGATAAAAAGACGGTTAAAAAAGAATGGATTGAAGACATTGTTGTTAAGCACACTCATGAGATGATGATCGATGATAATGTTATTGAGGACATTGCAGGTATTGTGTTTAGGAATGCAAAGAAAGAAAATCCCGCTATACAGTTACTTAAACAACGGCTTAGTGAAACAGAGAACGCACTTAACAATCTGCTTAGAGCAATAGAAGAAGGAATTATTACTCCAACCACAAAACAAAGAATGATTGAGTTGGAGCAGACGAGAGATGAGATTAAATTAAAGCTCATCAAGGAAGAAATGAAGAAGTCCACCATCACAAAAGAAGGCTTAAAACTATGGCTCCGGCAAATTCAAACCATGAGCTTAGAAACGAAGGAACACAAACAAAGGCTGATTGACACGTTTGTAAACGCCGTATATCTCTACGACGACAAGCTGGTCATAACATTCAATTATAAGGAAGCAAGCAAAACCGTCACTCTAAAAGAGGTAAACGGTTCGATTATAGAATGCTCAGGTGCACCAAAAAAAGGAATCAACCGAAAGGCTGATTCCTTTTTATTTTATTAAACAGGCCAAAAAAACAAATCCTATCCGTTGTACATCGTACTTACGGTATCGGCAGCCGCATCAGATTCTTCAAGAATAGTCTTGTAAAGCATATCGGCAAAAAGACCGTGCATTTCTCTTGTCGGATGGTTTATGCGATTGTCGAGAAGTTTGGTTATGTCCTGCGTTTCGGAAAGCTTCTTCCACTCGGAATAGCAGTCGCACACAGTTATTCCCATTCCCCGTGCAAGCTCTGCCGCGCCGTAAATATACCTGTCCATACGACCGCTGTTTTGCATTTCTGCGGTTTTTTTCGAGTATTCCTTATACTTTTCTTCGGTATCCTCAGAAAGGCTTGTATTAAGCATATTCGGGGTCATAAATATAACGTCGGTTACCGCAGAGCATCTTTCGAATATTTCTTTCAGTGCAGATATATAGGTCTCGTAAGGACCGTTAACGTCATTGAGCCCAAAGCAGACTATAACTAAATCGGGATCATGATTAAGAACCTGAGTGTCGATTCTTTTTACCGAACCTTCGGCGTTGATGCCTCCGATTCCCGCGTTTATTACGTTGACGGGGATATAATTTCGGTACCGATTAAGTTTCTTTTTAAGAAGGTTCCAATAAACAGCCTCGTAGTCTATCTGACCCGCACCAAAAGCACCGTGGGTAACGCTATCACCGAAGGCTACGATATTTATAGGGCCGTGTTCAACGAGGCCGTCATATCCAAGCTGTATCTTTTCTTTGATCTTCACAGTTATCTCCCCTATTTAATTCTTCTGAATATCATTTTATTAAGTCCCGGTTCAAGCCTGCGCTTTTCGTCTCCGTAAACAAAATCCGCCTGTTTCCCTTTAGGCAAGGTTACCTCAAAAGAAATCGAATCCAATCGCTTAAGATAGGAAACCGATACCGTACCCGCGGGAATTTGCATACTGCCTGAAAGGGTGCTTATCTGTTCGACGATAGTCGGCTTAATTATAAGCTTCTCATATCCTGCAGAGTCGTCGGTCTGCGTAATACCCAGCAGATATTCGAAGAAATTAGCTACGACCGCACCGAACATATGATGGTTATGAGAGCGACAGTCCTTATCCTGCCAGTATTCGCGGAAGGTCGTTGCTCCCGACTTGCGCCAATGTTCGAAGGAGAAGCCCTTAACACTTGTCATAAGCTCAACCGCCAGATCGCCGTTTCCGCCTCTGAACAGTTCTTTAACAACAAGATCCGTACCGAAAATTCCCGTATCGAAATAACCGAGGCTTTTATAATATTCAACAAGATTTTTGTAAACCGCATCGGACTCTTTGCCAAGGTTGGTCATAAAAGCGTTAGCGCCTTGAAGTCCGCCAAGATAATTTTTACCGAAAGCATCAAAATAGGACGCTCTCAGTGCTTCGATATACTTATCCGCCTTTTCCTTGAAAACAGATATATCCCTTTCTTTTCCGAGGACCTTTGCGATATTACCGAGACGCAGAAGCGACTTTGCCAAGAAATATGTATTAACAAAGGCCGGCGGCAGTATTATCTGCATTTCCTTTGTACCAAACCCGTGCCTTACTCCGTGATCGGTATGAACGACGGGCATACACCAGTCTCCAAGGCACCAAAGTCCCGACTGACCGTAGGCAACAAGAGAACCTACCGTGTGCTCCTCCATATACCTTATATACTCTTTCATCTGACGGTAGTAGCGCTCCAATATCCCGACTTCGCCATAGTGCTTATAAAACTGATACGGAACCTCAATTATAGCGCTTCCCCATCCGCCGGGACCACCGCCGCAACGAACATAGGGCGCGGTATACTGAACGTTTCCCGATACCGTATCCTGACAGTCGGAAATATCCTCCATCCATTTTCTGTAAAGCTCTTTAATATCCAAGACCGACATAACGGCATCAGCCGTAACCTGACCGTCGCCGGTATATCCGAGCCTTTCAATATGCGGACAATCGGAGGGATGACCGGTATGAAGATTTGAAAGCATGGTATGTACAAAGGTTTCGTATATCCAGTTCAGCGACTCGTTATCCGAATAAAAGGCCGAATTTACCGCAACGTCGGAATGGATCTCTTTAGCGCATAAGGGTTCGGCCTCTCCGATTATTTCGATGTATCTGAAGCCGAACCAAGTAAACTCGGTGCGCACAACGAGCCCCTTGCCGTCGGATACCGCAGAAAACTCCTGATTATGTGTATGGGTAGGTTCAAGCAAGCCGTCCTCGGTAATATCCTCGGAGAATTTTACGGTAATTCTCTCCCCTTTCGGAGCTTCCGATTTTATAATCGGATATCCTGCAATGTTTTTTCCACAGTCGTAAATACTGCCCTCGTCACCTTCGCCGACATATTTAAACTCAAATTCGCCGGTAATAACGTCCACTGGACAATCCGTAAACATATAATCGGTATCAAGCTGCTCGGTCACGGTTGCGCTTTTCCATAAAAAATCGTCAAATTCCGCTCCGAAGCAGGTCTCATCAAAATCGGTTTTATCCTGAAACTCTCGTTGCTGAAGCTGATATTCAGTTATATAGCTATCTCCGACCGTACAGTTTTCGTTCGATACGAATACTTCATCCCCTACCGTAACGCAGTAGATGGCCTTAGGCAGACCGAAAGGTCTCTGCGGGTGGGTATACCAGCCGCCTCCGTAATGAATTGCAACGGTATTGTGTCCGACTGTTATATAAGGAGTTATATCAAACTTTGGAACGTAGAGTCGATGATTTGTCAGTATCTCTCCTTCAGGATCTGAGCCTGCCTCATAGTCGGAGGAAAGAGGTAAAAAAGAATCGGGGTTAAGACAGGTTCCGTTTATGTATATTCTGCAAAATCCCAGACCCACCGCACGTATTTCGGCAGGTTCGATCGAAGTAATATAAAAATCGCCTCTGAGGATCTTAAAATCGAGATAATCACGATTTTCCACGCCGACCCATAAAGCGTTTTTAAACATTTCCTTTTGATTCATATCATATACCTCCCTTGCCATTGATTTAATTATACACCGAATTCGTATTTTTGCAAGCGTTTGTATTGCGTTTCAAGTTTTTTGTGTTATAAAAGCCTCGAGGTGATTTTATGAAATAATATTTAGATCTAGTAGATAAACACCGCCAACTTATTCTTGATACAGAACGTTTTATTTGGCAAAATCCCGAAACAGGATACAAGGAGTTTAAAACCTCTGCTTATATGGAGAAGGTTTTTACCGATCTCGGATATAATATCACAAAAGCCGACGGCATAACCGGTTTTTATACCGTTATAGATACGGGACGCCCCGGCCCCACTCTTCTGATACTCGGCGAACTCGATTCTATTATCTGCCCCGCGCATCCTGAAGCAGATCCTGTTACGGGAGCCGTTCATTCCTGCGGCCATAACGCACAGTCGGCCGCACTCGTCGGTATTGCCGCAGCACTTAAAGAGGACGGTGCATTAGGCGGACTTTGCGGAAAAATAATGCTATGCTCGGTGCCTGCCGAAGAGCTTCTCGAGATCGAATACCGTATGGGTCTTATGAAGGAAGGAAAGATAAGCTACTTCGGCGGCAAGACCGAATATCTTTACAGAGGTTATTTCGACGGAGTAGATCTGGCTTTTATGATGCACACCTCAAGTGGTTTTGCTCTTACGGGAGGATCGGTTGGATGTATCGCAAAAAAGATCACCTATAAAGGAGTTGCGGCTCACGCAGGTGGCAGTCCCTGGGCAGGTAAAAATGCTCTTTACGCCGCTACCAACGGCATAAACGCCGCCAACGCTACTCGTGAGACCTTTAAAGAGGCGGATATAATACGTTTTCATCCCATTATCACAAGCGGAGGCGATATGGTAAACGCTATTCCCGAGGTCGTAACTATGGAGAGTTACGTCAGAGGAAGCAACTTTGAGGGCATTGCCGAATCTAACAAGCGTATCAATAAAGCCCTCATCGGCGCCGCGCTTTCGATGAACGTTAACGTAGATATTACCGATATGCCGGGCTACGCACCCCTTAATAACGATCCTACCCTCACCGGTATTGCAAAGGAAGTATTCGAAGTATATTTCCCGAACAAGGAAATTTTCGTTGATGATAAAATGGGCTCAGGAAGTACCGATATGGGTGATCTTTCCTGCGTTATACCTGTAATTCACGCCTATGCAGGAGGAGCGACGGGCCGTTCTCACGGAAACAACTACTACATCTCCGACCCCGAAGACGCTTGTGTAAACAGCGCAAAATGGCAGCTCGCTCTTCTTCACACCCTTCTTAAAGACGACGGGATAAAGGCCAAAGAAGTAATTAACAATGCCGACGTTCCATTTGGAAGCAAAGAAGAATACTTCGACTACTTCAATTCTCTCAGCTCTTCAGGCGACCGAATCGTTTATACCGACGATAAAGCTGAAGTAATTCTTAAATAAGAAGCTAAAAAGTCCTCCGGTTGAGGCACACTCCGTAAGGAAGTGTGCCTCAGTTATATTCGCCTGACGGCGAGTTATATTGCTTCGCAGTTATATTATGCTGCGCATAGTGATATTGCCCTTCGGGCAGTTTTAAAGGCGAATATAATATCACTGAAACC